>JAXDOV010000079.1:0-41776 GCA_034668705.1 Sphingomonadales bacterium
CGCAAGGCCGACGCCGTCTATCTCGAGGAGATCCGCGCCGCCGGCCTATACGACGCGATCTGGCAGGCCTTCGCCGTGCTGCTGCCGGTGCGGACGGTCGGCGTGATGGGCGACGCCCGCACCTACGAATATGTCTGCGCCCTGCGCGCCGTGACCTCGACCGACGGCATGACCGCCGACGCCTTTCCGTTCGACCCCGCCTTCCTCGGCCGCGTCGCGACCCGGATCATCAACGAGGTCCGCGGCATCAACCGCGTCGTCTACGACCATACGTCGAAGCCGCCCGGCACGATCGAGTGGGAATAGGCTAGCCGCGCACCACGATTTCAATATTGTCTTGAGTTACACCAAAATGGGCAGCGAGACCCGCCTTCGCGTCAGCGATGGTTAGAGGCTTGACGTAGGGAGAGTCTTTGAAGTCGGAGCGCCGCTTCACTGAGCGCTTGAACGTCACCACTCCCCGTTGCATGTCCACATCACTCGTTTCCCACCCAACCGACTGCCAACCTTGGTTTTGGGATCCCTGTCCGTCATATCGATTCGCCCACCATGGCCGATAATCATACGCACTTGCGGGGAGCCCCCCGGGGACAAGTTCTGATACCTTATCGAACTTCAAAGTGACCGAATCGTCCTCAACCTCCACGAGAAAGCGGGCTAGCCCATCATATTTCGCCATAAGACCTCCGTTATAACTTATACAAAGTACATATAAGGTTTGCTGTTGTCAATATAACTGCAGCCTACCATCCGCCCTTTTTGCCTTGGAGCGGGCGACCGGCTAGAGAGCCCGCCATGTCGGTGACCCACACGCTCGATACGTCGACCAGCCGCGCCCATCCGGTGCCGTCGCCGATGAAGCGGCTGACGGTGCCGAAGCTGGCGGCGATGAAAGGCGGCGAGCCGATCGTCATGCTCACCGCCTATACGGCGCGGATGGCGCAGCTGCTCGATCCGCATTGCGACCTGCTGCTGGTCGGCGACAGCCTCGGCCAGGTGATTTACGGCCTGCCGTCGACGGTGCCGGTCACGCTCGAGCTGATGTGCGCCCATGGCGCCGCGGTGGTGCGCGGCTCCTGGCATGCTTTGGTGGCGATCGACATGCCGTTCGGCTCCTACGAGGCGAGCCCGCAACAGGCCTTCGAGAGCGCCGCGCGCATCCTCAAGGAGACCGGCGCGGCGGCGGTGAAGCTGGAGGGCGGCGAGGCGATGGCCGGGACGATCGCCTTCCTGGCCGTCCGCGGCATTCCGGTGATCGGCCATGTCGGCCTGACGCCGCAGGCGGTCAACGCGCTCGGCGGCTACGGCGCCCGCGGCAGGAGCGAGGCCGAAGCGAACAAGATCCTCGCCGACGCCCGCGCCGTCGCCGAGGCCGGCTGCTTCCTGCTCGTCCTCGAAGGGGTGATGGAGGAGATCGCGGCGGAAGCGACCCGCGCCGTCGCCTGTCCCACCATCGGCATCGGCGCCTCGCCGAGCTGCGACGGCCAGGTGCTCGTCACCGAGGACATGCTCGGCCTGTTCGAGCGGACGCCGCGATTCGTCAAACGCTATGACGATCTCGGCACCCGGATCGGCGACGCCGCCGCCGCTTATGCCGCCGAAGTGCGTTCCCGCGCCTTTCCGGGCGAGGATCAGCTCTACCGCACGAAAAAGTAACCTTCCGTTGCGCCGCGGGCCCCGGTAGAGGTCGCATCCGTTCATCCTGCGTACCGGCGGGCTGGGCGATGGGGCGGCGGCGGGGGCCGGCGCCTTTCACATCTGGAGATTCAACTTGGCGCTGAAGCCGATCGACAACGAAACCTTTTACCGCGAGGTGGACGAGGAGCTGCGGCGGGACCAGATGCTCGGCCTCTGGAAGCGCTTCGGCAAGCTGATCATCGCCGGCATCATCCTGTTCATCGCCGCGATCGGCGGGATCATCTGGTGGATGAACCAGCGCGAGCTCAAGTCCGGGTCGCGGGGCGAGACCCTGATCTCCGCTTTCGAGGACATTTCCGCGGGCGACAAGTCGGCCGCCCGGTCGAAGCTCGACCAGCTCGCCAAGTCCGGCGTCGACGGCTATCGCGCCGCCGCCCTGCTCACCCAGGCCGACATGGCCTCCGACGCCCGCCAGCCGGCCCAGGCGGTGGCCCTGTTCAAGCAGGTCGCCGACGACAGCTCGCTCGCCCAGCCTTATCGCGACGCGGCCCTGGTGCGGATGACCGCGCTCCAGCTCGACCAGCTGCCGCCGCAGCAGGTGGTCGACCGGCTGAAGCCGCTGGCGGTGCCCGGCGCGCCCTGGTTCGGAAGCGCGGGCGAGATGGTCGCCAGCGCCTATTTGAAGCTCAACCGTCCGCAGGAGGCCGGCAGGCTGTTCGCCGCCGTCGCCAAGGACAAGAAGGTGCCGGATTCGATCCGCTCCCGCGCGATGCAGATGGCGGGCTCGCTCGGCGTCGACGCCGTCCAGGATACGGCCGCGACCGGCGCAACTCAGGAAGGCAATCGATGAAGCGACTGATTCTGGCCCTCGCCGCGATGAGCGTGCTCGGCGGCTGCAGCGTCCTGCACAAGGGCAAGAAGCATAATACGCCGACGGTCGGCGAACGGATCTCGGTGCTGTCGAACGAAGCGGCGGTCGAGGTCGATCCCGCGCTCGCCTCAGTGCCCGTGATCCTGCCGGCGCCGGTCGCCAATACCGAATGGGCGCAGCCCGGCGGCAGTGCGTCCAAGTCGATGGGGCATCCCGCCCTCGGGCCGTCGCTCGGCCAGGCCTGGCGGGTGAGCATCGGCCATGGCAGCGGCAACAAGGTGCAGCTCGCCGCCTCGCCGGTCTATGCGGACGGCAGGATCTTCACGATGGACACCGACGCGGTGGTCCGGGCGATCAATCCGGAGAATGGCGCGACCATCTGGCAGACCCAGGTGCGCGGCGCGGCCGCGCGCTCCGGCACGTTGTTCGGCGGCGGCGTCGCTTATGCCGACGGCCGCCTCTACGCGACCAACGGCAGCGGCTATGCGGCGGCGCTCGACGCCGCCAAGGGCGGCATCTTCTGGACCGTCCGCCCCGGCGCTCCGCTGCGCGGTGCGCCGACCATCGCCAACGACAATGTCTATGTGATCAGCCAGGACAACCAGATGTTCGCGCTGAACCCGGCCGACGGCACCACCCGCTGGACCGGCTCGGGCGCGGTCGAGATCGCCGGCGTGCTCGGCGCCGCCGCTCCGGCCGCGGCGCAGGGAACGGTCGTCGCCGGCTTCTCCTCCGGCGAGCTCACCGCGTTCCGCTACGAGAACGGCCAGGTCGTCTGGCAGGACGCGCTCGCCCGCACCAGCATCTCGACCACCGTCACCTCGCTCTCCGACATCGACGCCAGCCCGGTCATCGAAGGCGGCCGCGTCTATGCGATCGGCGCCGGCGGCCGGATGGTCGCGATCGAGCTGATCACCGGCCAGCGCGTCTGGGAGATCAACGTTGCCGGCATTTCGACGCCGTGGGTCGCGGGCGACTGGATCTTCGTCGTCACCGACCAGGAGCAGCTGCTCTGCATCCAGCGCACCACCGGCCATATCCGCTGGATCACCCAGCTGCCGGCCTTCCGCAACGTGAAGAAGAAGAAGGGCGAGGTGAACTGGGTAGGCCCGGTCCTCGCCGGCGGACGGCTTATCGTGGCCAATTCCTCGGGCCAGCTGGTCAGCGTCGCCGCCGCCGACGGCACCATCCAGTCGACCCAGGACACGAAGATGCCGATCTCGCTGGAGCCGATCGTCGCCAACAACACGCTCTACGTCCTCCACGACAATGGCGAGCTGAGCGCCTGGCGCTGAATCGCGCCGGTTGACCCGGGCGGGGGGAGGCGGCAGGGCAGCCGGCCATGCCCCGCCTCCCCACCGTCGCCATCATCGGCCGCCCCAATGTCGGCAAGTCGACCCTGTTCAACCGGCTGGTCGGCAGGAAGCTCGCTCTGGTCGACGACCGCCCGGGCGTGACCCGCGACCGCCGCGAGGGGGAGGCGAGCCTGCTCGGCCTCGACTTCCGGGTGATCGACACCGCCGGCTGGGAGGATGAGGATCCGCAGAGCCTACCCGGCCGGATGCGCGCCCAGACCGTCGCCGCCCTCGACGAGGCCGACGTTGCCCTGTTCCTGGTCGACGCGCGCGCCGGCCTGACCCCCCTCGACGAGGAGATTGCGCGCTGGCTCCGCAGCAGCACGACGCCGGTCATCCTCGCCGCCAACAAGGCCGAGGGGCGCGCCGGCGAGAGCGGCGTGCTCGACGCCTGGTCGCTCGGCCTCGGCGAGCCGGTGCCGATCAGCGCCGAGCATGGCGAAGGCGTCGGCGACCTGTTCGAGCATCTCCAGCCGATCATCGAGCGCGACGAGGAGGATGCGGAGGAGGGGGAGGCGGACGAAGAGGGGCCGCTGAAGCTGGCGATCGTCGGCCGTCCCAATGCCGGCAAGTCGACCCTGATCAACCGCCTGCTCGAGGAGGAGAGGCTGATCACCGGGCCGGAGGCCGGCATCACCCGCGATTCGATCGCGATCGAATGGGCCTGGCAGGCCCCTGACGGCCAGCGACGTCCGGTGCGGCTCATCGACACTGCCGGCATGCGCAAGAAAGCGAAGGTCCAGGACAAGCTCGAGAAGCTCTCCGTCGCCGACGCCCGCCGCGCCGTCGATTTCGCCGAAGTCGTGGTGCTGCTGCTCGACGGCACTTTGGGGCTGGAGGCGCAGGACCTCAGGATCGCCGATCGGGTGCTGCAGGAAGGCCGCGCGCTCGTCATCGCGATCAACAAATGGGATTTGGCCGAGGATCACAGCCGGCTGTTCCAGGGGATTCGCGCCGCGCTCGCCGACGGGCTGTCGCAGGCGCCCGACGTGCCCCTGCTCGCCGTCTCCGCGCGCACCGGCAAGGGGCTCGACCAGCTCCTCGCCGCCGCCTTCGAGACCCGCGAGATCTGGTCGAAGCGGGTGTCGACCGGCCAGCTCAACCGCTGGTTCGAGGAGGCGGTGGAGAAGAATCCGCCGCCGGCGCCGAGCGGCAAGAGGATCAAGCTGCGCTACATCACCCAGGTGAACACCAGGCCGCCGGCCTTCGTCGTCTTCGGTACCCGGCTCGATGCTTTGCCCGACAGCTACCAGCGCTACCTCGTCAATTCGATGCGGCGCGAGCTCGGCTTCGGCGCGGTTCCGGTCCGCCTGACCCTGCGCGGCGCGCACAATCCGTACGACCGCAAACGCTGATCTCGTCAACCGCGCGTTTACCCGCGGCGCCTAGGATGACCTTGTGGACGAGATGGACGAAGAATCCCTGCTGCTGGTGGACTGGGACTTTTTCGTGCGGACACGGGCCGAACTCGGCGCCGGTTTCGCACGAATCCTGAGCTATTTTCGCGAGGATGGGGAAAAAGCGGTCGCGAAGATCGAGGCGGCGATGCATGCCCGCGACACATCCGGCCTCGTCCTGCCCGCCCATACGATGAAGTCCGAGGCGCGCCAGTTCGGCGCCGAGCCGCTCGGCGCGCTCGCCGAGGAGATCGAGGTCGGCGCCCGCCGCGCGATCGAGGGCCGCTTCTTCCCGGACGAGCTGACCCCGCAAGTGGCGCGGCTGCGGCCGCTTTATACCAAGACCATGGCCATGCTCGACGCCGAGGCCAATCCGCTCCGCCAGCGCCACCGCGCCTAGAGCGTTGCGCGAAAAGGTGGGTACCGGCTTTTCGCAAAAAGCAATGCGGTAACAAAGACATCTAGCAGTCAGGCAGCGGCCCGCCGCATCGGCTGCGGCGAGAAGCGGGCCAGCGAGCGCCACAGCCATTCGAACGGCCCGTAGCGGAAGCGGCCGAGCCATGGCTTCGACCAGGCGAGGATCAGCATCCAGACGAGGGGGACGACAAGCCATGCCTGGACGCGGTCGAGGCGGCCGTAGAGGCCGAGGCCGTAGCCGTAGAAGAGGGTCGAGGCGATCAGGCTGGTGCCGAGATAATTGGTGAAGGCCGCCCGGCCGGCGGCGCCGATGCGGCGGGCGAGGGCGCCGCCTTGCCGCCCGAGCAGGATGATCAGGGCCGCATAGCCGGCGGTCATGACCAGCCGGAAGGGTATCGAGACCAGCATATAATCCGCGAAGACGGCCGTCGCCGAAAAGCCGCCGTGGATCGTCCGCCAGGCGATCGCCGCATGCGCCGCCACGCCGATCCCGATGCCGATCCACGCGATCCTGGCATAGAGACGCCGGTCCCAGGCCCCGGTCAGGAAGCCGCTGCGCAGGCCGGCCATGCCGAGCAGCATCAGCCCGAGGGTCTCGGGACCGGTGAGGACCAGGTTGACCAGCGGATTGAGGGCTTGGTCCGTCAGCCGCGCGTGGACGATGCCGGCATAGCTTCCGCGGAAGAGGGCGAGGTTGCGCGCCAGCGCCGCGGGCTGGAGCGGCAGCAAATCGGAGGCGCTGTCATGCCAGCCGGCGAGCGCCGCCGCGGTCGCGCCGGGCGCGGTCGCCGCCGCCTCGCCGGCGGCGAAGCTCTGCGCCAGCATCGCCATGATCGCGGCGTCGAACAGCAGGAAGACGATAGCCGCCGCGACTAGCCGCGAGACCGGCGCCTTGCGGAAGGCGAAGGCCATCATGCCGACCAGCGCGTAGGTGGTGAGGATGTCGCCGGACCAGATCAGATAGAAATGGATGAGGCCGAAGACGAGCAGCCAGGCCATGCGGCTGTAATGGACCAAAGCCGGCGACCGCCCCGCCGCCTCCGCCCGCTCCACCACCAGCAGCATGCTCGCCCCGAACAGGATTGAGAACAGGCTGCGCATCTTGTGGTCGATCAGGACGAAGTTGAGCAGCCAGGCGGCGAGGTTCGCGCCATGGGCGCCGCCATAGGCCGCCGGATTGAGATAGGCGGGCCCCGGCATGGCGAAGCCGATGACGTTGACCGAGAGGATCCCCATCACCGCCACCCCGCGCAACAGGTCGAGGGTGACGATGCGGCCCTGCGGCGCCTCGGCCTCGCTCACCTGAGCTCCCGCCGGATCACCAGCTTCAGGCCCGACCAGATCGTATCGACCGCGCAGACCTTCACGTCGACGAGGCCGAGCGGCAGCGCGACGCCGCGAATCACGTCTTCATTGATGTCGGTCGGCACCTTCGACGCCTGTTTCGGCCACGAGATCCAGAGGAAGCCGTCGCGGGCGAGGCTGGGAAGGAGCCGGGCGATCGCCTCCTCGAGCGCGGCCCGGCGGGTGACGAAGACATGGCCGGCGTCGATCCGGTCCTCGGCCGGCGCCAGCGCCAGCCCCGCCGCCTCGATCTCGGCGCGGACATGGTCCGGCATGCCCTCCCAGTGGATGCGCTGCCCATCCTTCAGCGACAGCTTCTTCGGAAGCGGGGTTCCCGAATAGCCGGTCACCTCAAGCCGCGGACGACCTGCGCCCGAAAATAGCGGCTGGCGACCAGGGCGATCGGGATGCCGACCAGGATGCAATGCGAGAAGAGCGCCGTGGCGATGCCATAGGCACTGTGCGGCAGCGGCATGTCCGGCCAGCGCAGCGGACGGACGATCCAGTACATGATCAGCCACAGCAGCACGCCGTATGCGATGCCGGCCGGGATCGGCTGACGCAGCAGGATCGGGAAGCGCGGCGCGATCAGCATGTAGGCGGCGACCATGCAGGCCATGATCACGAAATGGACGGCGAGGCCGACGAGCGCCCAGTCGGCGCTCTCGGTCGGCGCGTTGCCGAACGGGCCGCTGGCGACGAACTTCAGCACGCCGCTTGGGCTCATTCCGGCGAGATGGGCGAAGAAGAAAGCCGAGAGGATGTCGAGCGTGCCGGCGATCGCGGTCGCGACGAGGATCGTTTTCAGCATCGACTTCCCCAGACAGTGGTCGACAGGGTTGGCGTCCGGTGCTTCGCTGTCAAGCCAGGGCCGCGTCGCTCCCCATCAGGTTCGGGAAGAAGCCTTCGTGTGCGCGGCGGAGATCCTCCAAGGACACGACATAATCCTGATCAGGCATGTCGAAAACCAGACGCTGATCGCCGTCGCCGGCTGTCCCGAGTTGCTGCGCCCGTACGCCAGCCGCTTCCGCCTTGGCGATGAAGTCCGCCGGCCGTTCCCTCGTGGTGACGACATAAAGTCCTTGATCCTCGGCAAAGAGCGCGGCAGCGCCGAGCTCCCATTGGGGCCCGCCATGAATGAAGGCGCCTCGTCCACTCGCCAGCGCCATCTCGGCGACGGTGACGGCAATGCCTCCGTCCGACACGTCGTGCACCGCAAGAACGGCACCTTCTGAAACACACTGCCGGATGAACTCGCCGGCTTTCCGCTCCGCTGTGAGATCCACGGGTGGCGGAGGCCCATCTTCCCGGCCATGAATTTCCCGCAGCCATAGCGACTGGCCCAGATGTCCGCGCACATCGCCGACCAGCATCAGGCTCGGCCAGACCTCTGATTTTTGGAGATCATCCAGGACGACGACGTCGTCTGTGAACCCAATGGTCGCGCTTTTCCGCCAGTCCTGGAGGAGGCCGACGCCGCCAATGGCCGGCGTGGGGAGGATGGCGCTGCCGGTGCCGTCCTCGTTCTTGGTCTCGTTGTAGAGGGAGACGTTGCCGGAGACGATCGGGAAGTCGAGCGCGCGGCAGGCTTCGGCCATGCCCTCGATGCAGCCGACGAACTGGCCCATGATCTCGGGCCGCTGCGGATTGCCGAAATTCATGCAGTCGGTGGCGGCGAGCGGGGTCGCGCCGACCGCGCAGAGGTTGCGCCAGGCCTCGGCGATGGCCTGCTTGCCGCCTTCGATCGGGTCGGCGTAACAGTAACGCGGCGTGCAGTCGGTGGTCATGGCGAGCGCCTTGTCGGTGCCCTGGATACGGACCAAAGCCGCATCGCCGCCCGGGCGCTGGACGGTGTCGGCGCCGACCATGTGGTCGTATTGCTCCCAGATCCAGCGGCGGCTGGCGAGGTCGGGCGAGGCCATCAGCCTGAGGAGGTCGGCGGCGATATCGGTGCTCTCCGGCACGTCGGTCAGCGGCGCCGGCTTCGGCGTCGGCACCCAGGGCCGGTCGTAGCAGGGCGCGTCGTCGGCGAGCGGCGCGAGCGGGATGTCGGCGGCCACCTCGCCGTTCCAGGTCAGCACCAGATGGCCGCCATCCGGGCCGGCCTCGGCGACGCGGCCGATCACCGCGAAATCCAGCTCCCATTTGCGGAAGATCGCCTCGGCCTCGCCCTCGCGGCCGGGCTTCAGCACCATCAGCATCCGCTCCTGGCTCTCCGACAGCATCATCTCATAGGGCGTCATCCCCTCCTCGCGGCACGGGATTGCGTTCATGTCGAGCTCGAGCCCGACGCCGCCCTTGGACGCCATCTCGACCGAGGAGGAGGTGAGGCCTGCCGCGCCCATGTCCTGGATGGCGACGATCGCGTCGGAGGCCATCAGCTCGAGACAGGCCTCGATCAGCAATTTCTCCGTGAACGGGTCGCCGACCTGGACGGTCGGTCTCTTCTCCTCGCTATCCTCGGAGAAATCGGCCGAGGCCATGGTCGCGCCGTGGATGCCGTCGCGGCCGGTCTTCGAGCCGACATAGACCACCGGATTGCCGATGCCGGCGGCGGCCGAATAGAAGATCCTGTCGGTCTCGGCGACGCCCACCGTCATCGCGTTGACGAGGATGTTGCCGTCATAGGCGCGGTGGAAATTGACTTCGCCGCCGACGGTGGGGACGCCGACGCAATTTCCGTAGCCGCCGATGCCGGCGACGACGCCGGCGATCAGGTGGCGCATCTTCGGATGGTCGGGCCGGCCGAAGCGGAGCGCGTTCAGATTGGCGACCGGCCGCGCGCCCATGGTGAAGACGTCGCGCAAGATGCCGCCGACGCCGGTCGCCGCGCCCTGATAGGGCTCGATGTAGGAGGGGTGGTTGTGGCTCTCCATCTTGAAGATGGCGGCGAGCCTGGTGCCGTTCGGGCCCTCGCCGATGTCGATCACGCCGGCATTCTCGCCCGGGCCCTGGATCACCCAGGGCGCCCCGGTCGGCAGCTTCCTCAGATGGAGGCGGGAGCTCTTATAGGAGCAATGCTCCGACCACATCACCGAGAAGATGCCGAGCTCGGTGATGTTCGGCTCGCGGCCCAAGGCGTGGAGGACGCGCTGATATTCGTCCGGCGAAAGGCCGTGCCCGGCCACGATCTCTGGGGTGATGGCGCTCATTCCGGGCGGGCTTTAGCGGCAGCCGGGGAAGCGGGCTAGGGTCCCGGACCCATAAACGGCCATGCCCTTTACGGGTTCGGACCCTAGGTGCCATGGCAGCGTGATCGGCGCTACCTTGCGGTGGCGACTCGCGACGTGGACGACGCCTCGAAGGGGAGGGTGCGATGAAGATCGTGATGCCGGTCTATGAAGATGTCGACATGCTCGACGTCTGCGGCCCCTACGAGATGTTCCGCTGGGCCGGGATCGATGTCCAGCTGGTGGCGGAGGCGCCCGGCGCAATCGGCTTCAACCAGGGGCGCGCGCCGAACGTCCAGAGCTTCACCTTCAACGTGGTCGAAGGGCTGGGTGAGGCCATGCCCTGCGACGCGCTTTGGGTGCCGGGCGGCAATCCCGCCAGCCTGTCCCGGATCATCCATGACGGGCACCGGACCTTCCTCGATTTCCTGATCCGCCAGGCGGCGGCCAGCCGCTACGTCTGCTCGGTCTGCGAAGGCGCGCTGCTGCTGGCGGCGGCGGGGCTGCTGGACGGCTTCACCGCCACCACCCATTGGGCGTTCATCCCCTATCTGATCGAGCATTACCCGAAGGTGGCGATCGCCGACGGCCATCCGCGCTTCCACCTGGACGGCGACCGCCTGACCGGCGGCGGCATCTCATCGGGCCTCGACGAGGCGCTGAAGCTGATCGAGCTGCTCGCCGGCCGCGAGGCGGCGGAGGGCGTTCAGCAGAATACCCAATATTATCCGGACCCGCCGGTCGCTAGCTCGATTCCGAACATCATCGAATCGCCGATGCCGGCCGTCCGCTGACGGCCGGCATCGGTTTTGAACGATGCTTTCAGCCGGGGATCAGGCGTCGCAGCCCTGCGCCTTCTTGCCGGGCGCGCTGTAGGTGACGTGGGCGGAATTGGCGCTCAGCGAATAGCCGTCGGCGGTGTAGGGCGGCTTGCCGTCCTTGGCGGCGAGCATGGTGCCCGCGCCGGGCTCCTTCGTCGTCCGCACCGACACCGTGTTGTTGGTGTAGAAATCGGCATAGACGAGGCTGTTATCGGCGCAGCGATAGGTGCGGCTCGCCTGGATCATCGGCGGCGGCGCCACCGGCGGCGCGTTCTTCAGCTGTGCGGCCTGGGGGTCGTCATTGCCGGCGACGACCGGTTTGTTGTTGCACGCACCAAGTGCGAAAAGGGCCGCGAGCGGGGCGGCGGCGAGGAGGAGGGGGCGACGGTTTTGCATGTTACTCACTTCCGAGAGGACGGGGCGTGCGTCAAGACCGTTTTATTGCCATATCCTTGCGGCAGCCTTGCAGGGGCCATGAGGGTTCGACAAGCCGCGCCGCATCGGTTAGTCATATCACTGTTAAAACAACGGGGTGGGAGAGCGAGCGCGTCGTGCAACGAGTCCGCATCGGCCTGACCGGCCTTGCCTTCGTTTTCATCCTCGTGCTGCTCGGCGCGGTCTTCTCGCGCAGCCCGACCAACGAATCGCCGATCACCGGCAATGTCATCGAGCGGCAGCTGAAGGCGGGCAACCAGGCCGCGCCGTCCGGATCCGGCACCGGCAACGAAGCGCTGCCGCAGGAGCCGCTCGCCCAGCTCGGCGTCGCGCCGGGCAATGCCGACCAGAATGGCGGCGCGCCCGCGGCCGGCCGGACGCCCTGAGCGGCCTTCCCGAAATCTCGGAACCAACAGACTTATCCACATGTCTTTCCACCAAGAACGTCTATGGAACCGAAGGCGGAACAAACCATGAAATGCCTGAGATCATCCCTCTAAGGGCATGAAATCCCCAAAAAAGGCATGAAATCCCTTCCATCGGCGGGCCGCTGATGTTATCCACCGCCCTCTAAAGTTTCGGGGCATTCTCTGGCTGGCCATGGAGTCACGCGGAGCGCGGCGGACGCGTCTCTCGCGAACGGGGAAGGTCCGTCTTGTGGAGCGGATCGGGCGTGGAGATCGACGACTTCTTTCAGGGAAGCGCACTCAACGCGGTGGATGCCAAGGGGCGTCTGTCCGTGCCCGCCTTCGTGCGCGCCGTCGTCGAGCGCCGGTCCGACGCCAGGGCGATCGTCATCGGCGCCCATGAGATCGCGCCCTGCCTCAATGCCTATGGCCGCGGCTATGCCCGCAACCTCTATCAGGAAATGGAGCGGCGGCGCCTCGTCGAGGAGGACAAAGGCGGCACGCTCGAAGACCATTATGCCCGCGCCCGGCGCCTGTTCGGCATGACCGAGGACGTCCCCTACGACACCAGCGGCCGCATCGTCCTGCCCCCAATGATGCGCCGCAAGGGTCAGATCGAGGATCTCGCCCTGTTCGTCGGCGTCGGCGGCACGGTCGAGATCTGGAACCCGCGCCTCGCCATGGAGCAGGGCGACCGGGACCTGCGCGACATCGCCGCCTGGCGGCTCGAAGAAAAAGGCATCGCCCGGTGAGCCCCGGCCAGGACGCCTCGCCCCCGACCGCCGGCGTGCCCGCCCCGCACGTTCCGGTGCTGCTCGGCGAGGTGATCGACGCCCTCGCCGTCGCCCCCGGGGAGACCCATGTCGACGGCACGTTCGGTGCCGGCGGCTATACCAGCGCCATCATCGAAAAAGGGGCCGCCCGCGTCTACGCCTTCGATCGCGATCTCGATGCGATACAAGAAGGCGAGGCGCTGGCGGCCTCGAGCGGGGGGCGCCTGACGCTTGTTCCGGAGCGTTTTTCCCGGATGCGTCAGGCGCTTGCCGCCCGCGGCGTCGACGAAGTGGACGGCGTGACGCTCGACATCGGCGTCTCCTCGATGCAGCTCGACCGTCCCGATCGCGGCTTCTCCTTCCAGGCCGACGGCCCGCTCGACATGCGGATGGGCCGCGACGGCGAAAGCGCCGCCGATTTCCTCAACACCGCCTCCGAGGACGCGATAGCCGACGTGATCTGGCGCTATGGCGAGGAGCCGAAATCCCGCCGCATCGCCCGTTTCATCGTCGCCGCCCGGCCGCTGGAGCGGACCGGTCAGCTGGCCGAGGTTGTGCGCCGCGCGCTCGGCTGGCGCCAGGGGATGAAGAAGGATCCCGCCACCCGCACCTTCCAGGCGATCCGCATCCATCTCAACGAGGAATTGCAGGAGCTGGAAGGCGGCCTCGCCGCCGCCGAGCAGGTGCTGCGCCCCGGCGGCCGCCTCGCCGTCGTCACCTTCCACAGCCTCGAGGACCGGCTGGTGAAGCGCTTCCTGAAGGAAAGGAGCGGCGACGTTCCCGCCGGCTCGCGCCACCTGCCCGAGCAGGTCCGGACGGGGCCCGCCCCGACCTTCGACGCCGTCGCGAAACCGGTCCGCGCCGGCGAGGAGGAGATCAGGATCAACAAGCGGGCGCGTTCGGCGACCCTGCGCGTCGCCCGCCGCACCGCCGCACCGCCATGGATAGAGGAAAGGGTCCCGTCATGATCGCGAGGGGCTTCAAGTCCGTTCTCTGGGTCGGCGCCGTCGGCAGCGCGGCGCTCGGCTGCTACATGGTGTCGCTCCGCGTCGCCACCGAGCGTGCCGATCTCGCCAGGGTCGAGCTCCGGATCGTCGAGGCGAAGCGCGACATCCGCTCGCTCCAGACCGAGCTCGGCACCCGCGGCCGGCTGGCCCAGCTCGAGGACTGGAATTCGAACGTGCTCGCCTTGTCCGCGCCGGGATCGAGCCAGTTCGTCAAGGACGGCTATGCGCTGGCCCGCCTCCAGACCCGTCAGGCGACGGTCGAAGACCGCACCGGCGACGTCCGCATGGCCGCGCTCGACACCGGTCCGGCCGTGCCTGAGGCGAAGCCGCAACCGCCCGTCTCGGCGGCGGCTCCCGGCAAGCCGGTCAAGCCGGCGCCGGCTCCCGCCGCGCCGGAAGCCTCGCCGCTGCCGCGCGTCGTCCAGGCGGTCGCGGCCCCGGCCGCGACCCACGCGCCGCTCGTCCACCGCGCCAGCTTCGCGACGGCCGCGCCGGCCGAAGCGGCCGCCGCGCCCGCTCATGCGGCGGTCAGGCCGTCCAGGCCGAAGCCCGACACGGCCGCCACGCCGCGCCAGGATGCGAAGCCCGCCCGCATCGCCCAGAGCGTATCCACCAAGCCGGCGCCGACGAAGAAGCTGAAAACGGCCGCCGGGCCGAGCGAGGCTGCGGCGCCCGCCAGACACGATCCGCGGCCGGCCCCGCGCATCGCCGCCCGCACCGACAAGCCCGAACCGGCCAAGCCCGCCAAGCCGGCCAAGGCAGCGCGCGCCGCGCCGAAGCTCGCCGCCGCGGACGGCGCCGTCCACCCGGCCAGCTCCGGCCACCGGGGCGGAGCGCAATGACGGCAATCGCCGCGACCTTCGACCGCATGCCGAGCACCGGCGGGCGGCAACAGGGCCTGTCGCTCACCTATCACCGCCTGATGCTGGTGATGCTGGTCTTCGCCGGCGTCACCGCTCTGGTCGCCGGACGGCTGCTCTATCTCCAGCTGTTCACCGACCGCTCGAGCGGCGCCGCGATCGGCAATCCGCTGGTTCCGGCGCGCGGCGACATCGTCGACCGCAACGGCGTGCCGCTCGCCCGCACGATCGACGCCTGGACCATCGCCATCCACCCCAACCGGCTGCTCGGCAATGCCGGCGAGCTGGCGGTGAGGCTCAACCAGTTGATGCCCGAGCATAGCGCCGCCGATTATCTGCGGGTGCTGAAGTCGGGGAAGAGCTTCGCCTTCCTCGCCCGCCGGGCGATGCCGGAGCTGGTCCAGGCGGTGAACGCGCTCGGGGAGCCGGCGATCGAGTTCAGCCGCGAGCCCGAGCGCCTCTATCCCCAGACCTCGCTCGCCGCCCATGTCCTCGGCTGGACCGATTTCGACGGCCGCGGCGTCACCGGCATGGAGAAGGTGATGAACGGCCGGCTGAGCGACGCCGGCCTGCGCGGCACGCCGGTCGCCCTGTCGATCGACAGCCGCGTCCAGGCGGCGATGGAGAGCGAGCTCGCCGCCGCCATGGCCAAGCACAATGCCATGGGCGCCACCGGCATCGTCCTGGACGTGCGCACCGGCGAGCTGCTCGCTCTGGCCTCGCTGCCGACCTTCAACCCCAATGCGACCGGCAAGTCGGACCCCAACGCCCTGTTCAACCGGGCGACGATGGGCGCCTACGAACTGGGCTCGACCTTCAAGCCGATCACCATGGCCTTCGCCATGGAGGCGGGGGTGGTCAGCTCGATGACCCAGAAATACGATGCGACGGCGCCGATCGAGATCGGCCGCTTCCACATCAAGGACGACCATCCGCAGAACCGGGCGCTCAACATCCCCGAGACCCTGGTCCATTCGTCGAACATCGTCACCGCCCGCATCGCCGAGCAGATGGGCCCGGAGCGGATGCAGGCCGCCTTCCGCGCGCTCGGCTTCGACAAGCCGCTGCAGATCGAGCTCGACCAGAAGGGCCGGCCGCTCTGGCCGTCCGACTGGGGGCGGGCGACGGTGATGACCTCCGGCTTCGGCCACGGCATCGCGATCACGCCGCTCCACCTCGCCACCGCCTATGCGGCGCTGGTCAATGGCGGCATCTGGCGGCCGGCGACGCTGATGCGCGCCGCCCGCCCGGCGGAGGGCCGCCGGGTCATTTCGGAGGCGACCAGCTACAAGATCCGCCAGCTGATGCGGATGGTGGTGCTGATGGGCACCGGCAAGAAAGGCGAAGCGCCCGGTTACCGCGTCGGAGGCAAGACCGGCACGGCTGAAAAGAGCATGGCGGGCGGCTATTCGAAGAAGATGAACGTCTCCACCTTCGCCGGCGTCTTCCCGATGGACAATCCGCGCTACGTCGTCATCGCCATGCTCGACGCGCCCCAGGGCACCGCCGACACTTACGGTTTCACGACCGCCGCCTGGACCGCCGCCCCGGTGGTCTCCCATGTCATTTCCCGCATCGGTCCGCTGGTCGGCGTCTATCCCGACGATCATCGCGACATCGACGTCTCGGAGCTGCTGCCGCTCGTCGGCGATTCGAGGAAGTAATGCGGCTCGACGCGCTGATCGGCGGCGGCGGCGAGACCTCCGTCACCGGCTTCGCCATCGATCATCGCAAGGTCGCGCCCGGCACCGTCTTCGGCGCCTTCCGCGGCACCATGTTCAACGGCGAGGACTTCATCCCGGAAGCGGTAAGCGCGGGCGCGGTCGCGGTGGTGGCGCGGCCGGACGTACAGGTCGAGGGCGCCGCCCATGTCGCGGCGGAGGAGCCGCGGCGGGAGTTCGCGACGCTGGCGGCGAAATTCTTCCGGCCCTTCCCGAAGCACGTCGTCGCCGTCACCGGCACCAACGGCAAGACCTCCAACGTCGAGCTCGCCCGGCAATTGTGGCGGATGGCGGGCCATCACGCCGCCTCGATCGGCACATTGGGCGTCACCACCGCCGACGACCGGGTGACGACCGGCCTCACCACGCCCGACATCGTCACCTTCCTCTCCAACATGGCCGGGCTGGCGCGGGAGGGCGTAACCCATGCCGCTTTCGAGGCGTCGAGCCACGGCCTCGCCCAGTACCGGACCGAAGGCCTGCCGGTGCAGGCCGCCGCCTTCACCAATTTCAGCCGCGACCATCTCGATTACCATCTGACCATGCCCGCCTATTTCGAGGCGAAGATGCGACTGTTCACCGAAGTGGTCGAGCCGGACGGCGCGGCCGTGATCTGGATGGACGATCCCAAATCCGACGAGGTGCTGAAACGGGCCGAGGCGCGCGGGCTCCGGCGGCTGACGATCGGCATGCGCGGCGAGACGCTGCGGCTGGTCGAGCGCGCGCCGACCCAGCTCGGCCAGCGGCTGACGCTCGAGGCGGACGGGCGGCGGCACCGGATCGAGCTGCCGCTGATCGGCGCCTATCAAGCGGCCAATGCGCTGACCGCGGCCGGCCTGGTCATCGCCACCGGCGGCGACCTCCCGCAGACGCTCGCCCACCTCTCCCGGCTGCAGCCGGTGCGCGGCCGGCTGGAGCGGGCGGTGATCACCCGCGCCGGCGCGCCGGTCTATGTCGATTACGCCCATACGCCGGACGCGATCGAGGCGGCGATCGAGGCGTTGCGGCCGCACGCACGCGGCCGGCTGATCATCGTGTTCGGCGCCGGCGGCGACCGCGACGCCGGCAAGCGCCCCGAAATGGGCGCGGCGGCGGCGCGGCTGGCCGATCTCGTCCTCGTCACCGACGACAATCCGCGGGGCGAGGATGCTGCCGCCATCCGCCGCGAGGTGCTCCAGGGCGCGCCCGATGCGCGGGAGGTGCCCGGCCGCCGCGAGGCGATCGCCGCCGCCATCGCCGAAGCCGGCGCCGACGACATCGTCCTCCTCGCCGGCAAGGGCCATGAGCAGGGCCAGATCGTCGGCGACCAGGTGCTTCCCTTCGACGACGTCGCCGTGGCCCGGGAATGCGCGGCATGAGGGGCCGGTACCAGGTCAACCCATCCCCTGAAGGGGAGGGGCTATCGTGACTCCGCTCTGGACCTCGGACGAGATCGCCGCCGCCACAAAGGGCACCGCCTCCGCCGCATTCGAGGCGAGCGGCGTCACCTTCGATTCCCGGGAGGTCGAGTCCGGCCACCTGTTCATCGCCCTCCGCGGCGAGGCGACCGACGGTCACCGCTTTCTCGACCAGGCGTTCGCCGCCGGGGCCGCCGGCGGGCTGGTGAGCGCCGCCACGCCGCATCCGCATGTCCGCGTCGCCGACACGATGAAGGCATTGAACGATCTCGGCCGCGCCGCCCGCGCCCGCGGCGCCGCCCGCATCTGCGGCGTCACCGGCTCGGTCGGCAAGACGGGCACCAAGGAGGCGCTGTACGCCGCGCTCGAGCGTTCGGCGCCGGGCACGGCCCACCGCTCGGTCAAGAGCTACAACAACCATACCGGCGTGCCCTTGTCGCTGGCGCGGATGAGGCGCGAGGCGCGTTTCGGCGTGTTCGAGATGGGCATGAACCATCCGGGCGAGCTGGCGGCGCTGACCCGGCTGGTGCGCCCGCACGTCGCCCTCGTCACCGCCATCGCCCCCGCCCATCGCGAATTTTTCGCGAGCGACGAGGAGATCGCCGACGCCAAAGGCGAGATTTTCCAGGGGCTGGAGCCGGGCGGCACCGCCATCGTCCCGTTCGACAGCCCCCATCGCGACCGGCTGATCGCCGCCGCCCGGCCCCATGCCGCGAAGATCGTCACCTTCGGCATCGGCAAGGGCGCCGACGTCCGCGCCCGCGACTGGGTTCCGACGCCGAACGGCGGCTCCCTGGTCGCGGCTTTGCTGCCGGAGGCGGAGCTCACCTTCACCGTCTCGCAGCCCGGCGAGCATTGGGTCTCGAACGCACTGGCCGTGCTCGCCGCGGTCGAAGCGCTGGGCGGCGATCTCGCCGCCGCCGGCCTCGCCCTCGCCGACATGCCCGGGCTGAAGGGCCGGGGCGAGCGCCACCTCATCCGCATCGGCGGCGGCGAGGCCGTGCTGATCGACGAAAGCTACAATGCCAATCCGGCCTCGATGGCGGCGACCCTGCGCAGCTTCGGCGCCCGGCCGGCCGCCGGCCGCCGCATCGCCGTGCTCGGCGCGATGCGCGAGCTCGGCGAGGATTCCGCGGCTTTCCACGCCGGGCTCGCCGGGCCGGTCGAGGCCGCCGGGATCGATCGGGCCATCCTCGTCGGCGAAGAGATGGCGGCGCTTGCGAAAGCCCTTGGCCAAAAGGTCAAAATCACGCATGTGCCGGATACGGCGGCAGCCATTGAGCTGGTCGCGGAAGAGGCCCGGCCGGGCGATTCCATCCTCGTCAAGGGATCGAACTCGATCGGCCTTGCCGCCCTCGTCGAAGCGCTGACAGGCGGGAACAGCTGATGATTTTGTGGATCGCCCAGCAGCTTGGCTTCCCGGGGGTGCTGAACCTCTTCCGCTACATCACCTTCCGCGCCGGCGCGGCGACGGCGACCGCGCTCTTCCTCGGCCTGCTGATCGGGCCCAGGTTCATCGGCTGGCTGCGCGTCCGGCAGGGCAAGGGCCAGCCGATCCGCGACGACGGCCCGCAGACGCATCTGGCCAAGCGCGGCACGCCGACCATGGGCGGGCTGATGATCCTGACCTCGCTGTCGGTGGCGATGCTGCTGTGGATGGACCTCACCAACCGCTATCTCTGGGCCTGCATGCTGATCACGATCGGCTTCGGCCTGATCGGCTTCCTCGACGATTACGACAAGGTCACCAAGCGCAGCCACAAGGGCGTCTCGGCGCGGATGCGGCTCCTCGCCGAATTCGTGGTCGCGGGAGTCGGCTGCACGATCATCACCTGGGGCGCGGGGACGGAGCTCTACATCCCCTTCTGGAAGGGGCCCGTCGTAAACCTGTGGATATTCTACCCCTTCTTCGCCGCCTTCGTCGTCGTCGCCTTCGGAAATGCCGTGAACCTCACCGACGGACTGGACGGCCTCGCCTCGATGCCTGTGATCATTGCCGCTTTGGCCTTCCTCGTCATCTCCTACCTCGTCGGCAACGCCAAGTTCGCCGCCTATCTCGGCATCCCGCATGTCTTCGGCACCGGCGAGCTCACCGTGCTCTGCTCGGCGATCGTCGGCGCAGGCCTTGCCTTCCTGTGGTTCAACGCTCCGCCCGCAGCGGTCTTCATGGGCGATACGGGCAGCCTCGCTTTGGGCGGAGCGCTCGGCGCGATCGCGGTTTCCACCCGGCATGAGATCGTCCTCGGCATCATCGGCGGCCTGTTCGTCGTCGAGGCGCTGAGCGTCATCATCCAGGTCTTCTTCTACAAGAGGACCGGGAAGCGCGTGTTCAAGATGGCGCCCATCCACCATCATTTCGAGCAGATGGGCTGGTCGGAGCCGACCGTCGTCATCCGCTTCTGGATCATCGCCTTCGTGCTGGCGCTGGCCGGCCTGTCGACGCTGAAGCTGCGGTGATGGCGATGATCTCCCCAGCGCAATCACCGCACCCCCGCGCAGGCGGGGGTCCAGCAACAAGGGACAGCCTGGGCTCCCGCTTTCGCGGGAGCACGGGGGCCTCATGATCGCGAGCCCCGCCTTCGCCGGCAAGAGCTATGCCGTGCTCGGCCTCGCCCGCTCGGGCCTGGCGACGGTCGAGGCGCTGCTGGCAAGCGGCGCCCAGGTGATGGCATGGGATTCGCAGGAGGAGGCGCGCGAAGCACTGAGATCCTCCCTGAAGGGGAGGGGGACCGCGCGAAGCGCGGTGGAGGGGTCTGGCACCGAGCCCGCCCCTCCACCAGCCTCCGGCCGGTCCCCCTCCCCTGCAAATGCAGGGGAGGATCAACTCCGCATCGCCGACCCGCTCGCCACCTCGATTTACGGCTATGCCGCCGTCGTCGTCTCGCCCGGCGTGCCGCTCAACCGCCATCCGATCGCGGAGCGGGCGCGGCAGGCGAAGGTGCCGCTGATCGGCGACATCGAATTGTTCGCGCAGGCGCGTCCGTCGCTGCCGAAGCACAAGGTGGTGGGCATTACCGGCACCAACGGCAAGTCGACGACCACGGCGCTGATCCACCACATTCTGAGGACGGCGGGCGTCCCGACGACGATGGGCGGCAATATCGGCCTGCCGATCCTCGCTCAGGACCCGCTGACCCCCAATGAGAACGGCGTCGGCGTCTACGTGCTCGAGCTCTCCTCCTACCAGATCGACCTGACCCGGAGCCTCGACTGCGACGTCGCGGTCTTGCTCAACGTCACCCCCGACCATCTCGACCGTTATGACGGCATGGATGATTATGCCGCCTCGAAGGCGCGGCTGTTCGCGATGCAGTCGGCGGAGCATGTCGCGGTGATCGCGGCCGAGGACGATCACACGAAAGCGATCGCGGCGCAGGTGACCGGGCGCAAGCTGCTCGTCGCCTCGCCGCAGGTGAAGGACCAGTCGCTCTGGCCCTCGCTCCAGGGCCCGCACAACGCCCAGAACGTCGCCGCGGCCGTCGCCGTGGCGCGCGAGCTGGGGGTAGCGGACGAGGCGATCGCCATCGGCCTCGCCACCTATCCCGGCCTGCCGCACCGGATGGAGCGGGTGGCGGAAAAGCATGGCGTGCTGTTCGTCAACGACAGCAAGGCGACCAACCCGACCTCGACGGCGCCGGCGCTGGCGGCCTATCCGGCGGTGCACTGGATCCTCGGCGGGCGGCCCAAGTCCGACGATCTCGATCCGTGCGAGCCCTGGCTCGGCCATGTCCGCGCCGCCTACACGATCGGCGAGGCCGGGCCGATGTTCGCGCGGCTGCTGAGCCCGAAGGTGCCGGTCGCGGAATGCGGATTGCTCGACCGCGCCGTCGGCGCCGCGGCGGGGGCGGCCAAAGCGGGGGAGGTGGTGCTGCTGTCGCCCGCCTGCGCCTCGTTCGATCAGTTCAGCGATTATGAAGCGCGCGGGGAAGCTTTCCGCGCCGCGGTGGAGGCATTGTAATGAGCCTGGTGGGCCAATTGAAGCGCAGGAGCGCCAACCGTCTCGGCCGGTCCGACCGCAGCGCGGTCGGCCGCTGGTTCTGGGAGATCGACCGGATCCTGCTCTTCTTCGTCGCGGTGCTGATCGCGATCGGCCTTGTCGCCGTCGCCGCCGCCTCGCCGGCCGCCGGCCAGCGTTATTCGGGCTCGGGCATCAATTTCGCGCCGCTCCATTATTTCTATCGCCAGCTGATCTGGATCGTCGTCGGCCTGCCGGTGATGATCGGCGTCTCGATGCTGCCCCGCGACAAGGCGCGGCGGCTCTGCCTGCTCGGCACCTTGCTGTTCATCGCCATGCTGGTGCTGGTGCCGATCTTCGGGCCGGAGGTGAACGGCGCCCGCCGCTGGCTCGGAATCGGCTTCGCCCAGTTCCAGCCGTCCGAATTCCTGAAGCCCCTGTTCATCGTCACCATCGCCTGGCTGCTCTCGCTCAAGGGCCAGGACGAGGCGCTGCCGGTGGTGCCGCTCTCGGGCATCCTCACCGCCGTCATCGCCCTGCTGCTGATGAAGCAGCCCAATTTCGGCGAGACGATCATCTTCGCCTCGGTCTGGGTGCTGCTGCTGACCCTGTCGGGCGCGCCGCTCCGCTTCCTGATCGTCCTCGGCATCGGCGCGGTCGCGGTCGTGATCCTCGCTTATTTCTTCTATCCGGTCGCCCACGCCCGGATCGACGGCTTCCTGTTCGAGCATGGCGACACCTACCAGACCGATTCGGCGCTCAGGACGATCACCGCGGGCGGCCTGTTCGGCGCCGGCCCGGGCGCGGGCACCCACAAGTTCCAGCTGCCCGAGCCCCATACCGACTATATCTTCTCGGTGATCGGCGAGGAGTTCGGCATCATCGCCTGCCTCGCCATCGCCATCATCTACCTGGTCATCGTCGCGCGGGTGCTGATCCGCCTGCTCCACGAGGACGACCAGTTCGTCGTCCTCGCCGCCGCCGGCCTCGTCTGCCAGTTCGGCATGCAGGCGCTGATCAACATGGCGGTCAACGTGCAGATCGCCCCCTCCAAGGGCATGACCCTGCCCTTCATCTCCTATGGCGGCTCGTCGATGGTGGCGCTGTCGATCGGCATGGGCCTGCTGCTCGCCTTCACCCGCCGCAACCCCTATCTCCACCGCTCGCCTTATGTGGTGAAGTGGAGCGGAAGATGACCTTCGCGCGCAAAAACCCCTCCCCCTTCGACGGGGGAGGGATACGGAGCCTTGGCGAGCCTTCAGGCGAGCTTAGGCGCAGTTGGGTGAGGGTGACAGCGCCGGAGGAAACTCGCTTAGGGTGTCACCCTCACCAACTTCGCCTAAGCGGCACAGCCGCTAAGGCTCAGTATCCTCTCCCCTCGAAGGGAGAGGGGAGGTTCTTATGACCTTCGCGCGTCATTATGTCCTCGCCGCCGGAGGGACGGGCGGCCACATGATCCCGGCCCACGCTTTGGCCGAGGAGCTGATCCGGCGCGGCCATCGCGTGGCTTTGGTCACCGACGACCGCGGCGCCCGCATCCCCGGCCTGTTCGGCGGCGTGCAGGTCCACATCCTGCCGGCGGGACGGCTGAGCGGCGGCCCGGCCGGCTGGCTGAGGGCGGTGAAGAACATCTTCACCGGCCGCGCCATGGCCTCGCGCCTCTACGAGACCTTCCGGCCTGCCGCCGTGATCGGCTTCGGCGGCTATCCGGCGCTGCCCGCCTTGCTCGCCGCCCAGCGCGACAGGATCCCGACCCTGATCCACGAGCAGAATGCGGTGCTCGGGCGGGTCAACCGGCTGATGGCGGGGAGGGTCGATGCGATCGCCACCGCTTATCCCGAGGTCGACCGGCTTTCGAAAGGCCATGCCGGCAAGGTCCACCTCGTCGGCAATCCGGTGCGGGACGAGGTGCTGGCGCTGCGCGACCAGCCTTATCCGGCGCTGACCGAGGACGGCATCTTCCGGGTGCTGGTGACCGGCGGCAGCCAGGGCGCGACCGTGCTTTCGGACGTCGTGCCCGGCGGCCTCGGCCTGCTTCCCGAGCATTTCCGGCGGCGGCTCCAGGTCACCCAGCAATGCCGCGCCGAGGATATCGAGGAGGTCAGGGCGAAATATGCCCGGCTCGGCATCCCCGCCGATCTCGCCACCTACATCACCGACATGCCCGGGAAGCTCGCCTGGACGCATCTCGTCATCGCCCGCGCCGGCGCCTCGACCATTGCCGAGCTGACCGCCGCCGGGCGTCCCGCCATCCTCATCCCGCTCCCCTCCGCCACCGACGACCATCAAAGCTCGAACGCCCGCGAAATGGCCAAGGCCGGCGGCGCGCGGATGATCGCGCAAGCCGGCTTCACGCCGGTCGAGCTCGCCAAGCAGATGCAGAAACTGGGCCTCGACCCGAAGGCGCTGGCCAATGCCGCCGCCCGGGCGCGCGCGGTCGGCCGGCCGAAGGCGGCGAGCGACCTCGCCGACCTCGTCGAGCGGACCGGCCGCGACCGCGGCGACGAGCCGGCGCCCGCCGAGGAGCTGATCCTCACCCCCATCCCCAACGGAGCCTATGCCTGAGCGCCCCGGACTCGGCATGAAGGGTGTTGGGACCGACATCGGCACCATCCACTTCATCGGCATCGGCGGCATCGGCATGTCCGGAATCGCCGAGGTGATGCACATCCTAGGCTATCGGGTGCAGGGATCCGACGTCGCCGAAGGCTATATCGTCGAGGGCCTGCGCAAGGCGGGCATCCCGGTCGCCATCGGCCATGACCCGGCCCATCTCGGCGATGCCGCCGTGGTCGTCGTCTCGACCGCGATCCGCAAGGACAATCCGGAGCTCGGCGCCGCTTATGAGCGCCGCATCCCGGTGGTGCGCCGGGCGGAGATGCTCGCCGAACTGATGCGGCTGAAGTCGACGGTGGCGGTGGCGGGGACCCACGGCAAGACCACCACCACCTCGATGATCGCCGCCCTGCTCGACGCCGGCGGCATCGACCCGACCGTGATCAACGGCGGCATCATCAACGCCTATGGCTCCAACGCCCGGCTCGGCAGCTCCGACTGGATGGTGGTCGAAGCCGACGAAAGCGACGGCAGCTTCCTGCGGCTCGACGGCACCATCGCGGTGGTGACCAATATCGATCCCGAGCATCTCGACCATTATGGCAGCTTCGACAAGGTGAAGGACGCCTTCGTCGAGTTCGTCGAGAACGTCCCCTTCTACGGCGCCGCCTTGCTCTGCGTCGATCATCCCGAGGTGCAGACGATCATCCCCCGCCTGCGCGACCGGCGGGTGGTCACCTACGGCTTCGCGGCCCTGGCCGACGTGCGCGGCGACAATGTCGCGCCTTTCCCCGGCGGCAACCGCTTCGACGTCAGCATTCGCAACCGCGCCGGCGAGGTGCGGACGCTGATCGGGGTCGCGCTGCCGATGCCGGGCCGCCACAACGTCCAGAACGCGCTCGCCGCGATCGGCGTCGCCGCCGAGCTCGGCATCGCCGACGAGACGATCATCCGCGGCTTCGAGCAGTTCGGGGGGGTCAAGCGCCGCTTCACCCGCGTCGGCGAGCTCGGCGGCGCGACCATCATCGACGATTACGGCCACCATCCGGTGGAGATCAGGGCGGTCTTGTCGGCGGCGCGCGAGGGGGCCGAAGGGCGCGTCATCGCGGTCGTCCAGCCCCACCGCTACACCCGGCTGCGCGACCTGATGGACGAGTTCCAGGGCGCCTTCAACGACGCCGACATCGTCTATGTCGCCCCGGTCTATGCCGCCGGCGAGGAGCCGATCGAGGGCGTCGACGCGGCGGCGCTGGCCGAGGGGCTGAAGCAGCGCGGCCATCGCGCGGTCAGCACCGTCGAGGGTGCCGAGGATCTGGCGCGCCAGCTCCGCGACGTCGCCGCGCGCGGCGACATGGTGATCTGCCTCGGCGCCGGCGACATCACCAAATGGGCGGCCGGCCTCGCCGACGGCATCCGCCATGCGAGGCTGGCGAAATGAGCGCGGCCGTCATCGACATCCCCCGGCTTCTGGGCGCGGTGGAGCATCAGGGCTCGCTCGCCGACTTCATCTGGTTCCGCACCGGCGGCCCCGCCGAATGGCTGGTGAAGCCGAAGGACGTCGAGGACCTCGCCAGCTTCCTGCGGGAACTGGATCCGGACGTGCCGGTCCTGCCCGTCGGCGTCGGCTCGAACCTGATCGTGCGCGACGGCGGGGTGCCGGGCGTGGCGGTGCGCCTGCCGAAAAGCTTTGCGCAGCTGGGCGTGGAGCCGGGCAACCGCGTCCGCGCCGGCGGCGGCGCGATGGGCATCACCGTCGCGTCGAAGGCGCGGGACGCCGGCATAGCCGGGCTGGAGTTCCTGCGCGGCATTCCCGGCACGACCGGCGGCGCGGTGCGGATGAACGCCGGCGCTTATGGCCGCGAGGCCGCCGATATCCTGGTCGAGGCGATTTTGGTGCTTCGCGACGGCCGCGTCGAGACCTGGCCGCGGGAGCGGTTCGGCTACACCTACCGGCACAGCGCCGTTCCGGACGGCGCGATCGTGGTCGAGGCCCTGTTCGAGGGCGCTCCCGGCGATCCGGCCGCGATCGGCGCCGAGATGGACCGGATCGCCGCGGAACGGGAGGCGAGCCAGCCGCTGAGGAGCCGCACCGGCGGCTCGACCTTCAAGAATCCGCCGGGCACGAAGGCCTGGAAGCTGATCGACGCCGCCGGCTGCCGGGGCCTGCGCATCGGCGACGCGCAAGTCTCTGAAAAGCATTGCAACTTCCTGCTCAACCTGGGCAAGGCCAAGGCCGCGGAGATCGAGGCTCTGGGCGAGGAGGTCCGGCGGCGGGTGCGCCGAAATTCGGGCGTCGAGCTGGAATGGGAAATCCAGCGCGTCGGCCTGTTTGCCGATGACGCCGACCAGAGATCTGGAGGGGTGAGCGAGCGTGGATAGACTGCATATCGTGGTGCTGATGGGGGGCTGGTCCGCCGAGCGCGAGGTGTCGCTGATGAGCGGCGCCGGCGTCGCCGATGCGCTCGAGAGCCTCGGCCATCGCGTCACTCGCATCGACATGGGCCGCGACGTCGCCCAGCGCCTCGCCGAAGCCGCGCCCGATCTGGTCTTCAACGCCCTCCACGGCACGCCGGGCGAGGATGGCAGCGTCCAGGGCCTGATGGAGCTGATGGGCCTCGCCTACACCCATAGCGGGCTCGAGACCTCGGTGATCGCGATCGACAAGGAGCTGACCAAGATGGTGCTGGTGCCGCACGGCATCCGCATGCCCGCCGGCGAGATCGTCGCCAGCGAGAGCCTCTACGAGCGCGATCCGATGCCGCGGCCCTATGTAGTGAAGCCGGTCAACGAAGGCTCGTCGGTCGGCGTCGCCATCATCGCCGAGGGGGGCAATCACGGCCACCCGATCGGCCGCGACACGGAGGGACCGTGGCGGCATTTCGAGCGATTGCTCGCCGAGCCCTTCATCCGCGGCCGCGAGCTGACCGTCGCCGTGCTCGGCGGGGAGGCGCTGGCGGTGACCGAGCTCCAGCCCAGATCCGGCTTTTACGATTATGACGCCAAATATACCGACGGGATGACGCTGCACGTCTGCCCGGCCGCCATCCCCGCCGACATTGCCGAGGCGGCGATGGCGACGGCGCTGAAGGCGCACCGGCTGCTCGGCTGCCGCGGCTGCTCGCGCTCCGACTTCCGCTGGGACGACGAGAAAGGCGAGGCGGGGCTCTATTTGCTCGAGGTCAACACCCAGCCGGGCATGACTCCGCTCAGCCTGGTGCCGGAGCAGGCGAAATATCGCGGCATGAGCTATGCCGCGCTGGTGCAGCGCATCGTCGAGGAGGCCCTATGAGCGCGAAGGCCGCGCGCGGTGCCGCGCCGCGGGGGAAAGCGAAAAGCAAGGCGCTGGTCCGCACCAAAGGCGGCCGCGGCAAGCAGGCGCCCGCTTTCCCCGAGGCCGTGCGCCGGGTCAGCTGGTGGATCTTCTTCCTCGTCCTCGCCGCGCTCGCCATCGCGGCGCTGACCGCGATGCGGGTGCCGCAGATGCTCGGCCTCAATTTCGGCAAGGCGGTCGGCGAGGCCGGCTTCACCCTGAAGCATGTCGAGATCAAGGGCGCCGAGCATGTATCGAAGCTCGACGTCTACAATATCGCCTTCGACCAGGGCGACAGCGCGATGCCGCTGGTCGATCTCGAAGCGACGCGCGAGCGGCTGCTCCGCTTCGGCTGGATCCGCGACGCCCGCGTCTCGCGGCGGCTGCCGGACACGCTCGTCGTCGACATCGTCGAGCGCAAGCCGGCGGCGATCTGGCAGCACAACCAGCAGCTCGCCCTGATCGACATGGATGGCGTGGTGCTGGAGCCGGTGCGGCTCGACGCCATGCCCGATCTGCCCCTGATCATCGGCCCGGCCGCCAACCAGCAGGCGGGCGCGCTCGCCCGGCTGGTCGAAGCGGCGCCGCAGCTCAAGCCCGCCATGGCCGGCGCGACCTGGATCGGCGGCCGGCGCTGGGACGTCCGCTTCCAGACCGGCGAGGTGCTCGCCTTGCCGGAAGGCGAGGAGGCGTCGCGCCGCGCCCTCGCCCGCTTCGCCCAGATCGACCAGCAGAACCAGCTGCTCGGCCGCAGCTTCGTCCGCTTCGACATGCGGGTGCCGGGCAAGCTGATCGCCCGCATCTCCGGCGAGCCGGGCAGCAGCGTCCCTTCGATCGCCCCCGAGGCGCCGCCCGCGCCCGCCCATGCCCCGGCCAGGCCGGCCGCGGGCGACGAGGATGTCGACACGAGCAAGACGATCTGATGAAACGCCCGGCCGTCGCCCCCTCCCGCAGGCTCGTCACCGCCCTCGACGTCGGCTCGTCGAAAGTGTCGGCGCTGATCGCCGAGCCGGGCGAGGACGGCAGCCTCAAGATCCTCGGCACCGGCCAGCGCCAGAGCCAGGGCGTCCGGCGCGGCTTCATCGCCGACATGGAGAAGACCGAGGGCGCGATCCGCGAGGCGGTCGAGCAGGCGGAACGGATCGCCGCGACCAATATCGAGGACGTCTATGTCGGCTTCTCCGCCGGCGGCCTGGTCAGCACCGTCGCCAGCGTCGAGCTGCAGATCGGCGGCCGGCGGGTGCAGAAGGAGGATATCGACCAATTGCTCGGCATCGGCCGGGAATCGATCGCCTCGGACGGGCGCATGATCCTCCACGCCATGCCGGCGCTCTACACGCTCGACGGGCTCGAAGGGGTGAAGAAGCCGCTCGGCCTCCATGCCGACCGGCTCGCCGTCGACATCCACGTCATCGCCGCCGAGCCGTCGCCGGTGCGCAACCTCGATCTGTGCGTCCGCTCCGCCCATCTCGGCGTCGAGGCGATCGTCGCCTCGCCGGTCGCGGCGGGCAAGGCCTGCCTCAGCGACGAGGAGCGCGAGCTCGGGGTCGCTCTGGTCGAGCTCGGCGCCGGCGTCACCAACGTCTCGGTCTTCGCCGGCGGCATGCTGGTCGGCCTCAAGTCGCTGGCGATGGGCGGCATCGACATCACCGACGACATCGCCTCCGCCTTCGGCACGCGCCGGGTCGAGGCCGAGCGGATGAAATGCTTCTACGGCTCGGCGATGACCAGCCCGCGCGACAATCACGACATGATCGAATTGTCGCCGATCGCCGGTTCCGAGGAAGGCACCGAGGCGGCGCGGATCACCCGCGCCCAGCTGATCGCGGTGATCCGCCAGCGCCTCGAGCATCTCACCGGCGAGATCGCGCAGGCGCTGAAGGACCTCGGCTTCGCCGGCCCGTTCGGCCGCCAGGTGGTGCTGACCGGCGGCGGCTCGGAGCTGAAGGGAATCGCCGATTACGCCCAGGGCGTGCTCGGCCGCGCCGTCCGCATCGGCCGCCCGAGCCTGCGCGGCCTGCCCGAAGCCCATTCGGGGCCGGCCTTCGCCACCCTGGTCGGCCTCGCCCAGTTCGCCGCGTCGAACGAGCTCGACCTCCGCAGCGGCGTCTCATCGGCCCTCTCCGCGGGCCGGACGAGCGGCGGCAATCTGGTCCAGCGGCTGGTGGCGGCGCTCAGGAGTGGCTTTTGAGACTCAGTTTCGAATTTTTCTGGGGAAAAAGTGGCCGCGGCGTTAACTTTTTCCTCGCGCCGAAGAATCGCGTCGTGCAAAAGGACTTAGCAATTTTCCCGCCGGTCGGGAGCAGAGGGGGAGACACCCAATGAGCATCGATTTCATTCGTCCGGAAGTGGACGAGCTCAGGCCCCGGATCAGCGTCATCGGCGTCGGCGGGGCCGGCGGCAATGCGGTCGCCAACATGATCGCCAACGACGTCCAGGGTGTCGACTTCATCGTCGCCAATACCGACGCCCAGGCGCTGAACGCGTCGCCGGCCGACCAGCGCATCCAGCTCGGTCTGCGCATCACCCAGGGCCTGGGCGCAGGCTCGCGGCCCGAGATCGGCAAGGCCGCCGCCGAAGAGGCCCTGGCCGAGATCGACCAGGCGCTGGACGGCGCCCATATGTGCTTCATCGCCGCCGGCATGGGCGGCGGCACCGGCACCGGCGCCGCGCCGGTCATCGCCAAGGCCGCCCGCGACCGGGGCGTGCTGACCGTCGGCGTCGTCACCAAGCCCTTCTCCTTCGAGGGCAATCGCCGCGGCCGGGCCGCCGAAGCGGGCATCCAGGAGCTGCAGCAGCACGTCGACACCTTGATCGTCATCCCGAACCAGAATCTGTTCCGGATCGCCAATCCGAACACGACCTTCAAGGAAGCCTTCCAGATGGCGGACGAGGTGCTGCAGCAGGGCGTGCGCGGCATCACCGATCTGATGGTGATGCCCGGCCTGATCAACCTCGACTTCGCCGACGTCCGCTCGGTGATGGGCGAGATGGGCAAGGCGATGATGGGCACCGGCGAGTCCAGCGGCGACAATCGTGCCATCGAGGCGGCCGAAAAGGCGATCGCCAATCCCCTGCTCGACGGAGTCAGCATGAAGGGCGCCAAGGGCGTCATCATCTCGATCACCGGCGGCGAGGACATGCGGCTGATGGAGGTCGACGAGGCCGCCAGCCACATCAAGGAATTGGTCGATCCCGATGCCAACATCATCTGGGGCTCGGCCTTCAACAACGATCTGCAGGGCAAGATCCGCGTCTCGGTCGTCGCCACCGGCATCGATGCGGAGGCGGTGACGCATGCGCCGCCGCAGCCGGCCAAGGTCTTTGCCTTTCCCGGCGCCGCCCGCACCGCCGAGCCGCCCAAGACCAGGCTGACGCCGCCGGAGCCGATGGCGGAGGCGCCGGCCGCCGAACCCGCGATGGAAAGCGATGCCGCCATGGATGCGGAAGCGGCGCCCGCCGAGGCGCTCGAGTTCGAAGAGCCGGCGGCCGACGAGCTGACGCTCGACGCGCCGATGGCGGAGGAAGCGAGCGACGAGCTGCTGCTCGACAGCGGCGCGATGCTTGGCGACGAGGATGGCGGCGAGCGCTTCGTCGAGGAGGATCTGGCCGGCGGACCGGAAAGCTCGGCCCCCGGCACGCGCAGCTGGATCACCGGCGACGAGGCGCCGGCCGCGCCCAAGGCCGGCCGCGACGGCGGCACCCTGTTCGAGCGCATGTCGAACATCGCCCGCGGCGCCGCCAAGGCGCAGGTCGAGGAAGAGACTCCGGCCCCCGGCCGCCGCCGCGATCCGCTCGACATCCCCCGTTTCCTGGGCCGCCAGAATAATCAGTAATTAGAGCCGGTTAGAGAATCGCCTCGCCCTTCCCGCCACGCGCGGGGAGGGCGTCGGCGGATGTTCGGGAAAGTTCCACCGGCTCGTCGCCCCCGCCGCCCGCCTCGCCGCACATTCATTGCCGCGGCCCCGGCGGCAGGCTTCTATGGCGGCATGATCCCCCTGACGAAGAACGGCGCCCGGCTTGGCCTCGCCTTGCTGGGCGCGGCGGCATTGCTCGCGCCCGCGGCCCGGGCCGCGCAGCCGGCCTATGGCAATTATCCGGAGACGCCCGGCGACGCCTTGTCGCGCAACCTGAAGCTGATCGCCGAAAGCCCGCACAATGTCGGCGCCATGCTCGGCGCCGGCAAGGCGGCGCTGGAGCTCGGCGACGCCCAGGCGGCGCTCACCTTCTTCGCCCGCGCCGAGCAGGACGCGCCGCGCGACGGCTGGGTCAAGAAATGGATGGGCTCCGCCCTCGTCCAGCTCGAGCAGCCGGCGGCCGCGCTCAAATTCTTCCGCGACGCGGCATCGCTCGGCGTGCCGGACGCGTCCCTCGCCGGCGACCGCGGCCTCGCCTGGGACATCAGCGGCGATCCGCGGCGCGCGCAGCGCGACTATCGCGTGGCTTTATCCGCCGGCAGCGATCCGGAGATCACCCGCCGGCTGGCCTTGTCGCTGGCGATCAGCGGTGAACGGGAGCCGGCGCTGCGGCTGCTCGAGAACCAGCTGATGGAGCGCGACCGCGCCGCGATCCGCACCCGGGCTCTGGTGCTTGCCCTGACCGGCGACTGGCAGGGCGCGGGCCGCGCGGTCGAGACGGCGATGCCCGGCCCGCAGGCGGCGGCGCTGGAGCCGTTCCTCTCGCGCCTCCCGTCGCTGAGCCTCGCCGACCGCGCGCTCGCCGTCCATCTCGGCCATTTCCCCGGCACCGGCCGCAACGCGGCGCCGGCGACGACCTACGCGCAGAACGGCTATGGCGGCGGCCTCCCCGCCGGCTACACGCCGACGCCCTCCTATTCGCCCCCGGCCGCGTCCCGTCAGGACCGCTACGCGTCGCTCGACGCGATCAGCCCGGACGAGAGCCGGCCCGCTTTCGGCACCCCGCAGACGCGGGAGAGCGTATCGACCGAGGCCCGCCGCATTCCGGGCGGCCAGGCGCAGGCCGCCGCGCCTCGTCCCGCGCCTTCCCGCCGCCCCGACGCGCAGGATTATGCTCCGAGCCGGTCGCAATGGTCCTGGTCGCACGGTGAGCTGGCCCCGGCGGTCCGGATCGCCACTCGCACGGCGTCCGCACAGGGTGTGCGTCCGCCGCAGCCGGCGGCGCACCGGCCCGAGCCGCCGACCGTCCGCATCGATCGGCCGCCGGAGCCGCGGCCCGGTCCGGTCGAAATCGCCGATGCGGAGCCGGTGACGGCGCCGCCGGTCACCCTGCCGGCGACCCGCGCTCCCGCGCCCCCACCCGAACAAGTGGAGCCCGCCGCCGCCCGCCCGGCCTCCGTGCCCGCGCCGCGCAGCCGCCTCGCCGAAGTGGCGGCGGCGCTCGACCGGATCGACGAGGTCCAGCGGGAGCGGAATGTACGGAGCGCGCCGGTGCCCGCCGCGACGACGCGGTCTTCCGCCCTGCACAGCCGCGCCGCCGCGCCCGCGCCGAAGCCGAAAAAGGCCCCGCCGGCCGATCCCGCACGGCACTGGGTGCAGATCGCCGGCGGCGCCGACAGGGGCAAGCTGCCGCGCGAATTCGCCCGGCTGAAGGACAAGGCGCCTAAGCTGTTCGCCGGCCGCGCCCTCTGGACGGCGACGGCCAATGCCACCAACCGCCTCCTGGTCGGGCCCTTCGACAGCAGCGACGAGGCGCAGGACTTCGTCAACAGGCTGGCCAAGGCGGATCTCGGCGGCTTCGCCTGGAACAGCGAGGCGGGGCAGAAGATCGAGAAGCTCGCCGCCCGGTGAGGCCGCTCGCCCCTTACGCCTCCGATCCGGCGCGGTCGCGGGGGCGCCTCCATGCCGGCACCGAAAGCGGCAGCCGCGGTCCCCGCGACTCCTTCCAGCGCGACCGCGACCGGATCATCCATTCCGTTCCCTTTCGGCGCCTCCGGCACAAGACGCAGGTCTTCGTCGCGCCCGACGGCGACCATTTCCGGGTCCGCCTGACCCACAGCCTCGAAGTGGCGCAGATCGGCCGCACCATCGCCCGGGCGCTCGGCCTCAACGAGGATCTGACCGAGGCGCTCTGCCTCGCCCACGATATCGGCCATCCACCCTTCGGCCATTCCGGCGAGGACGCGCTGGCGGCGGCGATGGCCGGGGCGGGGGGCTTCGACCATAACGGCCATACGTTGCGGCTGCTGACCCGGCTGGAAAGCGCCTATCCGCTCCATCCGGGGCTGAACCTCAGCTGGGAGACGCTGGAGGGACTGGCCAAGCATAACGGCCCCGTCGCGGCGCCGGGCTGGGCGCTGGCGGCGGCGGATGCCGAATTCCCGCTCGACCTCGGCACCTGGCCCGGGCTCGAGGCGCAGGTCGCGGCGATCGCCGACGACATCGCCTATGACAATCACGATATCGACGACGGCTTGCGGGCCGGGCTGTTCACGCTCGACGAGCTGGTCGAGTTGCCGTTCGTGCGGGAGCTTTGGCAGGCGGTGCTCGCCCGCTATCCGGGCGTGGACATACCGCGCCTGGTTCCGGAGCTGATCCGCGACCAGATCGGGCACATGGTCAACGACGTGCTCGACGAGACGCGGCGGCGGATCGCCGAGGCGGGGGTCGGGACGGACGGGGAGGTCCGCCGCGCGGGCCGGCCGCTGGTGGCCTTCTCGGCGGCGACCGCCGAGGAGGAGAGGGCGCTCAAGGCCTTCCTCTATGCGCGCATGTACCGGTCGCCGCCGATCCTCGCCATCCAGGCCGAGGCGAAGAAATTGCTCGCCGGCCTCTTCGCCGCCTATCGCGACGATCCGGACCTGCTCCCCGCCCCCTGGCGGGCCGAGAGCGTCGACGAGGTCGGCCAGATCCGGCGGATCGGCGATTTCATCGCCGGCATGACCGACCGCTATGCGGTCGCCCGATACCGCGAGCTGGTCGGCGAACCGGCCCTGCCCGATTTGGTCTGAAGCTCGGAACGGGTCCGAAAACCTTAAGCCCTTGTTCATTGGGTGCGGCGCAGCCCTCGACTCCGCCATGACAGCGCAGAGCATCGCCCTCAACCGCTTCGGCCTCGGCGGCCGCCCGGACGAGGCCGCTCCCGCCGATCCCAAGGCCTGGCTCGACGCCCAGCTGAGGAGCTTCGAGCCGCGCCCCGCGGCGATCGCCGCCGCGCCGAGCCGGCAGGAGGTGGCGCAGCAGCTCGCCGATTATTTCGAGGAGATACGCGGCATGGGCGGCCCGGCCGCGCGCCGCGCCCAGGCGATCGTCCCCGAGGCCCGGCCGCGTCCGCAGCCGGCGGCGATGACGAGCATGGCGCCGATGCCGGGCCAGGAGCCCGCCCAGGCGATGGCGCAGATGGGGGGCGAAAAGGCGCTGAACGAGCGGATCGCCGGGCTCCCGCAATCCGCGCAGCAATTCATCCGCAAGGCCGGCCGCGACTATTATCTGACCTCGGTCGCCGCCCGTACGGACGCGGCGCTGACCGCGCCGGCGCCGTTCGTCGAGCGGCTCGTTCATTTCTGGGCCAATCATTTCGCGGTCTCGGCCGACAAGCTGGTCGTCATCGGCCTTGCCGGCCTGCTCGAATTCGAAGCGGTCAGGCCCAACGTCCTCGGCCGCTTCGAGGATATGCTGCTCGCGGTCGAGCAGCATCCGGCGATGCTCCTCTATCTCGACCAGGCGCAGTCGGTCGGCCCGGACAGCCGGCTCGGCGGCCTTGCCGCGATGCGCGGCCGCAAGGTCGGCCTCAACGAGAATCTCGCCCGCGAGATCCTGGAGCTCCACACGCTCGGCGTGCGCAGCGGCTACAGCCAGGCGGACGTCACCGAATTCGCGCGGGTGCTGACCGGCTGGACCGTCGACGGCCTCGGCCGCGGCCCGGGCGCCCGCCTGGCCGGCGGCGGCGGCGCGCCCGGCGCCTTCCGCTTCGCCGAGGCGATCCACCAGCCCGGCGCCCGCAACATCCTCGGCAAGAGCTACGACCAGCCGGGGATCGAGCAGGCGAAGGCGGTGCTCCACGATCTCGCCGCCAGCCCGGCGACGGCGCGGCATCTCGCGACCAAGCTCGCCCGCCATTTCGTCGCCGACGATCCGCCGTCCGCTTTGGTCGACCGGCTGAGCGCCGCTTACCTCCGGAGCGGCGGCGACCTGCCGGCCGTCTACCGCGTCCTGATCGACGCGCCCGAAGCCTGGAACCCGGCGATTGCGAAGTTCCGGACGCCGTGGGACTGGTCGGTCGCGGCTCTGCGCGCGGTCGGGACCAGGCAGCTTCAGGGCCAGGCGGTGGCGGGGCTGATGACCCAGCTCGGCCAGCCGGTGTGGCGGCCGGGCTCTCCCGCCGGCTATGACGACATCGCCGCCAGCTGGGCGGGGCCCGACGCTTTGGTGCGCCGGGTCGAGGCGGCGGAGCGGATCGCGAGCCGCGCCGCCGGCATGGTCGACGCACGGACGCTGGCGCCGAAGATCTTCCCCGACAGCCTCAGCCCGGCCACCGCTTTGGCGCTCGCCCGCGCCGAAAGCCCCAGCCAGGGGCTCGCCTTGCTGCTCGCCTCGCCTGAATTCCTGCGGAGATGAGGATGTTCGACCGCCGCTTCTTCCTCGGCAGCGCCGGCGCCGCCGGCAGCCTTTTGCTTGCCTGCCCGAGCGTCGCTCTGGCTAAGGCGGCGACCGACCGCCGCTTCGTCTTCATCATCCAGCGCGGCGCCGCCGACGGCCTCGCCACCCTGGCGCCGGTCGGCGATGCCGCCTTTGCCGGCCTGCGCGGCGCCTTCGCCGAGGATGCGCAGTCGGGGACGAAGCTCGGCAGCTTCTTCGCCCTCCACCCGGCCTTGGCCGAGACGGCGAAGCTCTACGGCGCCGGCGAGGCCCTGCTCGTCCACGCCATCGCCTCGCCCTATCGCGACCGCTCGCATTTCGACGGCCAGAACGTGCTCGAGACGGGTGCGGCCGGCGCCTATCGGCTGAAGGACGGCTGGATGAACCGGCTGCTCGGCCTGCTGCCGCAAGGCGAGGCGAAGGCTATCGCCGTCTCGGCGACGGTGCCGGTGGCGCTGCGCGGGCCGCACGACGTCTCCTCCTACGCGCCGTCGGTCCTGCCCTCGGCCTCGGACGACCTGCTCGCCCGCGTCGGCGACCTCTATGCGCGCGACGCCCAGCTTTCGCCTTTGTGGAGCGAGGCGATGGCGACGCGCAAGCTGACCGGCGACCTCAGCGGCGGCGGCCAGAACGGCGCCGCGACCGGCGCGCTCGCCGCCCGCCTGCTCGCCGGCGACAATGGCGAGCGGGTGGCCTTCATCGAGACCGGCGGCTGGGACACGCATAGCGGCCAGCGCGGACGCCTCGCCGCCCAGCTCAAGGGGCTGGACGCGCTCGTCGCTTCGCTGAAGGCCGGGCTCGGCGCCGACTGGTCCAATACGCTGGTGCTCGTCGCCACCGAGTTCGGCCGCACCGCCGCGATCAACGGCACCGGCGGCACCGACCACGGCACCGCCTCGGCGGCGATGCTGCTCGGCGGTGCGGTCAAGGGCGGGCGCGTGCTCGCCGACTGGCCGGGTCTCGCCCCCGCCGCCCTCTACGAGAATCGCGACCTCAGGCCGACGCTCGACCTCGATGCGCTGATCGCCAATGCGCTGGCGCAGCATTACGGCCTGGATCTCGCGCGGATTGCTGCCACACTCTTTCCCGAAGGCCAGCGCCCGCGCCCGATCGATGGGCTTATCCGCGCGTAATTGCCCGGATCGGGACAGATAATCCCGTTTTAACCCGCAGCGGCTAGAAGTTGCGCCCGCATTAAGGCAGATTGTTCGGGCGGCGGCCGCGTGCCGCGCCGAGGAGATTTGAGATGACCGACGTTCGCGCCGAGGACCTCGATGAGGGCGATCGCCTCCCCTGGCTGGAGGCGGTGGACGAGGATGACGGGCATGACGGCCCCTCCGCGCTCAAGCTGATCGTCGCGGTGTTGATCGGCCTTGCCGCGATCGGCGGCATCGTCGGCGGCCTGTTCTGGCTCGGCAACCGCCATGCTCCCGGCGCCGGCCCGACCGCCGAGGTCGAGACGATCAAGGCGCCGGACGGCGCCTACAAGGTGAAGCCGGACCATCCCGGCGGCATGAACGTGCAGGGCCAGGGCGACACGTCCTTCGCGGCCAGCGCCGGCGCCGAGCCCAAGGGCAGGATCGACACCAATGCCGTGCCCGAGACGCCGGTCAGCCGGACCGGCGGCACCGCTCCGGCCGCCCAGCCGCAGGCGGCGCATCCCGCCGCGGCGAAACCGCCGGTCCCGACCCCGAAGCCGGCTCCGACGCCCGTCAAGCCCGCCCCGGCCCCGGCCGCGACAGGCCAGGGTGGCGGCAGCATCCAGCTCGGCGCCTTCTCCAGCCAGGCCGGAGCCGAGAAAGCCTGGAAGGCTTTGGCGGGCCGCTTCTCCTACGTCGCGCCGCTCAGCCACAATGTCGTTCCCGTCGCGAGCGGCGGCCGCACCCTCTACCGCCTGCGCGCGGGCGGGGCCGGCGCGGCCGACGTCTGCGGGCGCTTGCGGGTGGCCGGGGAGAGCTGCGTCACGCTTGACTAATCGCGCCGCGGCTTCAGTACCGGCCTGTTTGGTGCCGAGCGTGCGGAGGCGTTGATGCAGGCGGCGATCTATGGCCTGGCGGGCGAAAGCCTGAGCGCCGACGAGCGCGCTTTCTTCCGCGACGCCGATCCGGCCGGCTACATCCTCTTCCGGCGCAATTGCGTGGATCGCGTCCAGCTGCGCGCGCTCACCGACGATCTGCGCGCCTTGTCCGGCCGTGACGAGCTGCCGATCCTGATCGACCAGGAAGGCGGCCGCGTCGCCCGCATCCGGCCGCCCGAATGGCCGGCCTTCCCGCCCGGCGAGCGTTTCGCCGCGCTCTACCAGCGGGCGCCGATGAGCGCGATCGAGGCCGCCCGCGCCAACGCGCAGGCGATCGCGCTCGTGCTGCGCGAGGCCGGGGTCAATGTCGATTGCCTGCCGCTGCTCGACGTCCGCCAGCCGGGCGCCAGCGACATCATCGGCGATCGTGCTCTGGGCTCGGAGCCGATGCAGGTCGCCGCCCTCGGCCGCGCCACGCTCGACGGCCTCGCCGCGGGCGGGGTGGTCGGCGTGGTCAAGCATATGCCCGGCCACGGCCGCGCCCGCGTCGACAGCCACAAGGAGCTGCCGGTGGTGACGGCGGACGAGGCGGCGCTGGCGGTGGATCTCGAGCCGTTCCGGACCTTGCGCAATGCCCCGATGGGGATGGTCGCCCATATCGTCTACACCGCCTGGGACCCGGACCGGCCGTCCAGCCTGTCGCCGATCGTGATCGGCGAGGTGATCCGCGGCCGCATCGGCTTCGACGGCTTCCTGATGACCGACGATCTCGGCATGGACGCGCTCGCCGGCGGCTTCGGCGAGCGGGCGCGCCGGGCGGTGGAGGCCGGCTGCGACGCCGCGCTCCATTGCTCGGGCGCGATGGAGGAGATGGTCGCCGTCGCCGCCGCCGTCGGCGCGCTGAGCGAGCAGGGCTGCGAGCGGCTGGCGCGGGCGATGGCGAGCGCGTCGGGCCCGGTCGCCGGCGGATCCTATGAAGCGCTGGCGGAGAAAAGGGACCAATTGCTGGCCCTCGCCTGACCAGGCACGTCCCGCGCCGCATGGACCTTCGCCGCGCGCGCCTCTAGAGGCTCGGGCGCAAAACAAAGAGGCAGCATCTTGGCAAACGTTACGGTGATCGGCGGCCAGTGGGGCGACGAGGGAAAAGGCAAGATCGTCGACTGGCTGGCGAGCCGGGCGGAGGTCGTCGCCCGCTTCCAGGGCGGCCACAATGCCGGCCACACGCTCGTCGTCGGCGACGAGACCTACAAGCTCTCCCTGCTCCCGTCCGGCATCGTCCGCGGCACCCTGTCGGTGATCGGCAACGGCGTCGTCCTCGATCCCTGGGCGTTCCGGGCCGAGGTCGAGCGGCTGCGCGAGCAGGGCGTCGCCGTCACTCCGGAAAACCTGCAGGTCGCAGAGACCTGTCCGCTCATCCTTCCCTTCCACCGCGATCTCGATGCGTTGCGCGAGGATGCGTCGGGCAGCGGCAAGATCGGCACCACTCGCCGCGGCATCGGCCCGGCTTATGAGGACAAGGTCGGCCGCCGCGCCATCCGCGTCTGCGACCTCGCCCATCTCGGCGAGCTCGGCTCCCAGCTCGACCGCCTCTGCGCCCATCACGACGCGCTCCGCGCCGGCTTCGGCGAACCCGGCATCGACCGGGCGCGGCTCGAGCGCGATCTCGGCGCGATCGCCGGCTTCGTCCTGCCCTTCGCCCGGCCGGTGTGGATCACCCTCAACGAGGCGCGCGCCCGGGGCGACCGCATCCTCTTCGAAGGCGCGCAGGGGGTGCTGCTCGACGTCGATCACGGCACCTATCCGTTCGTCACCTCGTCGAACACGATCGCGGGCACGGCGGCGGGCGGCACCGGCCTCGGCCCCGGCGCGGCCGGCTTCGTCCTCGGCATCGTCAAGGCCTATACGACCCGGGTCGGCGCCGGACCCTTTCCGACCGAGCTCGACGATGCGATCGGCGAGCGACTGGGCGAGCGCGGCCGCGAATTCGGCACGGTGACCGGCCGCAAGCGCCGCTGCGGCTGGTTCGACGCGGTGCTCGTCCGCCAGTCCTGCGCCGTCGCCGGCGTCACCGGCATCGCCCTGACCAAGCTCGACGTGCTCGACGGCCTGGACGAGATCCGCATCTGCACCGGCTACCGCCTCGGCGGCGAGACGCTCGGCCATCTTCCCGCCCATGCCGCCGACCAGGCGGCGGTCGAGCCGATCTACGAAGTGATGGACGGCTGGCCGGAATCGACCCAGGGCGCCCGGTCCTGGGCGCAGCTCCCCGCCCAGGCGATCAAATATATCCGCCGCATCGAGGAATTGATCCGCTGCCCGGTCGCGCTCGTCTCGACCAGCCCGGAGCGCGAGGACACGATCCTGGTGCGGGATCCGTTCGCGGATTGATCGCGCGCGACGGGCTTCTTCTCCGTCGTTGCGAGGAGCGCAGCGACGCGGCAATGCAGCCAAGCCCCCGTCTCCAGTTCAGCCCTGGATTGCTTCGCTCCGCTCGCAATGACGAGGGTCAGGCGGTCGGCGCCTTGCGAAAGTCCTCAGGCGGCTCCCCATCCGCCGCTTCCCACTCCAGCCGCTCGACCTGCGCCGCCGGCGGGCCTTGGCGGCATTTGGCGATGAAGGCGTCGACCGCATTCGCAGGGCCGAACGCCACCGCCTCGACGCTGCCGTCGCCGCGGTTTCGGATCCAGCCGGTCACGCCCAGCGCCCGCGCTTCGCCGACCGCCCAGTTCCGGAAGAAGACGCCCTGGACCCGGCCGAAGATGCGGAGGCGGCGGCCAATCATCCGTGGAGCTTCACCCGCATTGGGCGCGGTGGAGCAATTTATGGTCCGCCAGCACCAGCGCCATCATCGCCTCCACCACCGGCGCGCCGCGGATGCCGACGCAGGGATCGTGGCGGCCCTTCGTCACCGCCTCCGCCGCCGCGCCCGAGGCATCCACCGTCTCGACCGGCGTCAGGATCGACGAGGTCGGCTTGAACGCCACCCGCACCACCAAAGGCTGGCCGGTCGAGATGCCGCCGGCGACGCCGCCGCCATGATTGGCGAGGAAGGCCGGGCGCCCGTCCTTGCCCGGCCGCATCCGGTCGGCATTGTCCTCGCCGCTGAGCCGGGCGGCGGCGAAGCCGTCGCCGATCTCGACCCCCTTTACCGCGTTGATCGACATGCAGGCGGCGGCGAGGTCGGCATCGAGCTTGCCATAGACCGGCGCCCCCCAGCCGGCGGGAAGGCCGGTCGCCACGCATTCGACCACTGCGCCGAGCGAGCTGCCGGCCTTGCGGGCGCCGTCGACCAGCCCCTCCCAGCGCGCCGCGGCGGCCGCGTCCGGGCAGAAGAAGGGATTGGCGTCGATCGCCGCATCGTCGAAATGCGCAGGGTCGATGGCGTCGCCGCCGATCTCCACCACATAGGCGCGGATCGAGACCTCGGGCACGATCAGCCGCGCCACCGCTCCCGCCGCCACCCGCGACGCCGTCTCCCGCGCCGAGCTGCGGCCGCCGCCGCGCCAGTCGCGAATGCCGTATTTGGCATCATAGGCATAATCGGCATGGCCGGGCCGGTAGGGCGGCGCCGACTCGCCATAATCCTTCGACCGCGCGTCGACATTGTCGATCATCAGGCTGATCGGCGTACCCGTCGTCCGCCCCTCGAAAATGCCGGAGAGGATGCGCACCTGGTCCGGCTCGCGGCGCTGGGTGGTGAAGCGCGACTGGCCCGGCCGCCGCTTGTCGAGCCAGGGCTGGATATCCGCCTCGGACAATGTCAGCCCCGG
>JAXDOV010000080.1:0-4197 GCA_034668705.1 Sphingomonadales bacterium
TCCCCTGGGATTTCAGCACCGCATCCATCCGGCCGTCGAGCTCGCGCCCCTGCTCGAGCCCCATGCGATGGATCTCGTCGGGGCTGAGGTCGGTGCTGGTCGAATAACGGAGCTGCCAGCGATAATAAGCCTCGCCCTGCGGCAGCTTGTGGACGCCCGCGACATGCGTCGCCCTGCGCCGGATCAAAGCGAGGGCGGCGATCTGCCGGTCGAGCGCGGGATAGACGGTGCGGGCGACGATCGCCTCCGCCCGCGCCGCCCAATTGCCGGGGATGTTCCGCGCCGCCGTGCGGCGGGTGAGCGAGGTGACCAGCCGCGCCTTGGCGGGCGGCGTCGCGCGCAGCTCGCGCAGCTGCTTCAGCGCGGTGTCGAGCAGGAAGTCGGGCGGGACGACGCCGCGCGCCGCGTCCCGCCGGGCGGCCTCGGTCTCCTGGTCGAGCGCGACGGCGAAGGCGGCGAGGCGGTAGAGATAGTCGTCCGCGTCGGTCTTCGCTTCGACCCGGTGCACGGAATCGAGGAATTCAGGGATGTTCTGGTAGGCGCCGTCCTGCTGGCTGATCACATAGGGGTTGCCGCCGCCGAAATCGCCGATGCCGCCATAGGGAAAGCGCGTGCCGGCTGCGGCGTTCTTCAGCAGATAATCGGTGCTGTCGTAGACCAGCCGGTCGTGGCCGCTAAGCGCCGCGCGATCGACCTTTGCCAGCATGTGCCGGTGCCTGGCGATGCCGGCGACGGTCCGCGCCCGCGCCGCCGCCGACCGGTCGGCGAGCTTGCCACGGGCGGCAGCATGGGCGCCGGTATCGAGCCCGAGCAGGCTCATCGTCTCCGGCGAATCCTTGAGCACGTCCCACGCGATCGCGTCGAGTGTCGCGGCCAGCTTCGGATCGAGCGCCGCGAAAGCCGGGAAGGGGAAAGCCGCGCCGATGCCGGCGGCGGCGGAGGCGAGGAGGAAATCGCGGCGGTGGAGGTTCATGGATGTCGGCTCCCGGAACGATGCTTCGTCGCAAATGCCGTTAGGATTCACCGCGCCGCGGGGCAAGCCGACCGTCAATTTCCGCGGGAGGGAGGCCCGCTGGACATCATTCTGTATTACTCATATAATACACCTCCATCGAGAGGAGGATATGATGTTCGACAATCCAGTGGCGAAGCGGACGGCGATCGCGGCGGGCATCGGCGCGCTGATCGCAATCCCGGTCCCGTTCGTCGGGCCGTTGTTCGGCGCGGTGGTCGGCGCCGGCTTGGGATATCTGACGGCCAACCGCCGGGGCTGACGGCAGAATGCCCGAATGACGGCCGGCACCTCCTCGCTTCAGCGGCGCCGCGCGCCGTTCGCCGAGCGCCCGGAGGCTCGATCAACGGCGCAGCCCGGTTCGGACCTCCAGCTCCTCGAGAGCCCGCCGATATTGACGTTGCGCCTGCTCGTTCTCGCGCAGGTTGCATCCCGCCCGGTAGACGCTTTCCTCGGCAAGGTCCTGTTCGTGCTCGGTTTCGTAGAGCGCCGTGTCGCCGAACCGCGCCACCAGCCGCGCGCGGACGCGAAGCAGCCTGGCGCGGAAAGCTTGTCGAGCCGTCGGTCGCGGGCATGTTCCGGTGTCCCCTGATAGGTCATTGGGTAGCAGCGGAACGCCACCTTTCCCCAGCCATAGGCATCGGCGTAGCGACTGAGAGCATGACGCGGGGGAAGCTCCCGGCCGGCGGCCGCGCAAGCGGTGACGAGCGCGGCCAGCGGAGCAAGCTAAGGTGAGCGAGCGTACCATCCGAAGGCCCCTCAATTCCGCGGCGCCACCCGCCGATAGCTGAGCGCCTCCGCCACATGCACGCGCCCCACCCCTTCGCTGCCGCCGAGATCGGCGATGGTGCGGGCGACGCGGAGGACGCGGTGGAAGCCGCGGGCGGAGAGGCGCATCGCCTCGGCCGCCTGGGCGAGGAGGCGGCGGCCGGGCTCGTCGGGCGTCGCGACACGATCGAGCAGCTCGCCGTCCACTTCCGCATTGGTACGGATATCATGGGCGGCATAACGGTCAGTCTGGACCTGCCGCGCCGCCCTTACCCGTTCGCGGACTTCGGCCGAGCCCTCGGCCGGCGGCGGCAGGACGAGGTCGGCGGCGGCGACGCCGGCGACCTCGACATGGAGATCGATGCGGTCGAGCAGAGGCCCCGATATCTTCGCCTGGTAATCGGCGGCGCAGCGCGGCGCGCGCGAGCAGGCGAGCGCGGCATCGCCGAGATGGCCGCAGCGGCACGGATTCATCGCCGCGACCAGCTGCACCCGCGCCGGGAAGGTGACATGGGCGTTGGCGCGGGCGACGGAGACATTGCCGGTCTCGAGCGGCTGGCGCAGCGAATCGAGCGCCTGGCGCTGGAATTCCGGCAGCTCGTCGAGGAACAGCACGCCGAGATGGGCGAGGCTGACCTCCCCCGGCCGCACCTTGAGGCCGCCGCCGACCAGGGCCACCATCGAGGCGCTGTGATGCGGCGCCCGAAAGGGGCGGCTGCGGACCAGCCTCCCGCCGTTGAGCGCGCCGGCGACGCTGGCGATCATCGACACTTCGAGCGCTTCGGAGGCGGTCAGATCGGGCAGGATGCCGGGCAGGCAGGCGGCGAGCAGCGATTTGCCGGCGCCCGGCGGGCCGCTCATCAGCATGTTGTGCCCGCCCGATGCCGCGATCTCGAGCGCGCGCTTCGCAATCTCCTGCCCCTTGACCTGGCCGAGATCGGGGCCGCCGCCCCGCGGCTCCGCCTCGCCCGGCACCGGCGGCGACAGGATCGCGCTGCCCCGGAAATGGTTGAGCAGGGCGATCAAATCCGGCGCCGGCAGCACCTCGATGTCGCCGGCCCAGGCCGCTTCTGGCCCCTGCGCCACCGGGCAGATCAGGCCGAGGCTGCGCGCCGAGGCGTGCATGGCGGCGAGCAGGACGCCCGGCGACGGCGCCACCCGTCCGTCGAGGCCCAGCTCGCCGACCGCGACATAGCCCGACAGCATCTCGGCATCGATCGCGCCCATCGCGGCGAGCATGCCGAGCGCGATCGGCAGATCGTAATGCGAGCCTTCCTTGGGCAGATCGGCCGGCGACAGGTTGACCGTGATCCGCTTGGGCGGCAGCGACAGGCCGATCGCGGCGAGCGCGGCATGAACCCGCTCCCGGCTCTCCGCGACCGCCTTGTCGGGCAGGCCGACGACGAGGAATTTGGGGAGGCCGCTGGTGATCTGCACCTGCACCTCGACCGCACGCGCCTCGAGCCCCAGAAACGCCACCGTGGCGACATGCGCGACCATCTTGCCCCCTCTTTTGTTCTCAATCCGCCGGGACGCGCCGCCAAGTCAACGTTTTTGCGAAACGGTCCCACTGAGGCACGCGTGCCGGAGCGCTGGGGCCAGATGAAGCTTCCCATTGACGCCTCGCGGATTGGCTGCTCACACGGATTCGTCGTGAGCGGCCAAACCGACCTCCGGACGATCCTCGAGACGATGCAGCCGAGCCTCTCGGATCTCCAATTCGGCTTTGGCACGATGCCCGACCCCGCGGCTGCGCTCCGGATTCCCGGGCTCATCGCGACATTCCTGGAGGAGGAAGGCCTGAGCGTGGTTGCGCCGGCCCGGGCGCTCGCGGAAAACGGCATCGCTCACAGCCCCGGCTGGGCCAGGATCAGCCTCACAATTCATTCGTCGCTGGCCGCAATCGGGCTGACAGCGGCGATCGCCTCCGCTCTGGCGGAGCAAGGCATCAGCGCGAACGTAGTGGCGGCCTATTTCCACGATCATCTGTTCGTGCCCTGGGAGCAACGCCACGAAGCCATGGCCGTTCTGTCGGCGCTGGCGACGGGCGTCTTGCGCGAATAATACACCAGCCCCACATTCCGCCGAAGAGCAGAGGAACCTCGCACCCATGACCCACCTGCCACCCGTTCGTATCGCCCTCGTCGTCCTGGGCTGCCTGCTGATGGCGGCCGCGCCGGTGGTCGGGCCGATCCCGGGGCCGGGCGGCATCATCGTCTTCGCGGCGGGGCTGTCGTTGGTGCTGAAATATAGCGGCTGGGCGAAGCGGCTCTACGTCCGCTTCAAGCGCAGGCATCCGAAGAAGGGCGCCTGGGCGGACTGGGGATTGAGGCGGCCGAGCGCGAAGCGGCGGCACGAAATCGCCAAGGGGCGCGAGACGGAGCAGGCAGGCCAATCCGATTGACTTTCGCCGCCGC
>JAXDOV010000081.1:0-10638 GCA_034668705.1 Sphingomonadales bacterium
CCGCGGTCTTTGCCGGCATCCTGCTCTGGGGCGCGCATATGGCGCTGACCCAGGGGCTGATGGCGAAGCTCGTCGCCGATGCGGCGCCGGCGCGGGTGCGCGGCTCCGCCTTCGGCCTGTTCAACCTGGTGAGCGGCGTCGCCCTGCTCTTCGCGAGCCTGTTTGCCGGCCTGCTATGGGATCGAGCCGGGCCGTCCGCGACCTTCATCTCGGGCGGCGGCTTCGCGGCGCTGGCGCTGCTGCTCGCCTTGCTCAGGCGGCGCGCCTGATTTTTCGTCGATCGGCGAGGATCGCCCTGGCGGCATTGTGGCCGGGCGCCCCGGTGACCCCGCCGCCCGGATGGGCGCCCGCGCCGCAGAGATAGAGGCCGGGCAGCGGCATGCGGTAATCGGCATGACCGAGCATCGGCCGGGCCGAGAAGAGCTGGTCGAGCCCCATCTTGCCGTGGAAGATGTCGCCGCGGGGGATGCCGAAACGCTGCTCGAGATGCCAGGGCGAGAGCGCGAGCCGTCCGGTCACCGAGGCTTTGAAGCCGGGCGCGTAACGGTCGACATGGGCGATGATATGATCGGCGGCCTCGTCGACACGCGCCTCCCAGCCGCCCTCCACCTCATAGGGAAAATGCTGGCAGAACAGGCTGGCGACATGCTGCCCCGGCGGCGCCAGGCTGTCGTCGAGGGTCGAGGGGATCAGCATCTCGACGATCGGCTCGGCCGCCCAGGGGCCCGTCCGCGCGCTGGTATAGGCGCGGTCCATATAGGTGAGCGAGGGCGCGACGATGATGCCGGCGGTGAGGTGGTCGCCGGGCTCCGGCAGGCTGGTGAAGCGCGGCAGCTCGGACAGCGCAAGATTCATCCGGAAGGTCGCCGATTCGGCCGACCAGGCGCCCATCCGGCGCGACGTGTCGGCGGAGACGGCGCCCGGCGGGAGCAGCTCCGCGAACAGATGCTTCGGATTGACGTTCGCCGCCACCGCCTTCGCCCGCCAGGTCCTGCCGCCGGCGACCGCGCCGGCGGCGCGGCCGCGCTCGACGACGATCTCCTCGACCGGCGCGTCGAGGACGATCTCGACCCCCTTGTCCCGGCAGGCCTTGGCCATCGCCCCGGTGATCGCGCCCATGCCGCCGATCGCATGGCCCCAGGCGCCGGGCACGCCCGCCGCCTCGCCGAACAGATGGTGGAGGAGGACATAGGCGGAGCCGGCATCGTAGGGGCTGGCATAATTGCCGACGACGGCGTCGAAGCCGAACAAGGCCTTGACGATGTCGGTCTCGAAATAGCGGTCGAGGATGTCGCCGGCGGACTTGGTGAAGAAGTCGAAGAGGTTCCTTTGCTCCTCGGCGCCCATGCCGCGGATGCTGCTCCCCAGCTTGAGCGCGGCGAACACGTCCGCCAGCCCGCCGCCGGCATTGGGCGGCGCGCGCAGGATCCACTGCCTGAGGATCCCGACGACCGATTCCAGCGCTTTCGAGTAAAGGTCGTAGCCCTCGGCGTCCTTCCGCGAATGGCGCGCGATCTCGCGGCGGGTAAGGCCGCCTCGCCCGGAGAGAAGGTGGTCGGGGCCGAGCGTGGGGAGGAAATTGTCGATCTTGCGGAGCACGACCTTCAGGCCGTGATCGTAGAGCCGCATGTCCTCGATCACCTTCGGGTTGAGCAGGCTGACCGTGTAGCTCGCGGTCGAGTTGCGGAAGCCGGGCGCGAATTCCTCGGTCACCGCCGCGCCGCCGACGACGGAGCGGCGCTCCAGCATCGTCACCTTCAGTCCTTTGGCCGCGAGATAATAAGCGCAGACGAGGCCGTTATGGCCGGCGCCGATGATGAGGACGTCGGTGTCGCGCGAGGGTGGGACGGTCATGGCCCGGCTCTAGCGCCTGTGCTTCCCGTGCGCGAGGCTGGTCTGCGCCTGGCCTCGAAGGCGAAGCCGTTGCCCCGGGCGACGCGCCCCGCTTGATCCGGCAGGCGATTGCGCCCATCCACCCGCCGGTGAAAAGGGCAAGGGGGATCGTTCCGGCGGCGCTGATCGGCGCGTTGATCGGCGCTTCGTTCTTCCTCGTCTTCGCCGCGCTGAATTACATGAGCCTGGGACGAGACCTGCCGGCCGCCCGCCAGGCGGTGATCGCCGCCTTCGATGCCGGGCAGCTCGGCCACCAGGATTCGTTGCGCGGCAACACCGGCATCGGCCAGCATCAATTCAACGATTGCCTCATCCTGGCCATGGCGCTCGACCAGGACGCAGCGGCCGGGCGGCTGGCGGTCAGCCCGATTCGCCCGCTTTATGCCAGGACCGGCGGGCCGTGCAGCGATCTCGAACGCTATGCGCGCGGCCAGACGCCGGATGGGCGGCTCTATTTCTACCACAATTACATCCACGGCCAGACGATGCTCACGCGTCTTCTGCTCCCCGCGATCGGCGTCAAGGGGATGCGCTCCCTCTATCACCTGCTCGGCACGCTGGTTCTGCTCGGCGGCCTGCTGGCGGCGATGCTGGCGCTGGTGCGGGGGCGGCGGTCCGGCCTGTTCTGGCTGATCGCCTTCATCGGCTTCGCGCGCTTCTTCGGCCTCGAGGCATTCGGACAATCGCTCGGCCACGGTCCGTCGGACCTGGCGATCCTCGGCTTCGCGCTGGTGCTGGCCGTTGCCGGCCTTGCCGGAGGCGCGCGCCCCCGTCTGCTGGTGCCGCTCGCGGCCGCGTTCGGCGCGCTCACCATCATCTTCGAGCTGCTGACCGGCGGAGCGCCGCTCGGGCTCGCGCTCCTCATCGGCGGCACCGCCTTCGCGATGCGGGAAGACGACGACATCCTGCCCTGCATCCTCGCCGCGGTCGCCGCCTATTGCGCCGCCATCACCGCCTGCATTGCCTGCAAGGGCGCGTTCGTCGCTTACCAGTTCGGGCCTGGGGACCTGCGCATTCCCGTGCTGGAGCTGGGGGTGAGGACAGGCGTGCTGATCGTGCCGGGCATCGACCCCGCCCTGAACCCCGTCGCCTTCGTCGGGAGGATGGTCGAGGGGCTGGATTCCCTCATTCCCGGCATGCGCTGGCTCGCCCTCGGCATCCTCGTTCTGGCGGCGGGATTCGGCGCCTGGGGGTTCGGCCGGCTGCGGCGGACGCCGGAGCGGATCAAGGCCGTGCTGATCGCCGCGTCCTGCCTCCCGATATTCCTGTGGTTCCCGATCTTCCGGCAGCACACCATGATGCACGCCTGGTTCATGGACCGCATCCTGGTCTGGATCGCCATCAGCGGTTTTTCACTCTTCGCCCTGGCGATCTCGCAGGGCCGCAGCCTTGATCGCAGTGACCCGGGCGGATCAACCGATCTGGCCTGCGGCACACCGTAGCGCGATCAGGCAGCGCGCCGAGACGAATGTCCGGTATGTGTCATAGGCGCGCCACACGTCGCGTGCGTCCGCGTGGAACTCCCATATGCACGCGCTCGACGTCCAGGAACCGTCCTCGGCCATGGCCGCCAGCAGGTGCTCGACACCTCGGCGCGTCGCCGCTGCGTGAGCCTTGTGGCCGGCAAGCGCGGCGACGGCGAGCGCCGTCTCATACGGGTCGCCGTCCGCGCCCCATGAGCCGTCGGAGTTCTGCGATTCAAGGATGAACGAGATCGCACGCTCGGTCGCGGCAGCGAATGCCGAATTCCCGCGCAGCAGCTCAAGCGCAAGCAGCGTCGCGAAGAACGGGCTCGGGTAGAAATATGATCGCCAGAAGCCGCGCCCGTCCTGCGCCTGCCGGAGCATTTCGTAGTTGACGAGTCGCTCCAGATGCGTGCCCCGCAGCGCCAGAAACACGTTCGCGTTCACTTCGGGGTGCGCGAGAAGATTGTGTTGGGGCGAGCCTTGCGCCGTCAGCGACGTCGGTCCGGGCGCGTCGAAGGTCACGAATAGCCGCTCGGCTTCCCGATAGAAGCGCAACAGGCAGTCCGGCACGCGGTTGACGCCGAGCGCTCGCAACGTGCGGATGACATAGGCAGTATCGTCGGAGTCGACGTGGAAGACACGGAACTGGTCGTCATGGCGCGGCCCCGGCGGGGAGAAGCCCCACAATCCGTCATTCTCCTCGGACAGGATCCGGGTAAGGATGATCGTTCTGTCAATCTCGTCGAGCAGACCGGTCATCGCCTCCGCGACAAAGGATGCGACGAACACATGGCCTTTGTCATCCGAGAACCTCGCCGCGCCGTCGCTGCCGACGCAGGCCAGGCCGTATGCGCCGGACCGCAGGCGCTGCCGCAGGAACGCCGCCGCCTTGGCGAGGGCGGCGTCCAGTGTCGCCGCCCCGGCGCCGGCGGTCGTCCCGCCGCCAACGCGGCCCTCCCGAGGCCCGGCGAGGTCCGTCTGCACGGAGATGGCCGTCTCTCCAACGCGGATGGAGATCTCCGCCAGCTTCTCCTTCAGTTCCGCGAGCCCTTTCGGTGCGCGAGCGCGCAGGCAGAGGATGCCGATGAGGAGGTTGGCTGCCAGGAGGAGCAATGCAGCCATTTCGAAGATGCGCATTGCGGATGCCCGCTAGACCAGGGGATGCATCGTCACAAGCCGGGATGCAGAGGAACCACACCGCGCCTTGCCAGCGCCGCGACCTGCGCCGGCGCGGCCCGCGCCCGCCGCGGGAACAAGGCGAGACAGGCGAGGAGGGCGAACCGGTCGAGCGGACCGGCCAAAGCCGAGGCGGCACAGGATCGAGACGGGCAGGAACAACTCGTAATATTCCCGGAGGACCATCGCCCGGTCGCCGCCCGGCCGACGATCGCCTAACAGACAAGGCTTGGTGGCAAGTGGCGTCCCGCGCCTTTTCGGAGCAGGACGCGATTCTTTCCAATCCTATCCTCTAGGCGGCGGCCTCCGCGCCCGGTCCCAAAGCGCGTGGCATGAAATATTCGTCCAGATAAGGCTGATGAAGCGGGCGATGCCGGAGCAGCTCGCAACGGCTCGTCAATTCCCTCAGCATGTCCGAAGAAATGTCGCCCACGCCTGGCAGGCGGAGCGGGCGAACGCGCTGAAGGCCGGCCGCGACAGCGGAGAGCCGGTCCCCGAAGGCTGCGCGCCGATATGCGCGGTTGACCAATCCGTCGCGCGGCAGCCGGGAGAGCAATGTCGCGAAGCGCGGATACCAGGCCAGCGATGCGGCGGAAATGGAGCGATTTTCCGCCCGTGAGGGGATGGCGTGCGGCTCCAGTCCGAGCGGCCCGGTGATTGCGGCGAAGAAAGCATCGGCATGCTGGCGAAGAAGCTCATAGGGAAGGACCAGCACCCTGGAGCTGCCGAACGTCCGTTCATAGAGACCGATCACCTCATCATAATCCCACCATTCGGCGCCGTAGCCAGTGGCCGGAGCGCAGAAGGCCTCGAAGGACATGTCGCCGCCCGAGCGGACATATTCCGAATAAGAGGAGAGGATCATCGAGCCGAATCCGCGCGTGACGATCAGTATCGTGGCGGACGGGAAAAGCTCGGCAACCAGCGAGCATGCCTGTCGCCGCGGCTCTTGCAGCGACAGCTTGCGAAGCGTGTTGAAATCGGTGCTCCCGCTGCCGACCGTGGGATGAGGCGTGGTGAGCACCTCAAGGCTCGTCGCGCGGCAAAGCGTGCTCGCAGACCCTCTCGCTCCCTGCCGTGCAACATCGAACAGGTCGCGAAAACCGGCTATTCCTCCCTCCGCATAGGCGATTTGCGGGTGCGTGGAGAGCCATCGGCGCAAGAAGGTGGAACCGGTCTTGGCAAAGCCGATATGGATCAGATGCATCACGACCGGCCTGGTCCCCGCTGGCAGGCTGCGATCGCGCCTGGAAGCGCGCACCCATCGTCAAGAGCGGGCCCGGGAGGCAGAGACAAATCATCGCGCATGGAGGCGGCCATGCATGATCGCAACGCGGGAGGAAACCCCGGCGCGAACGGTCCAAGGCTCATGCGGGGAGCCATGCCGGCTCCCGATTTCTACCTCAAATCGACCTTGGGGTCAGCCGCGCCAGCGCCGCGACCTGCGCCAGCGCGGTTCGCGCCCGCCGCGGGAACAAGGCGAGATGGGCGAGGAGGACCAGCCAGTCGAGCGGATAGGCCAAAGCCGAGGCGCACAGGATCGAGACGGGCAGGAACAACTCGTAATATTCCTGGAGGACCATCGCCCAGTTGCCGCCCGAGCCGACGATCACCGCTCGCGTTCCGAGCAGCCGCGTGCGCAGCACGAGAAGCAGGGCGTAAGCGAGCAGGGCGACCACCGGCAGGGTCGCGTCGAGCCGCAGCAGCATCGCCGCCAGTCCGGCGATTTCCGGCGGAAATATGACGAAGGCGCCGAGCCCGGCCGTGCGCTCGGGCGAGAATCGCCCGGCGAAGGTCGAGACGCCGGCCCGACGGTCATTGTCGCGGTCGCGGAGCTGGTGCCAGAGGATGCCCCGCACGCCATAGGCGAACGACCAGAGGCCGACGGCGGCCGTCCACCAGAGGTCCGGCTTGCTCCCGGCCGCTGCGGAAGCGAGCAAGACCGCGACGAGGCCGGGAAAGAGATGCGCGCCCGCCGCGTCGGCGGCGACGCCGGCAAGGCCGCGCGTCTTCAGCCTGAACGGCGGCAGCGAATAGAGCGAAAAGGCCAGCCAGCTGCCGGCATAGGCCAGGACGAGCGGCAGGTCGGCGCGCCAGGCGAACAGGAAACCGAGCCCGATCGCCAGCGGGGCGCCGACGAGCAGGGCCGCCTCGCCCCGCGACCGCCCGGACATGCGATTGGCCTTGCCGGCGGCGGCGTCGTCGGCGCGGTCGGCAAGATCGTTGATGACGCTGACAAAGGCCGCGGCGGCGGCGACGGCGATGAGCAGGGCGAGCGCCGCGGGGGCGAGCGGCGCAAGCGGAATCCGAAGCGACAGGGCCGTGCCGTAGAAGACCGCCAGCGCAAGGACGAGCTTATGATCCCACCACTCACCCGCGCGAAAGGCGCCGCCGAGCCTGTCCAACCGGCCGTTCATTTGTCTCTTGCGCGTACGAACACTCTCGGGCACCCCCGGCGGCTCCTAAGCCGGAGGCGTCCGCTTCTCAATGACAAAGACGGAAGCGGGGGCGCTGCCCGGCCCTCTCGACCTTGCGTTCATCAGCAGCAATCTCGATTGGGGCGGCAGCGAGGACCTTTGGAGCGAAACGGCGGCGAATCTCGGCGAGGCGGGGCATCGGGTCCGCTGCTACAAGAACGCGCTGCCGCGCAGTCACGGCAATGTCGGCGACCTGCGGCGGCTCGCCCGCGTCGTCGAGCTCGGCCGCTTCCCGCTGCTCCCAGGGGCGTTCTACCGGCCGGTGAGACGCTTCGCCCGGCCGCTCGACATCGGCTGGCAGGCGGCGCGGCTCTACGCATCGTTGAGCCTGGGCCGGCGGCCCGACCTCGCATTGATCTCGCAGGGCGGCAATCATGACGGCTGGCCCCTCGCCGCCGTCTGCCGACGCCTGGACATTCCCTATGTGCTGATCAGCCACAAGGCGACCGACCTCTATTGGCCCGTGGATTCCTGGCTGCCGGCGATCAGGCACGTCTATCGGGGCGCGCGCCATATCTTCTTCGTGTCGGAGCATAGCCGCCGGCTGACGGAGGAGCAGCTGGGGGAAGGGCTGGGCGCGTCGTCCATCGTCCGCAACCCGTTCCGGGTGCCGTGGGACTGGCAGGGCTCCTGGCCCGCGGAGACCGCCGGCCTTCGGCTCGCCTGCGTCGGCCGGCTTGCGCCCAAGGAGAAGGGGCAGGATCTGCTGCTGCGCGTGCTGGCGCTGCCCAAGTGGCGCAAGCGGCCGGTCTCCGTCACCTTCTTCGGCGAGGGCGAGCAGCGGGAGGGGCTGGAGGGCATGGCCCGCTATCACGGCCTCCGCAGCGTCGCCTTTGCCGGCCATGTCGACGACGTCGGCGGGATCTGGGAGACTCATCACGGCCTCTTGCTTCCCTCGCGCGCGGAAGGGCTGCCGCTCGTGCTGGTCGAGGCGATGCTCTGCGGCCGGGTCCCCATCGTCACCGATGTCGGCGGGAATGCCGAACTGGTGCGGGACGGCGCCGACGGCTTCGTCGCCGCATCGCCCACCGTCGAGCAGTTCGACGAGGCGCTCGAACGCGCCTGGCGCCGGCGCCGGGAGTGGCCGCAGATCGGCGCCCAGGCGGCGAGGTCGATTCGCATGGCGGTGCCGAACGATCCCGCCCGCCTTCTGGCGCAGGCCTTGATCGGCCTTGCCTCCGGCATCGACGCGAAGGCGAAGCTCGCCGATGCTCCGCGGTGCGAGCGACTGGAAACGAGCGCGCTTCCGGCCACGCGGGCCAGCGCGGCCTAAAGGCTCGGGCGGACCGGATACGGTGAGCGGGGACGAATGCGGAGCCTGTGCGCCGGTCGCGGCTCGCTCCGTCCTTTTCGCTGACGCGGTGAAAGGAGCGCGAGAATGAACGACTGGAAATTGCCCTGGGCGGGCGGGTGCCGGTGCGGCGAGGTCCGGATCCGGGTGACGGCGCCGCCTTTGATCGCCATGGCCTGCCACTGCACCGGCTGCCGGAAGATGTCGGCGAGCGCCTTCTCGCTCACCCTGTCGGTGCCCGCCGAGGGCTTCGAATCGACCGGGGGCGAGACGGTGATCGGCGGCATCCGGGGGCCGCAGATCCACCACCATCATTGCGATCGCTGCAAGTCCTGGGTGTTCACCCGCGTCGACGGCCTCGATTTCCTCGTCAACCTGCGGGCGACGATGCTCGACGACCATCTCTGGTTCGCGCCCTTCGTCGAAACCTATGTTTCCGAGAAGCTGCCCTGGGCGGCGACGGGCGCGGCGCACAGCTACGGCACCCATCCGCCGATGGAGGATTATCAGGCGCTGGTCGCCGATTATCAGGCGCGGGGGACGCGGCCCCAGGCGCAGCTGAAGGGTCGTTAGGGCCGTTCGGCGGACCAGATGATCGGCGCGGACCGGGATTCGGCGCCGCCGCCGCTGACGGCGAGGATCTTCACCTCCTCCCGCGCATATTTCTCCTCTTCGAGATCGAAGGCCTGCGGCGTGAAATGGCGGCCGCTGGTCCTCAGCTCGTGAAGGCCGGTGAGGTTGAAGGTGCGCAGGCGCAGCTCCTCGTCGCGCTTGCCCTCGCGCTCGAGCACCGCGGCGTCGACATGGGGCGCGCCGTTGCGGGTGAACAGGATCTGCGGCGCCAGCAGGACGGACTGGCCGTTATAGCGGGCGCGAAGGCTCACATGGTTGCGAATGGCGCTGGAGACCAAAGCGAGCCGCGTTTCGGCGGGATCCTGGTGGAGAGCGCGAAGCTGGAGGCGGGGACGCGAACGTTCTTGCTGCATTGCAGCGTAGCGCATCGCCGGTCGCGGCGGTTCCCGCAAGGGGGAGATGCGGTGAAATCTTCACCCGAGCCCGACCGCTTCTCATCACGGGACCGTTTCGGCTAGGAGGAGACGGAAAGAGGGGGGCGTCTGAGCCGGAAGATCCAGATCGTCATTTGCGGCGGCGGCGCCGCGGGTCTGGAGCTGGCGCGGCGGCTCGGGACGCGATTCGGCCGCCGGCGCCACGACATCGTCCTCGTCGAAAAGAACCGCACCCACATCTGGAAGCCGTTGCTCCACGAAGTGGCGGCCGGCTCGCTCGACGCCAATCTCGACGAGGTCGGCTATCGCAGCCACGGTCATCGCTGGGGCTATCGCTTCTTCCAGGGCTCGATCGACGGCATCGACCGCGAGGCGCGGGAGGTGATCGTCGCGCCGCTGCTCGACGACGACGGCACCGAGCTGGTCGGGGCGCATCGCATCCGCTACGATTATCTCGTCCTCGCGGTCGGGGCGGTCACGAACGATTTCGGGATCCCCGGCGTGCGCGAGCATTGCCTGCTGCTCGACGACCGCGCCCAGGCCGACCGCTTCCGCGGCAAGCTGCTCAACCAATGCCTGCGCGTCTCGCGGGCGATGACGGAGGATCCGCAGGCCGACGAGCATGTGTGCGTCGCCGTCGTCGGCGGCGGCGCCACCGGCGTCGAGCTCGCCGCCGAGCTCTACAATTCGGCGGCGGCCCTGCGCCATTACGGCCTCGAGACGTTCGACGAGAGCCGGCTGCAGGTCACCCTGATCGAGGCCGGCCCGCGCATCCTGCCGGCCCTGCCCGATCGCCTCGCCGAGGCGGCGCAAGGCGAGCTGGAGGCGCTCGGCGTGCGGGTGCTGACGTCGGTGCGGGTGACGAAGGTCGTCCGGGAGGAGATCGTGACCCACGGCGGCGAGCGGATCCGGGCGGAGCTGAAGCTGTGGGCGGCGGGCGTGAGGGGCGAAGACGTGATGTGCGGGATCGGCGGCCTCGAAACGACACCGGGCTGCCTGATCGTCGTTCGGCCGACGCTGCAGACCACCCGCGACGAGCGCATCTTCGCGATCGGCGACTGCTGCAGCTTCATGCCGCCCGGCGCCGGGCGGCCGGTGCCGCCCCGCGCCCAGGCCGCCCATCAAATGGCTTCGGCCGTCTATCGCAACCTGCTGCGGGCGATGACGGGGAAGCGGCTCGCGCCCTTCGTCTATCGCGACCACGGCTCGCTGGTGTCGCTGAGCCGCTTCTCGACCGTCGGCAGCCTGATGGGCAATCTGATCGGCGGGCGGATGGCGATCGAGGGCCGGCTGGCGCGCTTCGTCTACAAGTCGCTCTACCGGATGCA
>JAXDOV010000082.1:0-2663 GCA_034668705.1 Sphingomonadales bacterium
CGGTGAAGCGGGCATGGCCCTTCAGCCATTCGATCTTGTTCTTCTTGAACAGGAAGGCGACGCCCTGGGTCAGGCCCTTCACCGCCTCGTCGCGGGTCGCGTGCATCGTCGGCAGGTCGAGCTCGACGCCGGCCGTCTTCACCCCCCATTTGGCGAGCGTGCCGTGATTCGCCTCCTCGAACAATTCGGAGGCATGGAGCAAAGCTTTCGAAGGGATGCAGCCGACGTTGAGGCAGGTGCCGCCGAGCGTCTCGCGGCTCTCGACGCAGGCGGTCCTGAGGCCGAGCTGCGCGGCCCGGATCGCGGCCACATAGCCGCCCGGCCCGGAGCCGATGACGATCACGTCGAACTCAGTGTCTGCCATTCACTCTTCCTCACATGTGTTCCTGCGAAAGCAGGAACCCAGTCAGCGCGCAATCGCATCGAACAGATCGCGCCATTCCGGGTTCATCTCCTCGATCGCCTGCAGCTTCCAGCCACGTTTCCATTTCTTCATCTGCAGCTCGCGTGCCCGGGCATCCTGGATGTCGTCATAGGCCGCATACCAGACGAGAAGGCGGCAGCCATAGCGCTTCGAAAAGCCGTCGGCCTCGCCGTTCCGGTGCTGATAGGCACGCTGCGGCAGATTGCTCGTCACGCCGAGATAGAGCGTCCCGTTGCGTCCGCTCGCCATCAGATAAACATAGCCTGGCCGAGGCATCATCCTTCCCGAAGGTGGGTCTGGGTTCCTGCTTTCGCAGGAGCACAAGAGAGGCGACGATTACAGATCTATGAGCAGCCGCGTCGGATCCTCGATCGCCTCCTTCATGCGGACGAGGAAGGTGACCGCCTCGCGGCCGTCGATCAGGCGGTGGTCGTAGCTCAGCGCGAGGTACATCATCGGCCTGGCGACGATCTGGCCGTCCTTCACCACCGGCCGCTCCTCGATCCGGTGCATGCCGAGCACCGCCGATTGCGGCGGGTTGATGATCGGCGTCGACAGCAGGGAGCCGAAGACGCCGCCATTGGAGATGGTGAAGGTGCCGCCCTGCATGTCCTGCATGGTCAGCGTGCCGTCCTTGGCGCGGCGGCCGAAATCGGCGATGGTCTTCTCGATCTCGGCGAAGCTCAAAGCCTGGGCGTCGCGGATGACCGGGACGACGAGCCCGTTGGGCGCCGAGACGGCGACCGAGACGTCGACATAATCGTGGTAGACGATCTCCTCGCCCTCGATCGAGCCGTTGACCGAGGGGACGTCGCGCGCGGCGAGCACGGCGGCTTTGACGAAGAAGCCCATGAAGCCGAGCCTGATGCCGTGCTTCTTCTCGAACAGATCCTTGTAACGGCTCCGCGCCTCGATCACCGCGCTCATGTCGACGTCGTTGAACGTCGTCAGCATCGCGGCCGTGTTCTGCGCTTCCTTGAGACGGCGGGCGACGGTCTGGCGCAGCCGCGTCATCCGCACCCGTTCCTCGCGGCGCTCGCCGGGGGCGGAAGCGCGTGCCGGCTGCGAAGGCGGCGGGGGTGGAGGTGGGGGCGGGGCCGGTGCGGGCGGCGGGGGCGGGGTTTCCCCCTTCGCTTTGGCGGCGGCGAGGACGTCGTCCTTGGTCAGCCGCCCGTCCTTGCCGGTGCCACGGATCTTCGACGGGTCGAGATGATGCTCGAGGACGATCCGGCGCACCGCCGGCGAAAGGGTGAGGTTCGATCCCTCCTCCCCCTCTTCGGCCCCGTCTTCGGCATCGTCGCTCGGCTCGATATTCTCGCCCGGACCGGCGGGGTTGACCGGCGTCGAAACGGTCGCCGCCGCCTGCTGCGCGGCGGCCTGCGGTCGGGCCGCACCGGCGGCGGCGGACTCGATCCGGGCGATCGCCGCGCCGACCGCCACATTGTCGCCGACCTTGACCAGCTGCTCGCCCATCACGCCGTCGACCGGCGAGGGCACTTCGATCGCGACCTTGTCGGTCTCGAGGCTGGCGATCGGCTCATCGGCCTTCACCGGATCGCCCGGAGTCTTCAGCCACTCGCCGAGCGTCGCTTCGGTGATCGATTCCCCGAGGGTGGGGACTTTGACTTCGGTCGCCATTCTCTTCCCTTCAACCCGCCTTGCGTTGCGGCGGAGCGTCTCTGCCATTGGTCGCGAACCCCGCGGCGCCGCTCAGGACCGGCGTCGTCGCAGGATGGCCGAGCGCTTCGGCGATCAGGGCCAGCTGCTCGGCCGCATGGCGCCTGGCGAGGCCGGTGGCGGTCGAAGCGGAGGCGGCGCGGCCGGCATAGGCCGCCCGCCGCGGCCTGGTGCCCGCCTCGGCCAGGCAGCGTTCGAGGCGATGCTCGACGAAGCTCCAATAGCCCTGGTTCTTCGGCTCCTCCTGCGCCCAGACCACCTCTTCGAGGCCGGTCATCCGCTTGAGGCGCGCCACCAGAGGTTCGTCGGGGAAGGGGTAGAGCTGCTCGATCCGCACGATCGCGATGTCGCGGTCGCCGGCTTTGTCGCGCGCCTCCATCAGCTCATAGGCGAGCTTGCCGGAGCAGAGCACCAGCCGTTTCACCTCCGTCTCCGCCGGCGGGTTGAGGTCCGAGACGATGCGCCGGAAATGGCTGTCGCCGGTGAAGTCGGCGAGGCTGGAGACGGCGAGCTTGTGCCGGAGCAGGGACTTGGGCGTCATGATCACCAGCGGCTTGCGGAA
>JAXDOV010000083.1:0-15478 GCA_034668705.1 Sphingomonadales bacterium
GGCGGCGCGGGTGCGGCGACGGCGATGGCGATGGTCAACCTCGGCTGCCGCGAGCTGGTGATCTTCGATCCCAAACGCGATCGCGCCGAGGATCTCGTGACGCGGCTGCCGCGCAACGGCGCGGCCGGCATCGGGCGCATCGCATCGCCTCGGCTTGCCGACGAGATCGCCGGCGCGGCGGGGATCATCAACGCGACTCCGATCGGCATGGAAGGCCATCCCGGATCACCGGTCGACGTGGCGCTGCTGCGCCCCGATTTGTGGGTGGCCGACGTGGTCTATTTTCCGCTCGAGACGGAGCTGCTCCGGGCGGCCAGGGCGATCGGATGCCGCACCGCGCATGGCGGCGACATGGCCGTGTTTCAGGCCGCTCTCGCCTTCGATCTGTTCACCGGCCGCCGCGCCGACCGGCAGCGCATGGCGGCCAATTTCTGATATCCCGTTCCCGGGCAACGCATGCGGGACGACGCCGGACGAAGCGCAGCCGCGGAAGGAGAGACGAGATGGAGACGGATGTCGAAAGCGGGGGGAAGATGGCCGGCCGACGCCCGAGCCGCGCCCGGTTCGGCATGCTCGGCCTGATCGCGACGGGAACCCTGGTCAATTATCTGGACCGGACCGTGCTCGGCGTCGCAGCGCCCGCGCTGACCAGGGAGCTTGCGATCGACGCGGCGACGATGGGGGTCGTCTTCTCGGCCTTTTCCTGGAGCTATGCGGCGTCGCAGGTGCCGGGGGGGCTTTTTCTCGACCGCTTCGGCACGCGCCTCACCTACGCCCTGTCGGTCGGCTTCTGGTCGCTCTTCACCCTGCTCCACTCCCTGGCCGGCGGGCTCGCCTCCCTGCTCGGGCTGCGCCTCGCGCTCGGCGTCTCCGAGGCGCCGTGCTTTCCCGCCAACAGCCGCGTCGTGGCGACCTGGTTCCCGCAGTCCGAGCGCGCCTTTGCGACCGGCGTCTATACCGTGGGAGAATATGTCGGGCTCGCCTTTCTCAGCCCGGTCATGTTCTGGCTGCTCGTCCATCACGGCTGGCGTTCGCTGTTCATCACCTGCGGAATCGCCGGCTTCGCGTTCATGCTGCTGTGGATCGCCAAATATCGCGAGCCGCCGGATCACAAGGGCGTCAATGCCGGCGAGATCGATCTCATCGCGGCCGGCGGCGGGCTGGTCGGGGGTTCCGGCAAAAGCGCGCGGATCGACTGGAGCAAGGCCGGCAAGCTGCTGCGCTTCCGCCAGATGTGGGGCATCTGTCTCGGCCAGTTCGCCGGCAATTCCACTTTGGTGTTCTTCCTCACCTGGTTCCCGACCTATCTCGCCACCGAGCGCCACATGGCCTTCCTCAAGATCGGCTTCTATGCGGTGCTGCCCTTCATCGCGGCGTCGGTCGGGGTGCTGTTCGGCGGCTGGTGGTCGGATGCGATGCTGAGGCGCGGCAAGTCCGCCAATGTCGCGCGCAAGACCCCGATCATCACCGGCCTGCTGCTCGCCTCGACGATCATCGGCGCCAATTTCGTCGAATCGAACGGCGCCGTGATCGCGATCCTGTCGCTCGCCTTCTTCGCCCAGGGCATGGCGGCGCTCGGCTGGACCCTGGTCTCGGACATCGCGCCGGAGGGGATGCTCGGCCTTACCGGCGGCATCTTCAACCTCGCCGCCAATCTGGCGGGGATCGTCACGCCGCTCGCGATCGGCGCGATCGTCGCGGCGACCGGATCGTTCTTCTACGCGCTCGCCTTTGTCGGCGGCCTCGCGCTGATGGGCGCGCTCGCCTACATCTTCGTGCTGGGCGACGTGAAGCGCATCGTGCTGTGACCCGGCTCGCAGCGACGCGGGCGGCGGCTCAACGGCGCCGGCAGGCCGCGAGCACGACGTCGATGACCTGCTCGCGGCGACGCGCGACCGCTTCGGGCGAGGTCATGTCGCGGCGGAAGATCTCGGAAAAGGTATAGCGGTTGGACACGTTGTAGAAGCACAGGGCACTGATCGTCATGTGCAGGTCGATCGGGTCGAGATCGCCGCGAAACACGCCTTCGTCGCGGCCTTTGGCGATGATTTCGCCGAGCACCCGGATGACGCTTTCGTTACGCCGCTCGATGCCGGTCACGTCCTTGATGAATTCGCCGTGATGCATGTTCTCGTTCATGACCAGCCGGACGAATTCGGGATGCTGGTGATGATAGTCGAAGGTCAGCCGGACATTGGCCTTCAGCGCCTCCTCGGCCCCCATCCTGTCGATCGGCACCGCCGTCTCGGTCTCGCGGATGCGGGTATAGGCCTCTTCGAGGACGGCGCGATACAGGCCTTCCTTGCTGCCGAAATGATAGTAGATCATCCGCTTGCTGGTGTTGGTGCGCTCGGCGATCTCGTCGATGCGGGCGCCGCTCAGTCCCTTGTCGGCGAACTCCTGGCGCGCGACGTCGAGGATATTGGCCTTGGTCGCCGCGGAATCGGCGATCCGTGTCGCGCCCGGCTCATGCCCTGTGGTGGCGATGGTCAACGCTCCTTGCCGCTCCGTGCCGCGTCGCGCCTAAAGCGATCCGCCGCTCCGATCAACAGCACGGTGGCCGGTCAGTCGCGCGGCGACGTGGGCCGCGGCGGCAATGCCGCGCGCCCGACCGGATGCGCCTCCAGCCAGTTCAGACGGACGGCATCAAGGGGCCGGACGGCGGCGGCGTCGCCGAACCTCATCTCCCGCTCGTTCCGCGCCGACCAGGCCGGCCAGGCATTTCCGGGCGCGCCGTCGCGCGCGAACGCGATCAAATGGTCCATCATGGTCGCCGACAGCATGCAGTCATCTGCCGTCCAGTCGCGCGTCCGGCGAAGGCCGTTATAGGCCTCCAGGGTGCCGAGCCAGTAAGGGACGTCTCCCGTGTGATAGGCGCCGACCGTCGCCGGATCCTGATCGGCGAAGCGCACCCCCGGCGCGTAGGGATGCTTGCGCGCGAACTCGTCCACATAGGCCGCTTGCCCGATCGAAGCCTGGTCGCGCGCGCATTGGCGCGACGCCAGCACGAAGCCGGCCTCATGCGCCACCACCCGCGCCGCCGCTCTCGCCTGCTCGTCGCTGCCCGCCGGGAACAGGCGGAGAAAGGCATCGGCCTCCGCACCGAATGCCTGCTGCGCGGCGATGCGATACTGGTCGAGCGTCGCGACGCGGCCGAAGGGGCTCATCGCGATGTCGATGTCGTCGGTATTCGAGCTGGCGATGATCGGCACCCGGTTGATCCTGCCCGCGGCGAGCAGCGCCGGCTTCTGCCCCGGCAGCACGAAATTGTCGACGATCGGTCCGCCGATCCGGATGCCTTCGACATTCGCCCCCAGCTGGCTCTCGCTCTGGATCGCGAGGATGCGATCGGCGGGAACGGACCGCATCGCCGCCAACGAATCCGCCTTGAGCCGCTTCTGCACCGCGACGCCAATCGTCTCCGCATCCGCCAGAACCGGCATCTCGTCGCGATAATTGCACCAGCTGGTCATCGCGGCGCTGCGGAACAGCCCCTTGGCCAAAGGCGAGAAGATCAGCGACGCCACCGACAGGGCGCCTGCGGACTGGCCGATGATCGTCACCCTGGCCGGGTCGCCGCCGAAGCGCGCGATGTTCGCCTGGATCCATCGCAGCGCGGCGATCTGGTCCATCAGCCCGTAATTGCCCGAATGACCGCCCTGCTCGCGGCTCAGCTCGGGATGGGCCAGGAAGCCGAACGCGCCGAGGCGATAGTTGAAATTGACGAACACCGCGCCGCGGCGGGCGATGGCGGCGCCGCCGTAATTGGGCATGCCCGACGACCCGATCGTGAAGCCGCCGCCATAAATGAAAACCACCACCGGAAGCCTGGCGCCGGCCGCCGCCGCGGGCGCCCAGATGTTCATCGTGAGGCAGTCTTCGGAGGTCGCCTCCTCGCCGAAATAGTGATTGATGTTGTGCGGACGAAGCACCTGGATGCATTCGGGGCCGGTGCGGTCGGCATTGAGCACGCCCTTCCAGGAAAGCGGCCGTGGCGGCGCCCATCGCAGATCTCCCGTGGGAGGCGCGGCGAAGGGGATGCCCAGATAGGCGCGAACCCCGCCTTCGAGGCGCGTTCCCGAGACCGCGCCGCTTGCCGTGCGCACCGGGTCCGACGCGATCGGCTGCATTGCCGGAGCGGCTGCGATGCCGGTCGCGACCACCAGCGACGCGGCGAGAATCGGTGCGGCAAGCATCGCCAAAGGCCGTTTCATTCATCCTCCCCTTGGGCACAACGAAGGTCTTGCCGATTGCGGTCCAAGCGGGCACAGTGTGTACGAAATAGTTCGTGATCGTCAAGCATCGCGCCTGGGACCTGCGTGGGCGGGGAATCGAGAGGAGATCATAATGAACGGCGATCCCGCCAGCCGCCGTGCATTTTTCGGCACGATGGCGTCGACGATGATTCCCCTTGCCTTGCCCGCCGGTGCGCTCGCCGCGGCCGCGCCTCCCGACGATGCCACGCCGAAGGTCGAGTTCGCCTTTTCCGCCAAGGTGCTGCTGGAGCCCACCCGCGAGATCGGCCGCACGCCCTATGGCTACCGCCGCCGCATCCCGATCATCGGCGGGACGTTCGAGGGGCCGCGCATCCGTGGCCGGGTCCTGCCGGGCGGCACCGACTGGCAGTTGCAGCGTGCCGACGATTATACGCTGATCGAGGCGGATTATATGATCGAGGCCGAGGACGGCACGGCGATCCACGTCCGCAATCGCGGGCTGACCAATACCCGCGTCAAGGGCGCGCGGAGCCGCTACCTGCGCACCGCGCCGGAATTCGAGGCGCCCGCCGGGCCGCATGAATGGCTCAATCAGTCGCTCTTCGTCGGCAGCCTGCAAGGGATGACGGGCGGTCCGCCGGCGGTGACGGTCCACGTATTTCGCGTCGCTTGAAACCGGCTCCGCCGCCCGAAGCAGGACGTTAATGCAGCCAATTCAGGAGGCAGGCTGATGCTCACGTCGATCGCCACCGTGTCGATGAGCGGCGCGCTCGAGGACAAGCTGCAGGCGGTTGCGGCCGCGGGCTTCGACGGGGTCGAGATTTTCGAGAACGACCTGATCGTCTTCCCCGGCGCGCCGCGCGACGTGGGGGCGATGATCCGGGACCTCGGACTCGCCTGCACCCTGTTCCAGCCGTTCCGCGACTTCGAAGGCCTGCCCGACGATTTGCGCGGACGCGCGCTGGACAGGGCCGAGCGCAAGTTCGACGTCATGCACGATCTCGGTGCGGACCTGCTGCTCGTCTGTTCGAGCGTCTCGCCGGCCGCGCTGCCGGACCGCGGACGCATCGTCGCCGATTTCCGCGAGCTCGGCGACCGCGCCGCCGCGCGCGGCCTCAGGGTGGGCTATGAGGCGCTTGCCTGGGGCCGTCACGTCAACGACCATCGCGATGCGTGGGAGATCGTCCGCCAGGCCGATCACCCGGCCATCGGCCTCATCCTCGACAGCTTTCACTCGCTGGTCAGGAAGATCGACGTGGCCACGCTCGGCGCGATCGATCCCGACAAGATCTTCATCGTCCAGCTCGCCGACGCGCCCTGGCTGGAGATGGATTATCTCTCGTGGAGCCGGCACTTCCGCAATCTTCCCGGCCAGGGCGACATCCCCGTCCGCCGCTTCGTCAGCGAGCTGCTCCGCATCGGCTATCGCGGCCCGCTCTCGCTCGAGATCTTCAACGACCATTTCCGCGCGATGCCGCCGCGCGTCGTCGCGCTCGACGGCATCCGCGCGCTGCGGCTGTCGGTCGACGAAGGCGCCCGCGCGGTCGGCATCCAGGTCCCGCCGGCCATGCCGCCCCGGGTCAAATGCCGCGGCATCGCGTTCGCCGAATTCGCGCTGACCCGTGAAGAAGCGCAGGCTTTCGCGCCGATGCTGCGCGCGCTCGGCTTCTCCCATACCGGCCGGCACCGCTCCAAGGAGGTGGACCGGTGGCAGCAGGGCGACATCAACATCGTCGTCAACTCGGAGCCGGAAGGGTTCGCCCATTCGCAGAATGTCGTCCATGGCCCCTCGCTCGCCGCGCTGGGCCTGCGGGTCGAGGACGTGGCGCAGGCGACCGAGCGCGCCCGGATGCTGTCGATCAACGGCTTCGAAGGCCGGGTCGGCCGGGGCGAGATGAAGATGCCGGCGGTCCGCGACCCTTCGGGGGCTCTGGTCTATCTCGTGCAGGCGGGACAGGATGAGGAGATCTGGCGCCGCGACTTCATCCCGGCGGCGGCGGAAGAGCCTGCCGAAAGCGGCGCCGGGCTCCTGGCCTTCGACCACATCTCCTATGCGATGTCGGATAACGAGATCCTCTCCTGGCTGCTCTATTATTTCGCCTTTTTCGAAATGGAGAAGAAGCCGGTGGTCGAGGTCCCCGATCCGCAGGGTCTCGTCCAGATCCAGCCGGTGGAATCGCCCGACCGCGGCCTCCGTCTCATCCTCAACGCTTCCGCCGCGCCGGGGACGCTCTCCTCGCGGCTGCTGAAGCGCTACTGGGGCGCGGGAGTCCAGCATCTGAGCTTCGCCACGTCGGACATCTTCGCCTCCGCCGAACGTCTCGCCGCCCTCGGCCTCGAGCGCCTCCCCATCCCCGACAATTATTACGAGGATCTGGAGGCGCGATTCGGCCTGGCGCCCGAAATGGTGTCGCTGATGGCGGCGCACGGCATCCTCTACGACCGGGACGGCGCCGGCGAATATTTCCAGCTGAGCTCGAGAGCGTTTCAAAAGCGCTTCTTCTTCGAGATCGTCGAGCGGCGCAGCTATGACGGCTATGGCGCCGCGAACGACCTCACCCGCATTGCCGCCCAGTCGCGTTTCAAGGACGAAACCGACCTCGCCATCTGAAGGGCCGCGCCCGCCCTCGTCGGCGGATCGACCTCAGCCGTTGCGCCCGCGCGCCGCGGCGAGCTGCCGGTCGAGCTGGTCGAGCACCCGGTAGCAGGGGAGAACCTGCGCGACGCTGGAATTGGGCTCACGCCCTTCGCGGATCGCGGCGATGAACTCGCGGTCCTGGAGCTCGATGCCGTTCATCGACACATCGACGCCGCTGACGTCCACCGGCTCCTCGCGGCCGTTCACCAGATCGTCGTAACGGGCGATCCAGGTGCCGTTGTCGCAAATGTAACGGAAGAAGGTGCCGAGCGGCCCGTCATTGTTGAAGCTCAGCGACAGGGTGCAGATCGCGCCGTTCGCCGCCCTGAGCTGGATCGACATGTCCATGGCGATGCCGAGCTCGGGATGGTGCGGGCCCTCGACGGCATTCGCCTGAACGATCGGCGCCCCCGCCTGATACTGGAACAGGTCGACGGTATGCGCGGCGTGGTGCCAGAGGAGGTGGTCGGTCCAGGAGCGCGGCTCGCCCTTGGCGTTGATGTTGCTGCGGCGGAAGAAATAGGTCTGGACGTCCATCTGCTGGAGGTTGATCTCGCCCGCCGCGATCCTCTTGTGGATCCACTGGTGGGACGGATTGAAGCGGCGGGTGTGGCCGGCCATCGCCACCAGGCCGGTCTCGCGCTGCTTCGCGTCCACGGCCTCGGCGCCGGCGAGGCTGTCGGCGAGCGGGATCTCGACCTGGACATGCTTGCCCGCCTCCAGGCACATCAAAGCCTGGTCGACATGCATCTGGGTCGGCGTGGCGAGGATGACCGCATCGACATCGTCGCGGGCGAGCGTTTCGTCCAGCTCGGTGGTCACATGGCCGATGCCATATTTGTCCGCGACCTTCTGCGTGCTCTCCAGCGTCCGGCCGATCAGCGACGTCACCTCGACGCCGTCGATGTTCCTGAGGCCGTCGAGATGCTTCTCGCCGAATGCGCCGGCGCCCGCGAGTGCGATTCTCATGATTGAGCTCCTGGTCCGCCGGCCTGCCCGGCCGGCTCGAGGACGATATGGCCCACCGCCGTGTTGGAAGCGGGCACGTGATAGAAACGGTGCAGCTCGCGGGCGTGCTCGCCCATCGCGCCGCGCATGATCAGCCACATCACCAGCTCGATCCCTTCCGACCCCGCCTCGCGCAGATATTCGATGTGCGGCATGTGGCGGAGCGCTTGCGGATCCCGGGTCAGCCTGTCGAGGAAATCATTGTCCCATGCCCGGTTGATCAGGCCGGCGCGCGGGCCCTGGAGCTGGTGGCTCATGCCCCCCGTCCCCCAGATCTGGACGTTGAGATCCTCGTCGAAGCTTTCGACGGCGCGACGGATCGCTTCGCCGAACATCCAGCAGCGATTGCCGGTGGGCGGCGGGTAGGTGACGACGTTGACCGCGACCGGGATCACCTTCACCGGCCATTCCTCCACCTTGCCGAAGATCAGGGAGAGCGGAACGGTGAGCCCGTGATCGACCTCCATCTCGTTGATGATGGTGATGTCGAACTCGTCGAGGATGCAGCTCTGGGCGATGTGCCAGGCGAGGTCGGGATGGCCGATCACGTCCGGCACCGGCCGCGGCCCCCAGCCCTCGTCGGCGGGCCTGAAGCCTTCGGCGCAGCCGATCGCGAAGGTCGGGATGATCTTCATGTCGAAGGCGGAGGCGTGGTCGTTGTAGACGAGCACGATCACGTCGGGCTTCTGCTCCCCTTCCCATGCCTTGACCCAGTCGTAGCCGGCGAAGACGGGCTTCCAGTAATCGTCGCCGGTCTTGCCGTTGTCGAAGGCCGCGCCGACCGCCGGGATGTGGCTGGTGCTGACGCCGGCGGTGATCCTGGCCATCAGCGTCCCTCCTTCTTCGAGCGCAGGCCCTCGGGCGAGCGCCCGCCCGCGACCATCATCGCCTGATAATCCTCGGGGGTCATGCCGGTCATCGTGCCGACGGCCTGGAGGAAGCTCTTGCCGTCGGTCGAGAAGATCTTGGCGAGGAAGTAGATGTTGCCGCCCTCGTCGAGCATCCGGTTGTAATCGCGGGCGAGCACCGCCTCCTTCTGGGCCTCGGTCAGCGCCCATTCGTCGAGATAGGCGCGTTCGTCCGCCTTGAACCGCGCGCGATTCTCCGCCTTCATCAGGCTCATCGCGAACTGGTTGAGGTGATAGCCCTGCCGCGCCCGCTTGGCTGTGTAGACGCGGGTGCCCGGTATGTCGTCGAACTCGGCGAGATAGGCGTGGATGTCGCGCGGCGCCGTCATTGCGAAGCCTCCCCCTCATCCCAGGCGAAGGCAAGCGGCGCCTCGCGAAACGCGAAGCGGTTGAGATGGTCCTCGACCACCTGCCGCAAAGTCGCCGCCTCGCCGTCCGACGCCGGCGAGAGCGTCAGGTCGAGCCGCTCCGGCGCCGCGGCCATCGCGACCCGGCCGCGCGGGAGGTCGATCACGCCCTGCTCGGGGCCGAACGCGACCGGGTATTTGTGGCTCCAATGCTTGCAGAGCTGCTGGAGGTAGCGGCCCGCATTGGCGGTGGCCACGGTGCCGTGGCAAGTCGCGGTCACAGGCCTCTCTCCCTCAGCTTCGCGTCGAGCCGCGGGAAGACGCGGCGGGCATTGCCTTCGAAGATCGCGCTGCGCTGATCCTCACCGATCGGCAACGCGTCGACATAGCGCTTGGTGTCGTCGAAATAATGGCCGGTCTGCGGATCCACCCCCCTCACCGCCCCGACCATCTCCGATCCGAACAGGATGTTCTTGGTCTCGATCACCTCGGCCAGCAGGTCCACTCCCGGCTGGTGGTAGACGCAGGTGTCGAAGAAGACGTTGTTCATGACGTGCGTGGCGAGATCGGGCTGCTTCAGCATGTCGGCAAGGCCGCGATAGCGCCCCCAATGATAGGGCACCGCGCCGCCGCCATGCGGGATGATGAAGCGCAAGGTCGGGAAATCGCGGAACAGGTCGCCCTGAATCAGCTGCATGAAGGCGATCGTGTCGGCGGCGATATAGAAGGCGCCGGTGGCGTGGAGGCCGGGATTGCAGGAGCCCGAGACGTGGATCATCGCCGGCACGTCGAGCGCGACCATCTTCTCGTAAAAGGGGTACCAATAATGGTCGGTGAGCGGCGGATGCTCGAAATGGCCGCCGCCCGGATCCGGATTGAGGTTGCAGCCGACGAAGCCGAGCTGGGTGACGCAGCGCTCCAGCTCGTCGATCGAGCCCCGCATGTCGGCTTGCGGCGACTGGGGCAGCATGCAGACCCCGGCGAAGATGTCGGGATAGAGGCCGACGCAGCGCCCGATCAGATCGTTATTGGCCCGCGCCCAGGCCTTCGACACCGCCTCGTCGCCGACATGATGCGCCATCGCCGAGGCCCGGGGGCTGAAGATCGTCATGTCGGCGCCGCGCTCGCGCAGCAGGCGCAGCTGGTTCGCCTCCAGCGTCTCGCTTATCTCGTCGTCCGAAATGTCCGGATAGGGCGGCGGCTCGGTGCCGGCCTTGAACGCGGCTTTCTGCTGCTCGCGCCATTCGTCATGCGCGGCCGGCGCGGTCGTATAATGGCCGTGACAGTCGATGACGAGGCTCATGCCGCATCCGCCTTTCTTCCCCTGATCTGGTCGAGCTTGCCGGAAAGTCCCGCCGCCGCGCCGCCGAGGCGCAATTGCCCGATCTCGCGCTGCCGCCGGACGGTGCCGCGGGTCAGGGCCGGCTCCACGCCGAGATCCTCCAGGGTCTTCACCGCCTCCTCCATTTCCTCGGCCCGGCGGCGACCGTGAACGATCATGCGGTCGAGATTGTAATCGGCCCGCTTGGCCCAGGGCATCGCCCTGTCGCTGGCGTCGAGCGAGGCGAGCACCTCCTCCGCCACGCCCGCGGCGTCGGCGGCGAGCAGGCATTCGGCGGTCAGGGCCTCGATCCCCTTCACCATCACCGATCGGATCATCTTGATCGCCGAGGCCTGACCGATTCGGCCGCCGACCACGCGGACATTCTCGAACCCCAGCCGCGCGAGCGCGCGCGCGGCGGCGGCGGCTTCCGCGCCGCTCAGCAGCAGCGGAACCGAAAGACGGCCCGGATCGACCGGCGACATGATGGCGACGTCGACATAAAGCCCGCCCGCTGCCTCGACGGCAGCGGCGGCGGCGGCCTTGGTCGCCGGCGCGACGCTGTTCATGTCGCAATAGAGCGCGCCGTGGGCGAGGTGCGGCGCGGCCAAGCGGGCGGCGATCAGCGCCTGATCCGCGGTGACGAGGCTGAGGACGAGCGGGCTCGCCTCGAGGGCGCCGGCCGCGCCCTCCGCCCCCTCGACCGCGGCCCGACGATAATCCGCCTGCTTGGCGGCGCGGGTTCCGGGCTGGTCGGTGAGCCTGTCATAGGCGCGCGCCCGTCCCTGCCAGCCTTTGGCGCCGGCAAAGGCCTGGCCCGCTTCCCCGAAGCCGATGAAGGTGACGTCCGCGACCATGGCCAATGCCCCTGCTTCATTCGCGGCCGGCGCGCCAATCGGATTGGCGGAACCCCTATTAACCCAGGCTAATCGTCATTCCCCAGGCCGGCTTCGCACCCGACCTAGTCGTCGAGCTTGTCATGAGCGCCGGCGGCGCCTTTCTTCCAATATCCTCGCGCTTTCACCCACGGATGGGGGTGGCCGCGGCGCTCGATGAATTCGGCCCGAACGGCGCGGGCGAACGCGCTTTCGCCGGCGATCCACACGAATCCGTCCCCGCCTCGCCGCTCGACGGAAGCGAGCGCCGCGATCATCGCATCGGCCTCGTCGGCGCGGTCCGGCGGACGGTGCACCCAGACCAGATCGAGCGCGGCGGCGGTGGCGAGGCTCTGCTCCTCCTCCGGCCCGGACACCGCGACCAGGGCGGTGACGCGAGCGCCGGGCGGCATCTCCTCGAGGCGGCGGGCGATCGCCGGCAACGACGCCTCGTCGCCGACCAGGATCCACCAGTCGTAATCTTCGGGAATGATCGTCGACATCCTCGGGCCGCCGACGTCGATCACATCGCCGGCCGCCGCCGTCGCCGCCCAGGCGGTGGCGGGGCCGGCGTCGTGCAGCGCGAAGTCGATGGTCAGGCGCTCGGCCTTTCGGTCGAAGGCGCGCGGCGTATAGTCACGCTTGATCGTCTCCTCGCCGGCGGGGAAGAACAGCTTCACATGGTCGTCAAAGGCGTCGGACGCGAAATCCGCCAGCGCTTCGCCGCCGAATACGATCCGCACCATGGCGGGGGACAGGCGCTCGACATGCTGCACGCTGAGCGTGCGGCGCTTGGCTTCGTGGCGGATACGGTTGATTTCGTGGCGCATCGGCGCTCCTTTTTCTCACGGTTTTTGCGGTCCGTCGCGGCTCCTTCGGGGAGCCGCCCGGCGGTCTCAGATCGGGTAATGGCCCGGCTCGGTCGCGATCGTGATCCAGCGCAGCTCGGTGAAGCTGTCGATGCCGGCCTTGCCGCCGAAGCGGCCGTAGCCCGAGGCCTTGGTGCCGCCGAAGGGCATCTGCGCCTCGTCATGAACGGTCGGGCCGTTGACGTGGCAGATGCCCGACTTGATCCGACGGGCGACGCGCAGGCCGCGGACGACGTCCCGCGTGAAGACCGAAGCGGAGAGGCCGTAATCGGTGTCGTTGGCCAGCTCGACCGCATGATCCTCGTCGCGGGCGCGGGTGATCGCAACGACCGGGCCGAAGCTCTCGTCGCGGAAAAGGCGCATGGCGGGCGTGACCTTGTCGATGACATGAGCGGGCATCAGCACGCCTTCGCTCCTGCCGCCGGCCAGCTGCACGCCGCCCTGCGCCAGCGCATCGTCGATCAGCGCCTGGATGGCATCGACGGTCTTGCGGTCGACGACGGCGCCGAGCGGCGCCTCGCCTACGCGCGGATCGCCGGCCGGCATCGTTCCGACCTTCTCCCTGAACTTCGCGGCGAAGGCCTCGGCGACGCCGTCGACGACGATGATCCGCTCGGTCGACATGCAGATCTGGCCCGAATTCATGAAGGCGCCGAAGGCGGCCGCCTTCACCGCCTCGTCGAGATCGGCATCTTCCAGCACGATCAAAGGCGCCTTGCCGCCCAGCTCGAGCAGCACCGGCTTGAGATGCCCGGCGGCGCGTTGCGCGATGATCCTGCCGACCGCGGTCGAGCCGGTGAAGTTGATACGGCGGACCGCCGGGTGGTCGATCAGAGCGGCGACGATCTCGGCGGCGTCCTTCGGCGCATTGGTGACGAGGTTGACCGCCCCCTCCGGCAGCCCGGCCGCGGCGAAGGCCTCGACGATCAGCGCATGGGTGCGGGGGCATTGCTCCGACGCCTTGAGGATGACGCTGTTGCCGCAGGCAAGCGGCATCGCGATCGCGCGCACGCCGAGGATGATCGGCGCATTCCAGGGCGCGATCCCCACGATCACGCCCACCGGCTCGCGCAGCGCCATGGCGAGGCAGCCCGGTCTGTCGGAGGGAATAACCTCGCCGCCGATCTGGGTGGTCATCGCCGCGGCCTCGCGGACGATGCCCGCGGCGAGCCTGAGGTTGAAGCCGGCCCAGCCCCGGGTCGATCCGATCTCCGCCATCATCGCCGCGACGAATTGCGGCGCCCGCGCCTCCAGCTCGTCCGCCGCCCTGCTCAGCAGCGCCCGGCGCGCATTGGGGCCCAAAGCCGACCAGGCGGGGAAGGCGGCGGCGGCGGCGTCGCAGGCGGCGGCCGCATCCGCGATGCTCGCCGCGGCGGCGGTCGTCGCCACCTCGCCCGTCAGCGGATTGATGCGATCGAACGTCGCGCCCGCTTCTCCCTCGATACGATCGGCCGGCGCCATCAAATTTCTCCAAATTCCGCCAAAGGCAGGTCCCGCGGCGACGCCCAGAGCCCGTGCACCTGATAGGCATTGCGAAACGGCAGGATGACCCGCGCGCATTCCTCCATCGCGGCCGCGTCGACGACCACCAGCTCGCTGCGCATCTCGGCGAGATTGTGGACGGTCCCCAGCAAATAGCCGTCTCCCTCCGCGGCCTCCGCCGAGCGCGGCACGAAGGTCGGTTCCTGGAGGACGTGGTGGGGCCCGGCGAACCAGGATCTGACGCTGCGGTCGACGACGTCGAAGCGGCCGTAGCTGTTGACCGGGCGAAGCCTGGGATCGTCGGGCAGGCCGCCGTCGAACGGCTGGTCGGCATCGACATACTGGACCCACAGATAGCGGTTGGGGATCGTCCCGAAGCGATCGTCGATCCGCGTGAAGCTGGTGACGTCGCGGTCGAACAGCAATTCTTCCTTCACCTGGCTGCTGTTGCCGCGCAGGTCGAAGGTCAGCCGGCGAATGGTGAAGGGGTGCATTGCGAACGGCGCGCCGTGCACATCCTCGAACCAGGGCCAGGTGTTGCCGCTCGCGACAGGGGCATCCATCGTCACGCTGTCGCCGTCGTTCCACGCATTCGCAATATGGACGATCGACCGCTCGCCGCCTTCGAACCAGCGGATCTGGTCGGCGCGGCCGCCGCGGGGAATGACCGCGTAATAAGAGGGCCTGGTCGAATCCCAGCCCCAATGCGGCCGTCCGCTTTCGAGCCGCTCGAGGCTGGTCACGGTTCCGCCGCCGGGGATGATCACATAATCCCGGGTCAGCGCCATGTCGTGCAGCATCGAGCAATAGGGGACTTCGAAGCGCAGCTCCCAGCTGATCCTGCCGCTCCGGTCGAACGAGCAGAGATAGACGTCGCGGCTGGCGAGCCCGGTCGCTTCGTAGCCGAAGGCGAAGGTCTCGCCCGTCAGGGGATCGAGCTTGGGATGGGCGGTGAAGGTCTGGCTCTTCCATTGCCCGTCGAAATCGGTCGTGCCGCGGGTTTCCAGGCTGTTCGGATCGAGCTCGTAGGGAAGTCCTTCTTCCTTGGTCGCATACAGCCTGCCGGCAAGGACGACCGGAGTGGTGTTGGCGCTCGTGCGCCGGCCCGGATTTTGGGTGTCGCGCACCTCGGGATCGTCCGTATGCGGGTTGCGGTAATAGCCGTAAAGCTGGCGGCGCGCGGCCCGCTGGCGCTGGTAGCGCTCGGTCCTGACATAGCGGCCGCGATAATCGACCGAGCCGCGGTGGAACCGGAACATGCTGACATAGCCGTCCGCCGAGAGGCTGGCCTCGTCCTGATATCTGGGGGCGTAGATCCAGTCGCCGTGCAGCCGGTAAAAGGCGCCGTCGAGTTCGGCCGGAATGGTGCCGGTCACGACGCAATCGGCCAGATCGGCCTCGAATCGGGTCGGCGCGAAGAAGCCGGAAAGCGGCTGGGAGGGCGAGAAGTCGGCCATCGGCGCTAGTCGCCGCGACGGCCGCGAGCACCGAATGTCGCGGTAACCGCGCCGGCGATTCTCATCGGGCGCGGCGGATGCGCCGGCTGTTCATCCTCGGCGGAGGGTGCCTGGAGCGCCTCCGTCCCGTCGGTCCGGAAGACGATTGGTCCGGTCCAGTCCCATTGCATGATCATGAATTTGGCCATGTCGGTCAGTCCATCTGTGTCCCCCGGAATGGCCGGAGGATCATGCGCCCGGTCAGGATTCGCGCGCCGCGCGGCGCCTCTCCCGGACGAAATTGTCGATGCTCAGCGGACCCGGGCCGGCGACGGCGAGCAGCAGGAACACGAAGCAATAGAGAATGGCGGCCTCGC
>JAXDOV010000084.1:0-3904 GCA_034668705.1 Sphingomonadales bacterium
GGAAGGTCAGCGGCAGCAGCAGGAATGTGTTGATGCCGATGATGCTCTCGCGCTGCCGGACCAGCATGCCGATGGCGTTGGACAGCGCCCCGAAGACCGTGCCGAGCAGGATCGAGGCGACGATCAGGATGAGGATGCCGCCGATGCCGCCCGGGTAGTCGGCGCCGCCCGCCTTGCCGAGCAGCACGATGCAGACCGACTGGAAGGCGGTCGACAGCCCGAGCTGTGCAACGTTGGCGTTGATGATGGCGCTGCGGCTGACCGGGGTGACGAGGAAGCGGTTGAGGGTGCCCCGCTCGATCTCCTCCAGGGTGCCCATGCCGGCCCACATGCTGGAGCCGAGCGCGCTCATCACGACGATGCCGGGGACGAGGTAGTCCAGGTAGGAGGTGGCGCCGAAGCCGGGCAGTTCGACGACCTTGCGGAAGAGGGAGCCGAAGAGGAGCAGCCAGATGATCGGCTGGATGAGGGTGATCACCAGGAAGATGGGCTGCCGCAGTATCGCCATGAGCTGACGCTGCGTCATGTACCAGGTGTCGGCGAGGGTGTTCGTGGTCGCGTTCGCGTTCGTGGTCATCGGGCACCTCCGGCGGTGACGAGAGTCGTGTCGGCCTCGGTGAAGCGGCGGCCCGCGTGCCGCAGATACACGTCGTCGAGCGACGGGCGGGCCACGGTCACGGACGCCACTGCGGCACCCTCACGCTCCAGCACGGCCAGTACGTGCGGCACCGCCGCCGGCCCGTCGTCGGCGCGGGCGCTGAGCCGGACACCGTCGAGAACGGCTTCCCGTACGCCGGCGAACTCGGCCAGCGCGGTCTCCAGCAGCTGGGCCTCGACCGGGCCGAGCGGCTCGCGCAGTTCCACCTGGACGGCGTCGCCGCGCAGTTGACCCTTGAGCGTGTCCGGGGCGCCCTCGGCGACGACGCGACCCCGGTCGACGATGGCGATGTGTTCGGCGAGGCGGTCGGCCTCGTCGAGGTAGTGCGTGGTGAGCAGGATCGTCAGGCCTTCGTCGCCCTTGAGCCGGGAGATCTCCTCCCACATGGCACTGCGCGCCTCCGGGTCGAGCCCGGTGGTTGGTTCGTCGAGGAAGAGCACCTCGGGCCGGTGGACCAGGCCGAGGGCGACGTCCAGGCGCCGCTGCATGCCGCCCGAGTACGTCCTGACGGTCCGCTTGGCCGCGTCGGCCAGGTCGAAGCGGTCGAGCAGTTCGTCCACACGGCGGGTGAGGGCGGCGCCCCGGACCCCGTACAGGCGGCCCTGCAGCAGCAGGTTGTCCCGGCCGGTGGCGACAGGGTCGGCGCCGGAGTTCTGGGCGACGACGCCGATGGCGCGGCGCACCCGGTCGGGGTGGCGCAGGGCGTCGTGGCCGGCGACGACGGCGCTGCCGGAGTCGGGGCGGGCGAGGGTGGTAAGGATCTTGACGGTGGTGGACTTGCCGGCTCCGTTGGGGCCGAGCAGTCCGAAAACGGTGCCTGCCTCGACGGTGATGCCCATGCCGTCGAGGGCTTTCACGTCGCCGGGATAGGTCTTGATCAGGTCGTGCGCCGCGATGGCGGGCGCGCGGGTGGTCATGTCGGTTTCCTCCGTGTGATGGGTCGGTCGGTGGGCCGAACCGATCTACGGGGGATGTGCCGGGCTATCCTGGGTGTGCCGCACCTCGATCGCCCGGCCTGTTCCCGCAGGTCCGGTCCGGGGTTCACGATCCGGCGTCCGCTGTTCCCGCAGCGGGCGCCGGTTTCGTTCTCACTCGGGTTGGGTGATTTTCGCCGGCTCCTCCTTGAACTGCTCGGCGGCCGGCGCGTCCTTGGTCCGCTCCTCGATGTCGGCCCACTCCTGGGGGATTTCGCGGGTCTGGTGCCACTGCCGCCACTCGGCGGTGCCGGACAGGGTGCCGTTCCTGATCTCCTCGATCACGCCGCGCACCCACTGGACCTCGGCGTCCAGCATGTGCACCTGGTACTCGGTCTCGACGATGAAGATGCGGGGCAGCTCGCCGCGCAGCTTCTCGAGCACCCCCCGGAGTCCGGCCACCTGGAGTTCGAGCTTGCTGACCCGCTCCCCGAGGAGCCCGACGGCCTCCTCGACCGGCAGGATCAGGATCAGCGCGAGCGCCGCCTCGAAGGCCGGGTATTCGCGCTGCGGTACGGAGATGAGGGCGGCGAGCCAGTCGTGCATCTCGACCGCGCCGGTCTCGGTGAGGCCGTACAGCGTCCGCTCGGGGCGGTTGCCCTGCCGTTGGACGCCGGTGACCTCGACGAAGCCGTGCTTTTCCAGGTTCTGGACGACGGTGTAGAGCGAGCCGTAGTTGATCTTGATGCTCTGCTCCTTGCCTCGCTGGCGGAGCACTTGCGCGATCTCGTACGGGTGCATGGGGCGCTCCGCGAGCGTCGCCATCACCGCCAGCGCCAACGGATTGCCTAGCTTGCGCCGTTTCGCCAAAGCCACCACACCTCGCTTCCGTATATCCGTAGCCGAACATATCGTGAGTGAGCCCGGTCCGACAACCGCGATACATCGCGAATTGCGCGCGGATCGCACGCGCATCCCATGGTGAGGACTTCGGAGCCTGGCCGACACGGATGCGTCACGCGACCGAAACGCCACGCCTCTAATTTCTGTCGCCCGACAGGAATCAGCAGGAACCAGCGACAGGGGTCCGACATGACCGCCACCGCCCCGCCCGACGCGACCCCCGGTCCGGCCGGCGACACCGAGGATGCCGCTGCCCTTGCCGGGTTCGGGTACCGGCAGGAACTGCACCGCAGCCTGGGCCGTTACGCCTCCTTCGCCGCGGGCTTCTCCTTCATCTCGGTGCTCACGACGGTGTTCCAGTTCTTCGCCTTCGGTTACTCCTTCGGCGGCGGCGCCTTCTTCTGGACCTGGCCCGCCGTGCTCATCGGCCAGCTCCTGGTGGCCGCCTGCTTCGCCGAACTGGCCGCCCGCTACCCGATCTCCGGCGCGATCTACCAGTGGTCGACACGGCTCAGCACGCCGGCCTTCGGCTGGTTCGCCGGCTGGATCATGGTCATCGGCCAGGTCGTCGTGGTCGCGGCGGCGGCGCTGGCCTTGCAGGTCGTGCTCCCGGCAATCTGGTCGGGCTTCCAGGTCGTCGGCGGCGACCCGGCGCCCACGACGTCGACCGGGGCCGCCAACGCCGCGCTGCTGGGCGTGATCCTGCTGGTCCTGACCACCATCGTGAACATGCTCGACAACCGCATCATGTCGGCGATCAACCGGGTCGGCGTCACCGCCGAGATCATCGGCGCCTCCCTCCTCGTCGTGCTGCTCTTCACGCACGTCGAGCACGGCCCCGGCGTCACCCTCCACACCGGCGGCCAGGGCGGCGCGATCGGCGCGCTGCTCGTGGGCTCCTTCACGGCCGCGTACGTCCTCATCGGCTTTGACAGCGCCGGAGAGATGAGCGAGGAGACCCACGCCCCGCGGCGCACCGCGCCCCGCACCATCCTCACCGCGCTCGCCGCGGCCGGCGTACTGGGCGGGCTGCTGCTGCTAGCCGGCCTGCTCGCCGCGCCCAGCCTCACGGACGGACGGCTGGCGACCGAGGGCCTGAGCTACGTCCTGACCAGCAGCCTCGGCAACGGGGTCGGCAAGGCCCTGCTGGTCGACGTGACCATCGCCATCGCGGTCGCCACCCTGGCCATCCAGACCGCCGGCTCCCGGATGCTCTTCTCCATGGCCCGCGACGGCGTCCTCCCCTTCTCCGCCGGGCTCTCGAAGGTCTCCGCCCGCACCGGCGTGCCCGCCGGTCCCGCCCTCGTCGTGGGCGGCGGCGCGGCCGCGATCTGCCTGCTCAACTTCCTCTCCCCGGACGCCTTCCTGGCCATCGGCACCACCTGCATCGCCATGCTCTACCTGGCGTACGCCATGGTCACCGGCCCCC
>JAXDOV010000085.1:0-3830 GCA_034668705.1 Sphingomonadales bacterium
GGAGCGTGTCGCTCTTCGAGCTCGGCCGCTGGCCGTTGATGACGACGTTCCCCGCCGCCTGGCCGAAGCCGCGCACCTCGGTGTCGCCGACATTGAGCGAGAAGCCCGGCACGCGCTGCACGATCTCAAGCGCGTTGGCCGGCGAGAAAGGCTTGAAGAAGATCGCTTCGTAGACGGTCCGGCCGCCCGGCCCCGCAATCTGCGCGGCCGCCGCCGAGCCCCAAAGCAAAGCGGCCGCCGCGGCCGCCATCTGCGCCTTCCTCAACACGCTGCATTCCTTCACGCCTGACCGGCCCCCGCCGTGCAAGAAGCCTGCCAGCGATGCTCGCAGGGGAGACGTGCGGAAACGTGGCGGAATCGTCCGGCGGCGGACACTCGAATGTCCGGTCGCGGACAGGTCGGACGCAAAATCAGGCGGAGGGCGAAAGCTTGGCGATGCCGCAAAGCAGGGTACAGCGCAGGCCCGCCGGCGCCCAGTCCTGGAACAGCTCAGCGCCGAGCTGCCGCACGGCGCCGGCGATGACGGCGCTGCCGGTACCCTTGCAGGCCGGCTCGGACGAGGGCGGGCCGCCCGCCTCCTGCCAGACCAGCATCATCGTGCCGTTTTCGTCGACGCCCCAATGGACCCGGACCTCGCCCCCGCGCGTCGACAGCGCGCCATATTTCACCGCATTGGTCGCCAGCTCGTGGAGGACCATGCCGAGCGCCTGCGCGCTTGCCGGGCGAAGCCGGATCGGCGGCCCGTCGACGGCGAAGCCGCCGTCGGTGAAGGCGTGGAGCTCCTCTTCGACCAGCATGCGCAGGTCGACCGCGATCCACCGTCCTTCGGCGATCAGGCTGTTCGCGCGGGCCAGCGAAGCGAACCGCCCCTCCACCGCCGATCGATATTCGTCGAGCGTCTCCGCTTGGGTCAGCCGCAGCACGCCGTGCATCACCGCGAGCAAATTGTTGGCGCGATGATCGAGCTCGCGCGTCATCAGCGCCAGCCGCGCCTGCGCCTCCTTCTGCTCGCTGATGTCGACGAGCATGTTGACCGCACCGAGCAGCTGCCCCGTCTCGTCGAAGATCGGCGTCGGATAGGGAAGAAAAGCGATGCGGCTGCCGTCCGGCCTCTCCGCCACCGCCTCGACCCCGCGCACCGGGCGCCGCTCCTTCAGCGCGACGGCCATCGGGCATTGATCATGGGCGAGCGGCGCGCCCTGCGCGGTGTAAAGCTTCCAGGTGACGCACCATTGGTCGTCGCCGAGGACCGGCGTGCGGCCGGAAAAGGCGATGCAGGCCTTGTTGAAATAGGTGATCCGCCCTTCGGTATCGGTGGTGTAGATGGCGGCCGGAAGGTCCTCGAGGATGTCGCGGTAATTCACCTCCCGGCGCCGGAAGGCTTCCACCGCCCGGTGCAGGATCTGGACCGTCGCCGTGCCCGCTGCGTCGCCCAACCTTCTTCTCCCCCGGCCCGAGCCGCCCCCGAGCCACCTTCGCCGGGCGAGCCGGCGCGAGTGGGTTTAACCTCCGTTAACCGGGATCGTTCCGAGCGCGCGAAAAAGTCTGGCGGCTAAAGTCTGGCGGCTGTGGCCGCGCCGCCTCACCCTGGGGCTCTAGATGATCGGGTGGCGCTCCCAGTTCGGCCGGTCGGCGCGCTTGCAGAGCGTGGCGTTGAGACGCCGCACCGTCTCGCTGCCGGTCCGCTCGAACAGGAAGGGAAGGAGAGCGTGGACGAGGCAGGCGACACCGCCGCCGATCATCCGCAGGCCGAAGGCCGCGGCTTCGCCGCAATGCTCGCCATAGCTTTCGCCGATCTCGTCGAGGTGGCGCGTCAGGGGGTTGTTGGCCATGGCCCGCAATAGCGCGGCGGCCCGTCGCACGCCAGAGCGCCCTCCCGCCCGGCGCGAAAACCGGGGGTTCCGGGCCGTCGACGGCGCGCGCAGGCGAGCGGCGCGATCGACCGCATCCGCCATGCCCCCGGGCTATTCGGGTTTCGCCCGAGCGCGTGCGATCGACTCGGTCACCACCTTGCGTGCGTCGTCGGCGCCGCCCCAATGGCCGACGCGGACCCATTTCTTCGGCTCCAGGTCTTTGTAATGGGTGAAGAAATGCTCGATTTGCTGCATGACGATGCCGGGCAGATCGGTATGCTCGCCGACATTCTCATAATAAGGGAAAGTGCTGTCGACCGGGACGGTCAGCAATTTCTCGTCGCCGCCCGCTTCGTCCTCGAGGAACAGGACGGCGATCGGCCGCGTCCGCACCACCGAGCCGGGGATGAAGGGCGAGCGGGCGATCACCAAAGCGTCGAGCGGATCGCCGTCGGGCGAGATGGTGTGGGGAATGAAGCCGTAATTGGCCGGATAGCGCATCGGCGTATGGAGGATGCGGTCGACGAACAGCGCGCCCGATTTCTTGTCGAACTCATATTTGACCGGCTCGCCGCCGACCGGGACTTCAATGATGACGTTGAGGCTGTTGGGCGGGTCGTCGCCCGTCGGGATCAGATCGATGTTCATGGAGCTTCCGAACCTGTTGCGGCGGCGCCGCTAGCATTGGCCGGAGCGGCTGACCAGCCCGCGGGTGGAGGCCGCTTTAGGCTTGATCGATTTCCCCGCTCAATCTGAGCGGTTTTCCTTGTTTCCGCCGATGAGGCGCACGGCCTAGCCTGGTCGAAACACAGATAAGGAGAGGCGACATGGACGCGAAGACGAGCGGCAGCCCGCTGAGTGACCCGTCAAAGGAACCGCGGGCGCTCCGGTCCCTCCTGGGAAGGACCAACCGCGATTGGTGGCCCAACCAGCTGTCGCTCGACATCCTCCACCAGAACGGCGCCGCCTCCCCCGATCCGATGGGCGAGGATTTCGACTATGCGCGGGAATTCCAGTCGCTCGACTATCAGGCGCTGAAGCGGGATCTCACCGCCTTGATGACCGACAGCCAGCCCTGGTGGCCGGCCGATTACGGCCATTACGGCCCCTTCTTCATCCGCATGGCCTGGCACAGCGCCGGCACCTATCGCAGCGGCGACGGCCGCGGCGGCTCCTCGTCGGGCGGGCAGCGCTTCGCCCCGCTCAATTCCTGGCCCGACAACGGCAATCTCGACAAGGCGCGCCGCCTGCTCTGGCCGATCAAGCAGAAATACGGCCGCAAATTGAGCTGGGCGGACCTGATGATCCTGGCCGGCAACGTCGCCATCGAATCGATGGGCGGCCCGACCTTCGGCTTCGGCGGCGGCCGCGTCGACGTCTGGGAGCCGCAGAAGGACATTTACTGGGGTACCGAGGAGGAATGGCTCGGCGACACTCGCATCACCGGGGAAAAGGTGCTCGAAAGCCCGCTCGCGGCGATCCAGATGGGCCTCATCTACGTCAATCCCGAAGGACCGGGCGGCGAGCCCGATCCGCTCAGCTCGGCCCGCGACATCCGCGAGACCTTCGCCCGGATGAGCATGAACGACGAGGAGACGCTCGCGCTGACCGCCGGCGGCCACACCTTCGGCAAATGCCACGGCGCCGGCGACGCGTCGAAGGTCGGCGCGGAGCCGGAAGGCGCCGACATCGCCCAGCAGGGCCTCGGCTGGGTCAGCAGCCACGGCCGCGGCATCGGCGACGACACCATCACCAGCGGCCTCGAAGGCGCGTGGACGCCGACGCCGATCCGGTGGTCGCACAATTATTTCCGGATGCTGCTCGACTATGAGTACGAGCTGGTGAAGAGCCCGGCCGGCGCGCCGCAATGGCAGCCGGTCGATCAGAAGCCGGAGGATATGGCGCCGGGCGCGCACAGCCCGAACCGCCGGCTGCCGACGATGATGACCACAGCCGACATGGCGTTCAAGATGGATC
>JAXDOV010000086.1:0-10933 GCA_034668705.1 Sphingomonadales bacterium
GCGGTCAAGGCGCCGGGCTTCGGCGATCGCCGCAAGGCGATGCTCGAGGACATTGCGATCCTGACCGGCGGCGAGATGATCAGCGAGGATCTCGGCATCAAGCTCGAGAACGTCACCGTCGCCATGCTCGGCCAGGCCAAGCGCGTCACCATCGACAAGGACAATACGACCATCGTCGACGGCGCCGGCAACAAGGAGTCGATCAAGGCCCGGGTCGAGGCGATCCGCGCCCAGATCGAGAACACGACCAGCGACTATGACCGCGAGAAGCTGCAGGAGCGGCTGGCCAAGCTCGCCGGCGGCGTCGCCGTGATCAAGGTCGGCGGCTCGTCCGAGATCGAGGTCAAGGAGCGCAAGGACCGCGTCGACGACGCCCTCCACGCGACCCGCGCCGCGGTCGAGGAAGGCATCGTCCCGGGCGGCGGCGTCGCTCTGCTCTACGCCACCAAGGCGATCGAGGGCATGAAGGGCGTCAATGACGACCAGACCCGCGGCATCGACATCGTCCGCAAGGCGCTGCAGTCGCCGCTGCGGCAGATCGCCGAAAATGCGGGCCATGACGGCGCCGTCGTCGCCGGCAAGCTGATCGACGGCAATGACGAGACGCTCGGCTTCAACGCCCAGACCGAGGTCTATGAGAATCTCGTCCAGGCCGGCGTCATCGATCCGACCAAGGTCGTTCGCACGGCGCTGCAGGACGCGGCTTCGGTCGCCGGCCTCCTCATCACCACCGAAGCGGCGGTGAGCGAGGCGCCCGACGACAAGCCGGCCGGCGGCGGCATGCCGGGCGGCGGCATGGGCGGCATGGGCGGCATGGACTTCTAAGTCCTGACGCTCAGCTACCGAGAAAAGGAAAGGCCGGAGGGGCGACCCTCCGGCCTTTTTCTTTGCCCAGGAATAAGCCCCTCCCTTTCAAGGGAGGGGACGGGGGTGGGTGCGCGAACGATTCATAAGGCGCGCAGACGCGCGCACCCACCCCAACCCCTCCCCTTGAAAGGGAGGGGCTGAGTTTGTTCAGAACCGCAGCGGCTCGACCCGTCTCACCCCCGGCAGCGCCTCCAACCGCGTCACCAAAGCCGGGCCGATCTCGCTGTCGACGGAGACCAGGGCGACCGCTTCGCCCCCTGCCTCCCGCCGGCCGAGGTTGAAGGTGCCGATATTGACCCCCTCCTCGCCGAGCAGGGTGCCGAGGCGGCCGATGAAGCCGGGCGTGTCCTCGTTGACGATGTAGATCATCCAGCCGTCCAGCTCCGCCTCGACGCGGATGCCGAACATGTCCACCAGCCGCGGCGCGGCATTGCCGAACAAGGTGCCGGCGACGCTGCGTTCGCCTTCGGCGGTCTTCGCCGTCACGCGGACGAGCGTGTGATAATCGCCCTCGCGATCGTGGCGGACCTCGCGCACGTCGAGGCCGCGCTCGCGGGCGAGGAAGGGCGCGTTGACCATGTTCACGCTGTCCGACCAGACCTTCATCAGCCCGGCGAGGACGGCGCCGGTGATCGGCTTCTGGTTGAGCTGGGCGGCGGCGCCCTCGACCTCGATCGCGATTCCGGTCAGCCTCTGGCCCTCGAGCTGGCCGAGCAGCGAGCCGAGCTTCTCGGCGATCGCCATATAGGGCTTCAGCTTCGGCGCCTCCTCGGCCGAGAGCGACGGCATGTTGAGCGCGTTGGTGACGCCGCCGCGGGTGAGGAATTCCGACATCTGCTCGGCGACCTGGATGGCGACGTTGACCTGCGCCTCGGTGGTCGACGCGCCGAGATGCGGCGTCGCCACCAGCCCGGGCGTGCCGAACAGGGCGTTCTGCTTGGCCGGCTCCTCGACGAAGACGTCGAGCGCGGCGCCGGCGACGTGGCCGCTCTCCAGCGCCTCCTTCAGCGCCGCCTCGTCGATCAGGCCGCCGCGCGCGCAATTGATGATGCGTACGCCGGGCCGGGCCTTCGCCAGATTCTCCCGGCTCAATATGTTGCGGGTCTGGTCGGTGAGCGGCGTGTGGAGGGTGATGAAATCGGCGCGGGCGAGCAATTCGTCGAGCGTCACCTTCTCGACGCCGAGATCGAGCGCCCGCTCGGGCGTCAGGAAGGGATCGAAAGCGATCACCTTCATCCTGAGGCCGAGCGCCCGCTCGGCGACGATCGAGCCGATATTGCCGCAGCCGATCAGGCCCAATGTCTTGGCGGTCAGCTCGACGCCCATGAAGCGGTTCTTCTCCCATTTGCCCGCCTGGGTCGAAGCATCGGCCTGGGGAAGATCGCGGGCGAGCGCGAACATCAAGGCGATCGCATGCTCGGCGGTGGTGATCGAATTGCCGAAGGGCGTGTTCATGACGACGATGCCGCGGGCGGTGGCGGCGGGGATGTCGACATTGTCGACGCCGATACCGGCGCGGCCGATCACCTTGAGGTTGGTCGCGGCTTCGAGCAAATCGGCCGTCGCCTTGGTCGACGAGCGGACGGCGAGGCCGTCATATTCGCCGATGATCGCCTTCAATTCCTCTTTGGAGAGACCGGTCTTCTCGTCGACCTCGACGCCGTTGGCGCGGAAGATTTCGGCGGCTTTGGGATCCATTTGATCCGAGATCAGGACTTTGGGCATTTGGGAACTCCGTGTGCGGGATATTTCGTCATCCCGGCGCAGGCCGGGATCCCAGGGGGTGAAAGGCGCGGCGTCCTTTTCTCGCTGAGATCCCGGCCTTCGCCGGGATGACGGGCAGGGGTCAGGCTTGACGCGCTTCCGCGAAGGCCCAGTCGAGCCAGGGGAAGAGCGCCTCGAGATCGGGCGTCTCGATCGTCGCGCCGCACCAGATGCGAAGGCCGGGCGGGGCGTCGCGATAGGAGGCGACGTCGAACGCGGCGGCTTCCGCCTCGAGCAGGGACGCCATCTTCTTGACCAGGGCCGCCTGCGCCTCCGGAGCGGCGTCGGGCAGGGCGCCGTCCGCGAATTTCAGGCAGACGCTGGTGTTCGAGCGGGTGGCGGGATCGCGGGCGAGATGGTCGATCCAGTCGGTCGCCTCGACCCAGGCGTCGAGCGCGGCGGCATTGGCATCGGCCCGCGCGACCAAGGCCGGCAGGCCGCCAAGGCCCATCGCCCATTCGAGGCAGAAGATATAATCCTCGACCGCCAGCATCGAGGGCGTGTTGATCGTGTCGCCCTTGAAGATGCCCTCGTTGAGCTTGCCGCCTTTGGTCATGCGGAAGATCTTCGGCAGCGGCCAGGCCGGCGCGTAGCTCTCGAGCCGCTCGACCGCGCGCGGACCGAGGATGAGCATGCCGTGGCCGCCTTCGCCGCCGAGCGCCTTCTGCCAGGAGAAGGTGCCGACATCGACCTTCTCCCAGTCTATGTCCTGGGCGAAGGCGCCGGAGGTGGCGTCGACGAAGGTCAGGCCCTGGCGGTCACCGGCGATCCAGTCGCCATTGGGCACGCGGACGCCCGAGGTGGTGCCGTTCCAGGTGAAGATCACGTCCTGCGCCGGATCGACCTGCGACAGATCGGGAAGCTCGCCATAAGCCGCCTTCAGGACCGTCGCGTCGAGCTTCAGCTGCTTGACCACGTCGGTGACCCAGCCCTCGCCGAAGCTTTCCCAGGCGAGCAGGGTGACCGGCCGCGCGCCGAGCATCGACCAGAGCGCCATCTCGAACGCGCCGGTGTCGGAGGCGGGAACGATGCCGATCCGGTGCGTGTCCGGCACGCGCAGCACATGGCGGGTCAGCTCGATCGCATGGCCGAGCCTGGCCTTGCCCAGCTTCGAGCGATGCGAACGGCCGAGCGAGCCGAGCGGAAGATGTTCGGGAGCCCAGCCCGGCGGCTTCGCGCAGGGGCCGGAAGAGAAGAAGGGGCGCGCGGGGCGCAACTCGGGTTTGGCGTTCGTCACTGTCAGACTCTCCTCGCAGAGAGCACGCGCCGCGTTGGGACGGCGTGGCCCGCCGACGGCTTTAAAGCAGGGGAAAGGACTGTCAATAGGATCCCAAAAAAGGATTGCGGGCCTTGCGAGCCGCCTTCAGCCGCGCCGGAAAAGCCGCAGGGGGAGGCCGCCCGCGGGGCGCAAAGTGATCATTCCGGACGGCTTCACGGCCCGCCCGGGAATGGGTGCGAAGCGCCAGTCGGCGAGCCATCGGGCGAGGACGGCCAAAGCCTCGGCCGTCGCGAAGCGGGCGCCGACGCAGAGCCGCGGCCCGCCGCCGAACGGCAGGAACTGAAAGCGATGGCGTGCGGAACGCCCCTCCAGGAAACGATCGGGATCGAAGGCGTCGGGATCGTCCCACAAGGCCTTGTGACGGTGGAGCAGCCACGGCCAGATCGACACGATCGCGCCCGGCGCCACTTCGGCGTCGCCGAGGCGGTCCGGCCCGATTGCCTGCCGGTCGAAGCGCGGCACCGGCGGGTAGAGGCGCAGGGATTCCTCGAGGATGCGGCGCAGCAGCGGGAGGCGGGCCGGCAGCTCCGGATCGTCGGCGCCGGCGGCAAGAGCGGTCTGCGCCTCGGCCGCCGCCTCGGCCTGCAGGTCCGGCTGCTCGGAAAGGAGGAAGAGCGTCCAGGTGACGGCATTGGCGGTGGTCTCGTGGCCGGCGAGGTAGAAGGTGGCGGCATTGTCGATCGCCAGCTCCGCCGCCTCGCGCGGCTCGAACCGGTCCTCGAGGGCGAGGATCAGGCGGCCCAGGAAATCGTCCGGGCCGCCGCCCGCGCGCCGCTCCGCCACCACCTCGGCCAGCGTCGAACGGAGGAAGTGCTGGCCGCGGCGGGCGGCCCTGCCCTTGCGGCTCCACGGCATCACCGGAAGCCCCATCAGCGCCTGCAGCCGCGCCTCGCTCGCGCCTTCAAGCGCGGCGGCGATATGGTCCATCGCCGCCCGGCTGACGAGGCGGGGATCGCCGGCGAACAGGGTGTCGGCGATTACCCGCATCGTCGTTGCCGTGGCCTCGGCGGCCATGTCGATCGTCCCTTCCCGCCAGACGGCCGCCATCACCCCGGCGGCGCGGCCGAAGGCCGGAACCAGAGCGTCGACGGCGGCCGGCGCGAAGCTCGCGGCGACGATCCGCCTTTGCTCCCGCCACAGGCCGCCGTCGGAGCTGAGCAGGCCGCGGCCGATGGTCGGGCGGAGCAGGGTCTTGACGATGTCCGGCTTGACGTAATTGGCGGCATTGTCGAGCAGCACGTGCTGCACCGCGTCCGGATCGAGCGGGATGTGGACGTCGTAGCCGAACACCCTGCGCTTGATGTGCGGCAGCTCGAACGCCGCTTCGGACCAGCCGTAAACGGCCGTCCGGGCCCGCTCGCCGAGGAAACCCCGCCAGACCGCGACCGGTGCGCCGCGCGGCGGATGCGGCGGGACGAACCTCACCGGCGCCGCCCGCCCGCGCCGCGGCCGGCAAGGCGCCGAGGCTTATTCGGCGGCGAGAAGGCGTTCCGCTCCACCGAGATCGACGCTGACCAGGCGGCTGACGCCCTTCTCGACCATGGTCACGCCGAACAGCCGGTGCATCCGGCTCATCGTCACCGCATTGTGGGTGACGATCAGATAGCGGGTGGCGGTCTCACCGGTCATCCGGTCGAGCAGGTCGCAGAAGCGCTCGATATTGGCGTCATCGAGCGGCGCGTCGACCTCGTCGAGGACGCAGATCGGCGCCGGATTGGTGAGGAAGAGGGCGAAGATCAGGGCGACGGCGGTCAGCGCCTGCTCGCCGCCCGAGAGCAAGGTGAGGGCCGAGAGGCGCTTGCCGGGCGGCTGGGCCATGATCTCCAGCCCGGCCTCGAGCGGGTCGTCCGATTCGACCAGCTCGAGATGCGCCTGGCCGCCCTCGAACAGGGTGGTGAACAGGCTGCGGAAATGGCGGTCGACCGCCTCGAAGGCGGCGAGCAGGCGGGCGCGGCCCTCGCGGTTGAGGCTGCCGATCGAGCCGCGCAGGCGATGGATCGCCTGGCCCAGCTCCTCGCGCTCGGCGGAGCTGGCACTCGCCTGCTCCTCGAGCTCGGCCAGCTCGCGCTCGGCGACAAGGTTGACCGGTCCGATCCGTTCGCGCTCCGCCATCAGCCGCTCGTGCCGTGAGGATTCGTCGGCGGCCGCGGCGATACTGTCATCGTCGAAGCCGAGCTTTTCCGGGAGGAGCGGCGGCGGGCATTCGAAACGCTCGCCGGAAATGCGGCCCATCTCGATCCGCCGCGCTTCCTGATTCTCGTGCCGGGCGACGGCGCCGGCGCGGGCCTCGCGGGCGGTGGCGAGCGCCTCGCCGGCCTCGGCCAGCAGCCTCTCGGTCTCGCCCAGGCGCGCCTCGCCCTGCCGCTCGGCTTCGGCCGCCGCCGCCGCATCGCGCGAGGCTTCGCCGCTCTCGGCTTCAACCTCCTCGATGCGGCGGCCGATCTCCACCGGCGCGGCGGCGAGCCGCTCCGCTTCCGCCTCCGCTTCGGCGATGCGGCGGCCCATATCGGCGTGGCGCTTCTCCGCCTCGGCGGCGCGGACGCGCCAGTCGGCGCTCTCCTTGCCCGCCGCCTCGGCCCGCTGGCGGTCGGCGCCGACCGCGCGGGCATGGGTGGCGGCTTCGGCGCGGACCTCGGCCAGGGCCTGCTGCGCGGCCTCGGCGCGGCGGCCCAGCTCGGCGACGAGGCCCGCCGTCACCGCGGCTTCGGAAAGCGCGGCGACCAGCCCTTCGGCCGAAGCGAAAGCGGCGCCGGCTTCGGCAAGATCGTGCCGCGCCTGCTCCATCCGCTCGGCAAGGCCCGTGCGGCGCAGCTCGAGGCGCTCGATCTCGACCTTCGCCATATCCTCGGCGCGAGTCGCCTCGCGAAGGGTGGCCGTCGCTTCGGTCTCCACCGCGCGGGCGGCGTCGGCGGCCTCGCGCGCCCGCTGGATCGCGGCGAGCGCGGCGGCGGTGCGCCCCTGCGCCTCGTCCAGCGTCCTGGCGGCCAGAGGCAGCGCCTGCTCGATCTCGGCGAGCCGGTTGACCCGAATCAGCCGCTCGGCCGCCGCCGCGCCGAGGCCGGTCGCGACGAAGCCGTCCCAGCGGCGCAGGCGCCCGTCGCGGGTGACGAGACGCTGGCCGACGGCGAGCATCTGCCCGCGATCCTCGTCCGCTACCGCCACCTGGGCGAGGCGCCGGGCCAGAGCGGCCGGTGCGTCGACATAAGCGGCGAGGGCGTCGCAGCCCGCGGGCAAGGCCGGATCGTCGGCGCGCGGCTCGGCGCCGGTCCAGCGGCGGGGCGCGTCGCCGTCCAGCGCCGCGTCGAGATCGTCGCCGAGCGCCGCCGCCAGCGCGCGCTCGAAGCCGGGATCGGCCTTGATCCTATTGATCGCGCGGTCGCCGCTGGCGCCTTCCAGCGCCTTGACCAAAGAGCGCGCCTCCGATTCGAGCGCGGCGAGCGCGGCACGCGCCGCGGCGCCTTCGCTCTCCGCCGCATCGCGCGCGGCGGCGGCCCGCTGGCGCTCGCTCTCGGCGCCGGCGATCGTCTCGCCCGCCTCGGCAAGCCGCTTTTCCGCCGCCTCGCGGCGGGCGCCGGCGGCGCGAAGCGTCTCGACCAGCGGCGCCTCCTCGCCGAGCGCTTTCATCTGCTCGTCGAGCCGCCCCGCTTCCGCTTCGGCGCGCGCAAGCCTGGTACGGGCCGCTTCCAGCGCCGCCAAGGCGACGCGCGCCTCGGCCTGCTCGGCGGCCTGGACGGCGCGGGCCTTGCCGAGCTCGGCCTCGGCGGCGCGGGCCGCATCCTCCAGCTCGACGGTGCGGATGTCGATGGTGCCGCGCGAGGCCTCGGCGGCGGCGATGCGGGCGGCGATGTCGCGGCCTTCCTGCTCCAGCCGGTCGAGCGCCGCTTTGGCATCCTCTCCCAGGGCCGCTTCGCGGGCGCGGTCGGCGAGCAGGGTGGTCCGCCGTCCGGCAAGCTCGCCGATCCGCCGTGCCACCGTCTCCGCTTCGGCGCGCAGGGCCGCCAGCCGGTGGCCGAGCGCGCTCGCTTTCTCCCGGGCGCGTTCCGCAGCCACGCGCATCCGCCCCAGCGCCTGCGCCGCCTCATGCTGCCAGGCGGCGGCGGCGCGCTGCGCTTCGGCCGTTTTCTCGACCGCCGCGACGGCCGTTTCCGTCTCCTGCTTCGCCGCGTCGGCGGCGCGCGCGGCTTCGCGCCAGCGGGCGAAGATCATCCGCCCTTCCGCCACCCTGATCTGGTCGGAGAGGCGACGATAGCGCTCGGCGGCCTTGGCCTGGCGGCGGAGCGCGCCGGCGCGCGCCTCCATGTCGGCGATCACCTCGTCGAGGCGGGTGAGGTTGGCCTCGGCGGCGCGCAATTTCTGCTCGGCGTCCTTGCGGCGGACGTGGAGGCCGGCAATGCCGGCGGCCTCCTCGAGCATCAGCCGCCGCTCGGTCGGCTTGGCGGCGATCACCGCGCTGATCTTGCCCTGGCTGACCAGGGCCGGCGAATGGGCGCCGGTGGCGGCGTCGGCGAAGAGCAAGGCGACGTCCTTGGCGCGGACGTCGCGGCCGCTGACCCGGTAAGCCGAGCCGGCGCCGCGCTCGATCCGCCGCGTCACCTCGACGTCGCCGACCGGCGCCAGGCTGACGTCGCCCGGCATGTCCTCGCTCTCGCGCTCGACCAGCAGCGAGACTTCGGCGAAGTCGCGCGCCGGGCGGGCGGTGGTGCCGGCGAAGATGACGTCGTCCATGCCGGCGCCGCGCATCGACCTGGCCGAGGATTCGCCCATCACCCAGCGTATCGCTTCGAGCACGTTCGACTTGCCGCAACCATTGGGACCGACGACGCCGGTCAGGCCGGGCTCGATGCGGAGCTCCGCCGGCTCGACGAAGCTTTTGAAGCCGGAAAGCTTCAGCCGCTTTATCTGCATGACCGGGCCCTCGACCCCATGATCAGCCCCCGGCGTTGCGGAGCAGCGGCTCGAGCCCCGACCAGGTGTTCACGTCGGCCCTGACGCCGTTGATGAAGAAGGTCGGCGTGCCCTCGACGCCGAGCCTGCCGGCGGCCTCGTACATCTTGCCGAGCCGCTCTAGCGCGGCCTTGTCGGCGAGGCATTGTTTGCCATGCGCCGGCGCGACGCCGTAGCGGGCGGCGATTTGGGTCAGCCCGCCGATATCCGCCAGCCGCCCGAAACGCTGCCCTTCCGACAGCGCCTTGATCTGGTTCTTCTGCGCCTCGCCGAGGCCGGAGATCTTGCCGACCCACTGCTCCTGGGTCGCGTAGAGCGTCTCGGTCATCGGGAAGAAGCTGGCCGCGCCGCCGCAGCGCGCCAGCAGGGTCGCCACCACGTCGACCCCGTTGAGGACGAAGTTCCTGTATTCGTAGCTGACCTTGCCGGTCCGCACATAGTCGCGGACCAGGACGGGAGTGCCGGCACGCGAGAAAGCGGCGCAATGAGGGCAGGTGAGCGAGCCATATTCGACCAGCTTCACCCGCGCCGCCGGATTGCCCATGCGGAAGCCGCCTTCGGGCGTGGCGACGACGGTCCGGCTCCAGTCGCGCGCGGCGGCGTGGCGCGCCGGCGCGGCCGCATGGCGGACGGGCGCACCCGCGGCGGGCGCCGCGAAGGCGGCGGCCGCGGCGACCAGCAGCAACGGCTTCATCGAATCGCCGCCTTCAGCTGCGGCTCCAGCTTGTCCCAGGCGGCGGTGTCCTCGGCCATCTTGCCGTTGATGAAGAAGGTCGGTGTGCCCTGCAGGCCTTCCGAATTGCCGCGCTGGGTGATCTGGCCGAGCAGGTCGACCCCTTTCGGATCGGCGAGGCAGGCCTGGATCTTCGACGAGGGCATGCCGCGCTGGCGGAAGAATTCGTCGAGGCCGCTGATCTGGACCAGGTTCGCCGCCCGCTGCGCCGGCGGCATGTTCTGGAGCTGCTCGAGCTGCGGCTGCGGCAGCGCCTGGAGCTTGCCCATCCAGTCGCGCTGCGTCGCGTAGAGCTCCTGCGAAAGCCGGAAGAAGGGCTCGGGCCCCTGGCAATGGAGCAGCATCGAGACGCCGAGGTCGGTCGGGAACAGAAGGTAGGTGCGGAATTCCCAGCTGACCTGGCCGCTCTTCACATATTTGTCGCGCAGTGGCGGGACGCCGACCTCCTCGAACTCGGCGCAGTGCGGGCAGGAGAGCGACGCATATTCGACCAGCTTCACCGGCGCGCCGGGATTGCCCATGCGGAAGCCGCCCTCGGGCGTCACGCTCACCGTCTGGGTCCAGTCGCCGTTCGGCGCCGCGATCTGCTTGAGCGGCGCGCTCGAAGCCTGGGCATTGTTGCCGGCGGCGCCATTGTCCTTCGAGCCGCAGCCGGCGAGGAGCAAGGCGAGAGCCGCGCCCGCGCCGAGGCTGAAGATGAGTTTCCCTGCCTTCATTTCTTCCCTTCTCCGATTCTGCCGATGACCGGGATGGCGACCGAAGCCGCCGGCGCGGAGGCGCCATCGCTCGCGGCGACACCGCGGGCGAGCGATTCGAGGCAGGCGCGAAGCTCCGGATCGGCGATCTCGCGCAGCGAATCGCCGAGCTCCGCCGGCAAGGCGCGCAGCGACGGCGGCGCCGTTCGCGCCTGCCTCGCTTTGGCGACCTGGACCACGCCCTGCCTGAACTGGACCCGCTCGACCGCCTCATAGCCGAAGAAGCGGTTGACCCGCTCGACGATCACCGGCGCGACATGCTGCAACATCGGCGCGTGGGCGCCTTCGACGACCAGAGTGAGCACGCCGCGACTCTTCTTGCCGACCGGAAACCGGATCGATTCGGGCGAGGAGACGGCGGCGTAGCGGACGCCGACGATCTCGCGCCAGCGGCTGACGATCGAGGACTGGACGAAACCGAAGCGGCGGAAGGCGGCGCCGCCGGCCAGCGGCAGCAGGTCCGAAACCGAGCGCGCGCGCCGCGCTCGGGGCGCCTCCGCCGCCTGCCTGGCCTTCGTTCCAACGGGTTTCGTCACTCTAGGGTCCGAACTCACTACCGGAGGTGGCCGTGATCGGCCGGGGAAGGCGGCT
>JAXDOV010000087.1:0-4600 GCA_034668705.1 Sphingomonadales bacterium
TGCTCAGCTTCGACGACGTCACCACCATGTTCCACGAATTCGGCCATGCCCTGCACGGCCTGTTCGCCGCCCAGGTCTATCCGACCCTCTCCGGCACCAACGTGGCGCGCGACTTCGTCGAATTCCCCTCCCAGTTCAACGAGAATTGGGCGCTGGAGCCGGCGGTGCTCACCCATTATGCCCGCGACTACCGCACCGGCGCGACCATCCCCCAGAGCCTGGTCGACAAGATCAAGCGGGCGGCCAAGTTCAACCAGGGCTATGCGCTCGGCGAGGTGATCGCCGCCGCCCAGCTCGACCTCGCCTGGCACACCTTGCCGGCCGGCGCGCCGCGGCAGCAGACCGACGCCTTCGAGACGGAGGCGCTGGCCAAGATGGGCCTCGACGTCGAGGACGTGCCGCCGCGCTACCGGTCGAGCTACTTCCTCCACATCTGGGCGAACGGCTATTCGGCCGGCTATTACGCCTATCCCTGGACGCAGATGCTCGATCACGCCGCCTTCGCCTGGTTCAAGGCGCATGGCGGCATGACCCGGGCCAACGGCCAGCGCTTCCGCGACCTCATCCTCTCGCGCGGTCACACGCTGGATTACGGGCCGATGTTCCGCGCCTTTTACGGCAAGGATCCCGACATCGGGCCGATGCTCCGCGCCAAGGGGCTTCAGCCGGGAGACGATTGAGCGGCGCCGTTGCGAGACAGGTTCGGTTCATCCCCGCCGTCCGAATTCGGCCGGGGGCGGTCGAAGGATGAAGTCATGATGCTCCGGGCGGTCCTTTTGTCCCTGCTGCTCGCCGGCGCCGCGGGGCCGGCCGGCGCGCAGGGCGCCCGCACCGTCGCCGGGGCGCAGGGCGCCCGTACCGTCAACGTCACCGTCTATGGCAGCGATCCCTGCCCGCGCGGCAGCGACGACGAGGTGGTGGTCTGCGGCCACCGGCCCGAGACCGAGCGCTACCGCATCCCCAAGGAGCTGAGGAGGAAGGCGGAGGACCGCCCGTCCGAAGTCTCCTGGGCCTCCCGCGTCGCCGGGCTCGAGGACGCCGCCCGGCCGAGCCGGCCGGACAGCTGCTCGCCGGTCGGCAGCTACGGCCAGTCCGGCTGCTGGGCGAAGATGATCCGCGACTGGAGCGCGGCGCGGCGCCAGGCCCAGTCCGACGCCGCGGGGATACCGTAGGGCCCCTCTCCCGCGCGCGGGAGAGGAAGGGGCTCATCGTCGCGAAGTGGCGATGGGAAGGTGAGGGCCTTCTCCTTGTCGTTTGCCCCGGCGCAGCAGAAGAAGAAGGCCCTCATCCTCCCACCGCTTCGCGGCGGGCCCCTCCTTCTCCCGCTTGCGGGAGAAGGGTGATGGTCCGAGCCTTTTCCTTCGCGGCTTTGGCCGGTACGGACACCGGCGATGCTCTCGATCTACGATTCCCTCTCCCGCGAGACACGGCCCTTCGCGCCCTTGGCGCCGGGCAGGGTCTCGATCTACGTCTGCGGCCAGACCGTCTACGACGCGCCGCATCTCGGCCATGCCCGCAAGGAGATCGGCTTCGACATCGTCATCCGCTGGCTGGAGGCGTCGGGCTACGACGTCACCTATGTCCGCAACATCACCGACATCGACGACAAGATCATCGAGCGGGCGGCGGCCAATCACGAGCCGATCGGCGCCCTCACCGGCCGGATGATCGCGCGGATGAACGAGGATTTCGCGTCCTTGGGCCTGCGCGTCCCCGATCACGAGCCGCGCGCGACCGATTACGTGCCGCAGATGATCGCCTTGGTCGGCACGCTGGAGCAGGAGGGCCTGGCCTATCCGTCGGGCGACGTGTTCTACGCGGTGCGGCGCTTCCCCGGCTACGGCAAGCTGTCGGGCCGGTCGCTGGACGAGTTGCGCGCCGGCGAGCGGGTCGCCGCCGACACTGCCAAGCGCGATCCGCTCGACTTCGTCCTGTGGAAGACCGGCAAGGCGGACGAGCCGGCCGAGGCGCGCTGGCCGTCGCCCTGGGGCGAGGGGCGGCCGGGCTGGCATCTCGAATGCTCGGCCATGGCCAAGGCCCTGCTCGGGCCGACGCTCGACATCCATGGCGGCGGCCCCGACCTCAAATTCCCGCATCACGAAAATGAGATCGCGCAGAGCGAGGCGGCCAATCGCGCGCCGCTCGCCCGCTGGTGGATGCATGTCGGCCAGCTCGAGACCGGCAAGGAGAAGATGTCGAAGTCGCTCGGCAATTTCGTTACTTTGAGGGACGCGATCGATCGGTTCGGCGGCGACGTCGTCCGCTTCTTCTTCGTCCGCTCCCATTATCGCAGCCCGATCTCCTATAGCGAGGCGAATTTGACCGACGCCGGCAACGCCCTCGCCCGGCTGCAGGGGGCGATGCGGGCGGTGGCGCCGGCGGAGGGGCCGCTCGACTGGGACGAGGCCCATGCGGCCGAGTTCCGGCGGGCGATGGACGAGGATTTCAACAGCCCGGAAGCGGTCGCCCTCTTGTTCCGGCTGGCGAGCGAGGTTCACCGCACGCAATCGCCCGAGCTGGCGCGGCAGCTGCACGGCCTCGCCGCCATTCTCGGCATCGCCCGCGAGGCGGCGGCGCCGGCGCCGGCGCTGGGCGCCGGGGAGATCGAGGCGCGGATCGCGGCGCGGGCGGCGGCGCGGGCGGCGCGCGACTTCGCCGAAGCCGACCGCATCCGCGACGCGCTTGCCGCCGACGGCGTCGTGCTCGAAGACGGGGCCGGCGGCACACGCTGGCATGTCGCCTGACAGGCCTGAGGAGAAGGACCATCGCCGGGGACAAGGACAGCAATCTGATGTGGGGCGGCCGCTTCGCCGGCGGCCCGTCGGCGCTGATGCGCGAGATCAACGCCTCGATCGGCTTCGACAAAAGGCTGTGGCGGGAGGATATCGCGGCCTCGCTCGCCCATGTGGCGATGCTGGAGGCGCAGGGCATCGTCTCCGAGGAGGATGAAAGCGCGATCGCCGAGGGGCTGGAGCGGATCCAGGACGAATATCAATTGAAGGGCGTGCGCGAGGATCCGGCGCTCGAGGACATCCACATGCATGTCGAGGCGCGGCTGGCCGAGCTGATCGGCGCCGCCGCCGGCCGCCTCCACACCGCCCGCTCGCGCAACGACCAGGTGGCGACCGACTTCCGCTTGTGGGTCCGCGGCGCGATCGACGAGGTCGAGGCCGCCCTCGTCGCCTTCCAGCGCGTGCTGGCGGAGCGGGCCGACGAGCATGCCGAGACGGTGATGCCGGGCTTCACCCATCTCCAGTCGGCCCAGCCGGTGACGCTCGGCCACCATCTCATGGCCTATTACGAGATGCTGCGGCGCGACCGCTCGCGCTTCGCCGACGCCCGCGCCCGGCTCAACGAGAGCCCGCTCGGCGCCGCCGCTCTCGCCGGCACCAGCTTCCCGATCGACCGCGAGGCGACCGCGGCGGCGCTCGGCTTCGACAGGCCGATGGCGAACTCGCTGGACGCCGTCTCCGACCGCGACTTCGCGCTGGATTATCTGATGGCGGCGGCTTTGTGCGCGCTGCACCTCTCCCGGCTCGCCGAGGAGCTGATCGTCTGGGCGAGCCAGCCCTTCGGCTTCGTCGCGCTTCCCGACGATTTCTCGACCGGCTCGTCGATCATGCCGCAGAAGCGCAACCCGGACGCGGCCGAGCTGGTCCGCGGCCATAGCGGCCGCATCGCCGGCGCGATGGTCGCGCTGGCGATGGTGATGAAGGGCCTGCCGCTCGCTTATTCGAAGGACATGCAGGACGACAAGCCGCCGGTCTTCGAGGCGCACGACCTGCTGATCCTGTCGCTCCAGGCGCTGGCGGCGATGGTCGAGAAGACCCGCTTCAACGCCGAACGGATGCGCGAGGCGGCCGAAACCGGCTTCTCGACCGCGACCGATCTTGCCGACTGGCTGGTCCGCTGCGCCGGCGTGCCGTTCCGCGAGGCCCACCATATCGTCGGCCGTGCGGTGAAGCTGGCCGAGGAGCGCGGCTGCGGCCTTGCCGAGCTCGACCTCGACAGCCTGCGCGACATCGAGCCCCGCATCGACGAACGGGTCTACGAAGTGCTCAACGTCAACGCCTCGGTGCGCAGCCGCACCAGCTATGGCGGCACCGCGCCCGAACGGGTGCGCGAGCAGATCGCCGCGGCGCGCGAGACGCTGGGCGAGGCTTGAAGTCCGCTGTTAAGTTCCCCGGCGAAAGCCGGGGTCCAGCCGAGCCTCTGGGCCCCGGCTTTCGCCGGGGAACAAGCAGAGCATGGCACGAAATGACGTCGCCCGTCTCCGGGCCGCCGCCCGCCTCTGAAGCCGTCGGCAGGCGGAGGGTCTATTCCGCCCGGCTCCTTCGGTCCCGCCGCGCGCCGATCCTCAGCCGCAGCGCGTTGAGGCGGATGAAGCCGGCGGCGTCGCGCTGATCGTAGCCGCCCGAGCCTTCCTCGAAGGTGACGAGGTCCTGGTCGTAGAGCGATTGCGGGCTCGTGCGGCCGATCACCGTCGCATTGCCCTTGTAGAGCTTGACCCGGACCGTGCCGGAGACGCGCTCCTGGCTGCGGTCGATCGCCGCCTGCAGCATCTCGCGCTCGGGCGAGAACCAGAAGCCGTTATAGATCA
>JAXDOV010000088.1:0-35917 GCA_034668705.1 Sphingomonadales bacterium
TGGATGCGGATCTGCTGCTCCTTGCCGGTGCCGCGGTCCTTGGCCGAAACGTGGACGATGCCGTTGGCGTCGATGTCGAAGGTGACCTCGATCTGCGGCACGCCGCGCGGCGCCGGCGGGATGCCGACCAGGTCGAACTGGCCGAGCATCTTGTTGTCCGCCGCCATCTCGCGCTCGCCCTGGAAGACGCGGATCGTCACCGCATTCTGATTGTCCTCGGCGGTCGAGAAGGTCTGGCTCTTCTTGGTCGGGATGGTGGTATTGCGATCGATCATCCGGGTGAAGACGCCGCCCAGGGTCTCGATGCCCAGCGAAAGCGGCGTGACGTCGAGCAGGAGGACGTCCTTGACGTCGCCCTGAAGGACGCCGGCCTGGATCGCTGCGCCCATGGCGACGACCTCATCCGGGTTGACGCCGGTATGCGGCTCCTTGCCGAAGAACTCCTTCACCACCTCGCGGACGCGCGGCATGCGGGTCATGCCGCCGACGAGGACGACCTCGGAGATGTCGTCAGCCGAGACGCCGGCATCGGCCAGGGCCTTCTTGCACGGCTCGAGGGTGCGCTGGATGAGATCAGCGACCAGGCGCTCGAGATCGGCGCGGGTGATCGCCTTCACCAGATGCTTCGGGCCGTTCTGGTCGGCGGTGATGAAGGGCAGGTTGACCTCGGTGGTCTGGGCCGAGCTCAATTCGATCTTGGCGCGCTCGGCGCCTTCCTTCAGCCGCTGCAGCGCGAGCCGGTCGTTGCGGAGGTCGATGCCCTCCTGCTTCTTGAACTCCTCGGCCAGCCAGTCGACGATCTTGGCGTCGAAATCCTCGCCGCCGAGGAAGGTGTCGCCATTGGTCGACTTCACCTCGAATACCCCGTCGCCGATCTCGAGCACCGAGATGTCGAACGTGCCGCCGCCGAGATCGTAGACGGCGATGGTCTTGCCGTCCTGCTTGTCGAGGCCGTAGGCGAGCGCCGCCGCGGTCGGCTCGTTGATGATGCGCAGCACTTCGAGGCCGGCGATCTGGCCGGCGTCCTTGGTCGCCTGGCGCTGGGCGTCGTTGAAATAGGCGGGGACGGTGATCACCGCCTGGGTGACGGTCTCGCCGAGATAGGCCTCGGCGGTTTCCTTCATCTTCTGGAGGATGAAGGCGGAAATCTGCGACGGGCTGTAATCCTTGCCGCCGGCATTGACCCACGCGTCGCCGTTCGGGCCGCGAGTGATCTTGTAGGGGACGAGCTCGGTATCCTTCTTGGTCACCGGATCGTCGAAGCGGCGGCCGATCAGGCGCTTCACCGCGAAGACGGTATTGTCGGGATTGGTGACCGCCTGGCGCTTGGCCGGCTGGCCGACGAGCCGCTCGCCATCCTTGGTGAAAGCGACGATCGAGGGGGTGGTGCGGGCGCCTTCCGCATTCTCGACCACCTTGGGCTTGCCGCCTTCCATGACCGCGACGCAGCTGTTGGTGGTGCCGAGATCGATACCGATTACTTTAGCCATATGAACCTCTTATGCCCCGAACAAAGAACTTCCCTGCGCCCTGCAACCGAGGCGAGCCAGGTGTTACGCAAGCGATATAGGAGCCGATTCAGGAGCGACAAGAAGCGGGAGCGCGGCTCGATGGCCATCGCCTTCTAGAAGATGCTCAAAAGCCACCGTTTTGTCACCGTGGGCACAGGCTCCGCTTCTCGCGATCTATTCGGCCACGGCGAGGCGGTTGAGACGGAAGGCGCGTCGCCGCAACGCCGCCAAAGCCGGTGGCCTTCGTCGGACCATCGGCTACTCTGTTCGGCCCAAGAGGCATGCGGAAACGCGCGGCACGACGTTCCTTTGAAAAGTGAACGGCATCCGCTTGGCGCTATTCCTCGAACGGTGGCGCCTGGTCCGGCAAACCAGGATTAGGGGCACGCAAAGGTAGATCGTTTCTCCGCCGGGGCCTTGCGCCGGCAAATAGCGAGAAGAATAATTGCGTCTGCTCTTGGGAGAGCGCGAGATCCTCCATGAGAGGTTCCATCCATTCGGACGGCGGGTGCCTTTCAACGAAGCCTTCCTCGTCGAGCGGAAGGCTGATTTCTTCATTCTCAATTTGTCCTTCGATTTTTTCCAACTCGTCCCGGAATTTCGACTGCCCCTCTGTTATGTGAGGCCGCACTGCCTCATCATAAGCTAGGAGGAAACGGGCCAGCAAGCGTCGGACGTCAGGATAATCGTCGGGTCTTACCAACCCCTCGCCGTCGAGGATCAAGCTGATTTCGGATAGTGCCTTCTCGGCTCCAGGTATGCTGGCCAGCTCGCCAGAAGAGGCAAAATAGTCGAGGCTTCCCCACCAGCTTCGGTCGAGCGGAATTGGCAGCTTGCGCGCGTCGACTTGCTCCCGAAGCCATTTGAGAATGCCCTTCACGCGTCCTTCGGGTGTGTCGTTGCTCTCGGGATATGATTCCAGCGACGGGAGCAATCGATCGACCCGCGCCAGCAAGCTGCGATATTCGTAGTCGATGCCGTCTTCGTTGTCGCTCATCGGATTCCTACCACCTTTATACTTCCGACGGTTCCCTGTTGTGGATGGAGCTGACCCGCTCCCCCATTCAGAACCTTCTTCATCGGCTCCGCATGCGGAAATTTGACCGTCTCGGTCGCGCGACCCACTATGCTGCGCAGAGCGATTTGATCGCGACTTACCGTTCCTTCAGCGATCGCGCCGACTTGGTTCGTGCACGGCAGTCCCAGATGGTCCTTAAGCGCCGGCTTATTCCACTGCCTGCCGTCGTAGATTTTCGGATTGGCCTTGAGTTCATTGAGCTGGCTCTCCGTCATCCAAAACGGGCTGTCGGGATTCTTCCCCTTCCCTGCCGTGACGAAGGAGTAAAGCTTTTCACCTTTCTTGAGCGGATTTTCCTTAAAGCTTCCCGGCTGCGCGGAGTTAAGCACCCCGCGCTGCTTATTCATGGAGTAGCCGTTGGCCTGCATCCGCCTCGCCGCCGCCTGATCGGATCCCGAGAGGTGGCGCATGTTCACGGCTTTTCCGGCGCGGTCAGCCGTGAACTTTTGGTCCGGTGCTCCCCGGCCGTCGATCTTGCTGACGCCATGCTTCGGATTGCCGCTGTGCGACTCCGCTTTCGATCGCTGAACGGGCGCTCGCCCCGTTTCCCGGCTGCCCGGCTTGGTTGACACCGCGACTTTTCCGCCACTCTTCTTGGAAGAGACGCCGGCGTCGGCCTTTCGCCGCGCCGCCTTCAGGAAGCGCTGGAGGAAAGCGGTGCCGAGGACGACGAAAGCTTGGGCGTAGACCTGGGCGGCACGGTCGATATCCTTTTCGTCGTGCGCATCCATCAGTCCGCCCGTCGCGCCGGCGAACTCGGCGAGGGCGCGCATTCCGGCCATGCCAGCCGCGTAGAAGGCGTAGGCCGCGAGCGCGGCGTCGAGCACGACCCCGACTCCCATCACATTGGCGACCGCCAGCGCGACCAACATGCCGATGGTGGTGGCGATCGCTTCCGGCGAGAGCATCGCCGCGATGCTGTTGCCGACTTCCCCCGGCACCAGCCTGATGGCGCGTCGCAACGCCTCCTCGATCTTCTCGCCGGTGCTCCACTCGCTCACCTTGGCGGACCGTTCCGCGGCAGGACGATAGGGCTGCGGCCGCAACTGGTTCGCGCTGGTGCCGAGAGAAACGAAGACGAGCCCGTCGCGCCGGACCGCATCGTCGATCTGGCGCGCGAGCTCGTCGTCGGGCAAGAGCCGCGCCGTTACGGGAAGTCCCAGAGCGTCGATGCCCTGGCGGATCGCCAGCATGGCGCCGGGGGCCGCCCGCATCCGCGTGAGGAGGGTATCGCGCTTGAAGGGGTCGACCGGTTTTATTTCACGGGGGAAAGCGGAGCGCAGCCCGAGCAGCACGGGGCTGCCGCCAAGACGAAGCTCGACATAGCGGGTCATCGATGCAGGGCCCAAGCCGCCACGACCGCCCCCCTCTTTTGCCGGCCCGTTCCAACTAGCCCAAGCGCGCGCCGTTCGGCAAGCGCGCTCACCATGGCTCGGGGGCGCCGGGACGCGAGCGTCTCGCCCCGGACCCGGGGCGTGCCGGTTGCGACAACGAGTGGTCCTGCGTAGGGCGCAACTTCAATGACCTGCGGAAAGACGAACTTGCGCCGACCCGCTTTTGCCCTGGCCGCGGCGGCGCTGCTGCCGCTGTCCGCCTGTCACAGGCAACCCGCGCAGCCGGGCGTGTCCGTGGAGCATGTCTGGGTCCGTCTGCCGGCGGTCCCCGGCGGCGAAGGCGCCGGCTATTTTGCCGCGACCTCGGCGGCCGACGATGCCCTTACCGGCGTCGCCGCGCCCGGCGCGCGGATCGAGATGCACGAGAGCATGACCCACGGAGGCATGACCATGATGCGCCCGCTCGCCGGCCTGGCGCTCCGGGCCGGCGAGAAGACGGATTTCGCGCCCGGCGGCAGGCATTTGATGATCCACGGCCTCGACCCGAAGCTGAAGAAAGGCGGCACTATCCCCCTCATTTTCCGCTTCCGCTCGGCGCCGCCGGTGACCGCCGAGGCCCGCCTCGTCGGCCCCGGCGACGGATCGCCCGAGGGTGCGGGACTCTAGGTCCCTCACCGAAGGCGAGATCGCCCTCGCTGGTTCGGTCTTCGGCGACGCCGTCGACTATGGCCGGGTGCGGATCCACCGGGGCCGCTGGTGGCCCTTCCAGACCCGCAATATCGTCATGGCGCCCGACGGGGACATCTATTTTCATCCGGAAAGTCCGCTCTGGACGGACGATTTCGCCGGCGAGTCGCTGCCCGCCCAAGGCCTCTTCATTCACGAAATGACCCACGTCTGGCAGGCCCAGAGCGGCGGCCGCTGGTATCTGCCGCTGATGCGCCACCCCTTTTGCCGCTACCGCTACAGCCTCCTGCAGGGTCGCTCCCTGCGCGGTTACGGGCTCGAGCAGCAGGCGGAGATCGTTCGCCATGCCTTCCTTCTCGAGCAGGGCGCAGGATGGCTGCCTCTCGCGCCGCTCGAACTCTACCGGCAGCTCCTTCCGGCGGAATTCGCGGTCAGCCGGCGAGGCATGTCGGTCGCGACTCGACATGGCGCGGAAGGCAGCTAAACTGCTGGGGGGCATAAAAATATCTCGGGGCTTTCTGCATGACCAGCCGTGGACCGCGCGTCGCCGCAGCAGCTTTCCTTGTCGCCGCCGCCTGTCTCGGGGCGGCGATGCCCGCGACGGCGGCGCCGCGGGCGGTGGCGAAGGCCGCGTCGAGTGCCGGCGGGGCCGACAAGGCTCCGATCCCGATCATAGCGGCGGATCCGGCGGTGCGGTTCGGCACCACGGCGAACGGCTTTCGCTACGCGGTGATGCAGAACAAGAAGCCCGCCGGGGCCGTCTCGATCCGCCTGCTGCTGAAGGTCGGCAGCTTTGAGGAAGCGGATGACGAGCTCGGCTACGCCCATTTCATCGAGCACATGGCGTTTCGCTCGACCAAAGCGGCGCCGGCGGGCGTGCTCGACAATCCTTTCGCGGCGATGGGCGTCGCCCTCGGCCGCGACCAGAATGCCTTCACGACGCTGGAGTCCACCATCTACGGAGTCGACGTGCCGGCGGCCAATCCGGAAGGATTGCGCAAGATCCTCGACTGGATGCGCAGTGCCGTCGACGGCATCGTTTTCACGCCCGCCGCGGTCGAGACCGAGCGTGGGGTGCTGATCTCCGAGCTGCAGACCCGAAGCGGCCCGCTGGCGACGGCCCAGCGCGACGTCGGCCGCTTCCAATTGCCGGGCTTTCGATCGGTGAACCGCGATCCGGGCGGGAGCGAGGCATCGCTGAGGGCGGCGACGCCGGCCCGGATTCAGGCTTTTTACGATCACTGGTACCGCCCCGAAAATGCGTTCCTCGTCATCGTCGGCGACGCATCGGCGGACGAGCTGGAAGCGCTGGCGAAACAGGGCTTTTCAGGCTGGGTCGGTCGTGGCGCGGCCGGCGTGCGGCCCGCCGTCCCGACAAGCATTCCAGCCCGCGGCCTGGACGCGCTGATCGAGACCGGCGAGGCGTTCCCGCACGCGATCAGCAGCTGCCGGCTGGGCCCGAAAGCGCCGGCGACGCCGAGCCCGATCGAGCAGTTGCGGGCCGACATTTATTCCAAATTGTGGACGTCGATTCTCGTGAACCGGCTCGACCATCTCAGCGCTTCCGGCGCGTCGCCGCTCATTGGCGCGACTGTCCTCGTCAACGACCGAATGGCCGATGCGCGCGGGACCTGCTTCGTTGCCGTACCCGCCGCCGGCAAATGGAGCGAGGCGCTTTTGGCGGGCCAGGCCGAGTTGCGCCGCTTCGGCAGGGATGGTCCGACCCAGCAGGAGCTCGATGGCGCCATCGAGCAACTGCAGGCGCCGCTTCGCGGAATTGTCCTCCAGGCGGACTCCCGCACCTCGGAGACCATCGCTCCGCAAATCGCCGATTCGGTACTCGCCGAACGCATTTTCACGAGCCCCGACGAGGCGCTGCGGACGTTCGACGTGGCGGTGGCGGAAGTCACTCCCGCCGACATCAAAAAAGCATTTGACGGCGACTGGAGCGGGGCCGGTCCCGTGCTGGTCGCAATGGGGCCATCGACGCCTTCCCGCGAACAGCTGCTCGGCGCGTGGAGCGCGAATGAAGCAGCCGCTCCTCCCGCGGCCTATGCCGACCGAGAAGCCGTCGACTGGCCTTACCGCCGCTTCGGCCATTCCGGCCGCGTCGACCGGCGCGAGGTGTTTGCGGACTTCGTCCGCCTCCACTTCCGGAACGGCACCATCCTCAATTTCAAGCGGACCAGCTTCAGCGCCAGCGACGTGGAAATTCGGGTGCGCTTCGGTCGCGGCGAAAGCGGCCTCGGTATGGCCGACCGCGCGCCGGCGGAGGTTGGGGTCGGCCTGTTCGCGGAAGGGGGTCTCGGCAAGCTCACCTACGAGCAGATCGGCTCGGCCTTCGCCAGCACCAGTTGGAAGGTCGGGTTCAACGTCGCGCCAACGGCGTTCGTGCTGAGCGGAAACCCGCTCGGCGATCAGCTGCAAGGCGAGCTCCAGCTGCTCGCGGCCTATATGACCGATCCGGGCTTTCGTCCGGACATCGACACCAAGCTGCCGACGGTGATCGACTTCGTCTACCGTTTGTACAGGACGGAGCCGATGGCGGTGGCGGCCGACGCCATGGAGCAGAAGCTCTTCCCGGGCCAGGGCACGATGCCGCTGCGCGAGGTCGCCATGGGTTGGCGCGCCGACGACTTCGCGCGAATGCTGAAACCGGCACTGACGGGATCGCCGGTGGAGGTGACGATTGTCGGCGACGTTGCCGAAGAGGACGCAAAGGCGGCGGTCGCCAGCACGTTCGGCGCCCTTCCCACCCGAGCGGCGCTTCCGGCGAATCCCGACCAGGCCGGTTTGCGGCGCTATCCCGCCCAACTGCCGCGGGAGATCGATGCTTTTCACCAGGGGCCGGGGGAGAAGGCGGCCGCGATCGTGATGTGGCCGCTCTACGTCGCCGTCCCCGAACGGAGAAAGGAAGAGCATGCGCTCTCGCTGCTGTCGGGCATCTTCAGGGCGCGGCTGTTCCACGAGACACGCGTCAGGCTGGGCAAGGTCTATGAGGCCGACGTCGTCAACCCGATGCCCGACTTTGGCGACGAGGGCTCGATCGTCGCCCAGGTCCGTGCCGCGCCGGCGGACCTCGATCAGCTGATCGGCGTGGCCCGGCGCATCGCGGCCGAGCTGGCGACGGGCGCGATCCAGCAAAGCGAGCTCGATCAGGCACGTCAATTGCTGGTCGCGGACCGGGTGCAGGCGCAATCGCGCAACTCGGCCTGGGCAGGAGTTCTGTCCGACGCCCGCGACAATCCGCACGCGGTCGACGATCTTCTGCTTTACCCGTCACAGATGGCGGCCCTCACCCTCGACGACGTACGCGCCGCAGCGGCCTCATGGCTGAAGCGCGAGCCGCTCGTGGTCCGCTCCCTGCCGCAGCCGCCGGGGCCTGCGGCCGCCACGCATTAACCTCAGGCGGTCGATCCTCCCCTTCCGAGGCCGCTCAGAAATGCTGGCGGACCGTGACTCCGAAGGTGCGCGGTTGGCCGACGTTGAAGCCGAGCCGCGCCCGCCCGCCGCGCTCGCGGTCGAATGAGAGCAGCGCGTTCTCGTCGAAGACATTGGAGACGTAAGCGACGACTTCGGTTCCGGTCTTGAGGTTCACGCCGAGGCTCAGATTGGCGTAATTATAGGCCGGAAGCTTGAGGTCGATGGTCACCGGCTCGTTGCCGGTCGCGCCGCCGAAGGGCAGGCCGGACCTGAAGACATGCGGATTGCCCTCCTGGTCGCTCGGCTGGGTGTAGCGGCTGCCGACATGCTGGAAGGTGGCGCTGAAGAAGACCTCGTCGCCGCGCGCGTTGAACGGCGTCGTATAGGTCGCGCTCGCCGCCACCTGGAACTTCGGCACGGTCGGCAGGCGATTGCCGCTGCGGATGCCGCCGATCACCGCGCCGGCGCCGCTCGTCACCGTCGAGTCGAACTTGGCCTCCAGCGCGGAACCGGCGATCGACAGATCGAGCTCGCGGGTCGGATGGGCGATCAGCTCCCACTCGAGCCCCATCGTATGCGCCTTGGGCACGTTGAAGACGATGCGCGAAGAGCAGGAGCCCGCGTCGAGCGTCACCTGCAGGTTCGAGATGTCGGTGTAGAAAGCGGCGGCGTTGAAGGCGAGGCGGCGCCCGCCCGCCTTGACGCCCAATTCGTAATTCCACAGCGTCTCGTCGCGGTAGCTCTGGTAGCCGCCAAAGATGGTCCTGTCCTGAGGCGTGCAGAGCGGCAGGTTCAGCGGATCGTTGACACCGCCGAGGCGAAAGCCCTTGGAGGCCTGGGCGTTGATCCTGAACTTGCTCGACGCCTCGAAGCTGAGGATGGCGCGGGGCGTGAAGCCGTGCGAATTGGTCCGGTCGGCGCGATTGTCGTCGTTCGAGAAGAGGCCGCCGGACTTGAACGTCCGCCGCTCCGAAAAGTCGTAATAGCGGCCGCCGGCGGTCAGCGACAGCCGGCCGAAATCGTAGGTGCCCTCGCCGAACACGGCCTTCTGCTTGATCTTGTAGGGCAGGTCCGAATTATAGGGCGAATTGAGCGGGAAGCCGTTCGCCACCGCGGCCGAGGTGCCGGCGCCGAAGCGGGCGTCGGTGAAGGCGTCATAGCCCGGGGTCGGCAAGCGCTGGCGGTAGAAGCGGTCGACGCTGGAATAGAAGCCGCCGATCACCCATTGAAAGGCACCGCTCCCGGTCGAGCTCAGCCGCAGCTCCTGCGTCCACTGCTTGACGTCTGTGGTGTCGCGCAGGTTCGACGGCAGGGTCACCGCCGCATTCGGGTAGCCGAGATCGACGGAGACGCTGCCGGTCAGGGCGCTGGCGTCGCGGCTGACGAGGATCGAGCGGTCGATATAGCTCGTCACCGAAGTCAGCTGGACGTGCGAGCCGAGCGCGAATTGGCCGGTGAGGTCGGCGATGAGCGTGTCGTCCCTGAACGCCTCCGGCAACAGCAGATATTGCTGGCGCTCCTGGAAATTCACCTTCGGCCGCGTCGTCGTGAACGGGTTGGCGAAGAGGTTGAACACCTCCTCGCGGTTGAAGCCGTTGGCGCGGATCTGCTGGTAGACCACGCGCGGCGTGATCTTGATGTCCGGCGTCGGCTCGAACAGGATGGCGAGGCGACCGCCCGTCCGGCTGCCGCTGTTGACGTTGCTGCGTTTGCCGCCCGGGCCGAGATTGTCGATGAAGCCGCCGTAGCGGGTGTAATAGCCGACCGCGCGCGCGGCGACCGTGGGGCCCAGCGGCAGGTTGACCGCACCCTTGATGTGGCCGCCGACATCGCCGCCATCGACGAGGTTCAGATTGCCCTCGATCTGCCCTTCGGTCACGCCGAGCCTCGGCTGGTTGGTTATGTAGCGGATCGTGCCGCCGACCGAGCCGGAGCCGAACAGGGTGCCCTGCGGCCCCCGCAGGGTCTCGACCCGGTTGAGGTCGAACAGGTCGAGATCGGGGGTGAACAGCGACAGCGAGATCACCGATTCGTCGAGATAGACGCCGACCTGCTCCTTCACGCCCGGCTGGTCGCGGACGATCTGGCCGGCGGAGACGCCGCGCACTGAGACCTGGCTCTGGCCTGGCCCGAGATTCTGGACGGTGAGGCCGGCGACGTTGCGCGACAGATCCTCGATCGTATTGGCGCCGGAGCGCTGGATGTCTGCCTGGGTCTGGGCATTGATCGAGAACGGGACGTCGATCAGCAGCTGTTCGCGCTTGCTCGCGGTGACCACGATCGTCTGGCCGTTGTCATTGGCATTGGCGTCGGCGGCGGCGGTGCCTCCGGGTGGGGCGGCGCCGGTGCCGCCCTGGGCGAAGGCCGGGCTCGCCGAGACGAGCAGGGCCGCGAGCGAGCTGCCCGCAAGCAAAAGCTTGAGCTGAGGAAAATGCGCCATACGTCCCCTCCGATCGTTGTCGCTACGCAACAATGTTCCTTTCCGCCCTGCCTGGCAAGAAAAGCGCGCGTCACGAGCGGCAAAAGCGTCACGCCTGTTGCAGGAATGTGACAGGACACCGGATTGACTTTGTCCGCCCCGCGAAAGACTTCTGGCCTCAGCACGAGGAGGATATGCCGAAGATCAGCCGTCGGTTTGCGCTCAGCGCCGGCGCCGCCGCGACCGTCGCGGCGAAGCTCGGCGCGCCCGCGATCGCCGCCCCGCGCGCGCCGGACGTGGTGGTGGTCGGCGCCGGCGTGTTCGGCGCCTGGACGGCGTCGCGGCTGCAGCGGCTCGGGCGGCAGGTGATGCTGATCGACGCCTGGGGCCCCGCCCACGCCCGCGCCTCGTCGGGCGGCGAGTCGCGCCTCACCCGCGGCAGCTATGGCGGCGATGCGGTCTATACGCGCATGGCCTGGGACTCGCTCGCCGAATGGAAGACGCTCTCCGCCCGGGCCGAGCTGCCGCTCTTCCACCAGGCGGGCGTATTGTTCTTCTTCCAGAGCCGCGAGGATTATGTCGACGAGACGATCGAGGTACACCGGCGGCTGAAGCTGCCCACCGAGATACTGGATCGGAGCGCCATGGCCCGCCGCTTCCCGCAGATCGACTTCGAGGGCATCGAGATCGGCATATACGAGCCCGAATTCGGGGCTTTGATGGCGCGGCGGGCGGTGCAGGTCCTGGTCGCCGGCTTCGTCGCCGCCGGCGGCGTCTACCGCAAGGCCGCGGTCGAGCCGCCGGAGCCGGGCGACGGCCCGCTGCGCAACCTCCGCCTGCGCGGTGGCGGCAGCGTCGAGGCGGCGCAATTCGTCTTCGCCTGCGGGCCGTGGCTGCCCCAATTGTTCCCGGACCTGCTCGGCAGCCGGATCTTCCCGACCCGGCAGGAGGTCTTCTTCTTCGCGCCGCCGCCCGGCGACCGCGGCTTCGAAATGGGCCGCCTGCCGGCCTGGGCCGACTTCAACCGCGGCGACATCTTCTACGGCTTTCCGGACCTCGAGAATCGCGGGTTCAAGATCGCTCATGACGCCCATGGTCCGCCGATCGACCCGGATCATGGCGACCGCACCCCCTCCACGGCCGCTCTCGACGAGGCGCGCGCCTATATGGAGCGGCGCTTCCCGGCCATGCGCGGCCGGCCGCTCAACGAAGCGCGCGTCTGCCAATATGAGAACAGCGCCAATGGCGACTTCCTGATCGACCGCCACCCCGGCCGGCCCAACGTCCTGCTGGTCGGCGCCGGCTCCGGCCACGGCTTCAAGCACGGCCCTGCGGTGGGGCGCTACGCCGCCGATCTGGTGACCGGCGCGCTGGCCGGGCCGGATCCCCGCTTCTCGCTCGCGACCAAGAGCGAGCGGCAGAACCGCTCGGTGCACTGAGAGGATCGAAGAACATGGACCAGCCGCTGGACACATTCCGCTCGTCGACCTCGGGCTGGCTGAGGGGGTCGCTGGCCGGCTGGGCCACTTTGCTGCTGTGCCTGGTCGGCGTGGGCCTGCTGATCGTGCTGGCGAGGTGGATCGAGAATGTCTCCACCACCTACGAGCTGACCCAGGACCGGCTGATCATCCGCAGCGGCATCTTCTCGAAGAGCATCGACGAGATCGAGCTCTACCGGGTGAAGGACATCCGCATGACCTTCAGCCTGATCGGCGGCTGGGCCGGGATCGGCGATATCGCCCTCGTCTCCAGCGACGAGACGACGCGCGGGGCGGCGCTCGTCATCCGCGACGTCGCCGACGCCCGGCGCCGCCGCGAGTCGCTCCGCGACCTGGTCGACAAGGCCCGCCGGCGCCGCGGCGTGCGCGAGATCGACATGGTGCCGGAGGTTTTCTAGGTCCTCCCCTGCAAAGGCAGGGGAGGGGGACCATGCGCAATGAGCAGGTCGCCATGTCCCCCGGACATGGCTGCGCAGTGCGGGGCACTGCGCACCTGCTCATGGTGGAGGGGCCTCTTCCGCGGCATACCCCTCCACCGCGCTGCGCGCGGTCCCCCTCCCCGGGGAATCCGGGGGAGGACTTTCTCTTACGGCTTCTTCGCGACGCCGACCATCGCCGGGCGCAGCAGGCGGTCCTTGAGCATATAGCCGGCCTGCATCTCCTGGACGATCGAGCCGGGCTCGGCCTCCGCGCTCGGAATCTCGACCATCGCCTGGTGGCGGTGGGGATCGAGCGGCTGGCCGACCGCCTCGACGCGGGTGATGCCGTTGCGCTGGAACACCGAATCGAGCTCGCGCGCGGTCGCCTCGATGCCGGTGATCAGCGCCTTCAGCCGCTCGTCCTGGCGGACCTCGTCGGGCACCGCCGCGAGCGCGCGGTCGAGATTGTCCTTCACCGACAGCATGTCGCGGGCGAAGCCGGAAGCGGCATAGGTCGCGGCGGTCTGCTTCTCCTGCTCCAGCCGGCGGCGGACGTTCTGGGTCTCCGCCTGCGCGTAGAGGACGTGCTGGCGCACCTCCTCCAGCTCCTTGACCAGATCGGCGAAATCCTGTTCCGGGGCGCCCTCTTCGGCCGTCGCGCGGTCGGTCGTTTCAGCCTGCTCCTGCAGCTCTTCCTGTTCGTTCATGCCATCAATCTCGATAAAGCCTGTGCCGTGAAATCCACCATGGGGACGACCCGCGCGTAGTTCAACCGGGTCGGGCCGATCACGCCGACGACTCCCACCACCTTGCCCTCCCGGCCGCGATAGGGCGCCGCGATCACCGAGGATCCGGACAAGGCGAAGAGCTTGTTCTCGGAGCCGATGAAGATCTTCATCCCCTGGCCGGCGCGGGCGCTGTCGAGCAGCCGCGCGATCTCCTCCTTGCCTTCCAGCTCTTCGAGCAACTGGCGGACCCGGTCGAGATCGGCGGCGGCGCCGTCGTCGAGGAGATTGGCCTGGCCGCGGACGATCAGCACCGGCCTTTGTGCCGCATCCTCCGCCCACAAAGCGAGGCCGCGGCCGATCAATTCGCTGGCGGCGCCGTCGAGCGCCGCCTTGCCGGCGCGGATCTCGTCGCCGAGCCGGGTGCGCGCCTCCTGCAGCGTCAGGCCGGAGAGGCGGGCGCTGATGTAATTGCCGACCTCGGCGAGCGCCGATGCGGTGGTGCCGGGCGGGATGTCGATCACCCGGTTCTCGACGCTCCCCTCGGTGCCGACCATCACCGCCAGCGCCTGGGTCGGCGAGAGCTGGACGAAGCCCAATTGGCGCAGCACCGGCTCGCGCTTGGGCACGAGGACGATGCCGGCGCAGGCGGAGAGGCCGGACAGCGCCGCCGTCGCCGCCGCCAGCGCCTCCTCGACCGGGCCGCCGCGCTCGATCCGCGCCTCGATCGCCGCCCGTTCCTCCGCGCTCGGCTCGGCCGCCTGCATCATGCCGTCGACGAACAGGCGCAGGCCGGTCTCGGTCGGCACCCGGCCGGCCGAGGTATGGGGATGGCTGAGCAGGCCGACCTCCTCCAGATCCTGCATGACGTTGCGGATCGAGGCCGGCGAGAGGTTGAGGCCGGGCAAGCGCGAGATGGTGCGCGAGCCGACCGGAGTGCCGGAGCCGAGATAATTCTCGACCACCATCCGGAACACTTCGCGGGCGCGGTCGGTCAGCTCGGAAACGGGGGTCGAGGCCATCAGGCGGATGTAGGCCGGGGCGCCGCCCCACTCAACCGGCCCCGCTTTTCCAAGACGAATGGTGTATTCAGGGCCCGGCGCGGATGAAAGCGGCGATCGGAAGCAGGCCCGGCGCCTTGCGCAGGCGCTCGGCCATGGCGCGCTTCCCGTCCATGTCGCAGCCATAATAATAATAGAGCTCGCGCTCGCTGCCGTCGCGCAGCCGCCATTTGACGTCCGCCGACGGCAAATCGGTCGCCATCCGTCCGCAGAGCGGCGCGCCGTCATAGCGCAGGATCCCCCGCCGGGGCCGAAGCGGGGCGAGCCAGGCAGCGAAGGCGCGATACTGGCCGGGCGTGATCCGGAACGCGCGCGATCCGGAAACGGCGGTGAAGCGGCGGCCCTCGAACAGGCCGCTGCCGTCGGCGCGGACGGTCACCGTGTAGACCGGGCAGGCGCCGAAGCAGGGGCCGGTCTCGTAGCGGATGCTCTCCGGCGCGGCGCCAAGGGCCGGCATCGTCGCGCAGGCGGACATCGCGAACCCGGCGGCCGCGATCGCGAGTCTTGCCTTGCCCATCTCGCTCAGCGCCTCCGGCCGAACCAGATCATCGCCGCGCCGGCGAGGGCCAGCAATATGCCGCGCCAGGCCCAGGGCCGCATATCGATCATGGAGCTGCTCGCCGGCCGGCGGACGATGCCGAGCCCCTGGCCGATCCAGAGCAAACCCATCAGCAAGGCGAGCGCGCCAATGATCGTGATCAGCGTCCTGGCCATGGTCTCGTCCTCTCGTTCCGGCGATCCTTCGGACTGGACCGCTGAACGGCCCCTGTCTACAGCCCGCCCCATTTGAGGAGTTGTTCATGCGCCCATCCGGACGCGCCCCCGACGAAATGCGCCCGATCGTCATGGAGGCCGGCTTCACCCGCCATGCCGAGGGAAGCTGCCTGATCGCCTTCGGCGATACGCGCGTGCTGTGCACCGCTTCGGTCGAAACCTCGCTTCCGGGCTGGCTGCGCGGCAAGGGGCGGGGCTGGGTGACGGCCGAATACGGCATGCTGCCCCGCGCCACCCATACGCGCGGGCGGCGCGAGGCGGCGGCGGGCAAGCAGTCGGGCCGGACGCAGGAGATCCAGCGGCTGATCGGCCGTTCGCTCCGCGCCGTGGTCGACCTCGAGAAACTGGGCGAGCGCCAGATCACGCTCGATTGCGACGTCATCCAGGCCGATGGCGGCACCCGCACCGCCGCCATTTCCGGCGCCTGGGTGGCGCTCCGCCTCGCCGTCGACGGCCTGATCGCGCAGAAGCTGATCGCGGCCGATCCGATCCGCCAGAAGGTGGCGGCGGTGAGCTGCGGCATCCACGGCGGGGCCGCGGTGCTCGACCTCGATTATGCCGAGGATTCGACCGCCGGAGCCGACGGCAATTTCGTGCTGACCGAGGACGGCAAGATCGTGGAGGCGCAGGTGACTGCCGAGGGCGAATGCTATGACGAGGAAGGCCTGCTGCGCCTGCTCCGCCTCGCCCGCATCGGCTGCGGCCAGATCTTCGCCGCGCAGGACCGGGCGACCGGCCGGTGAGGAGGCTCGAGCCCGGCAGGCTGGTCATCGCCAGCCACAATCAGGGCAAGGTGCGGGAGATCGCCGAGTTGCTCGGGCCCTATGGCGTCGAGCCCGTCTCGGCGGCCGAGCTCGATCTGCCGGAGCCGGACGAGATCGGCATCAGCTTCGCCGAAAATGCCGATTTGAAGGCGCGCCAGGCGGCGGATCTTTCGGGCCTTCGCGCCCTCGCCGACGATAGCGGCCTCTGCGTCGAGGCGCTGGAAGGCCGGCCCGGCATCTATTCGGCGCGCTGGGCGCTGGCGGGCGATCCCCGGGTGCCGCCGGCGGCCGGGCCCGGCGAGGTGGAGGCGCCGCGCGATTTCGGCCTCGCCATGCGGCGGGTATGGGACAGGTTGGAAGCGCTCGGCCCCGAGGCAAGCCGCGACGCCCATTTCGTCTGCGCTCTGGCCCTGTGCTGGCCCGACGGCCATTGCGAATGGTTCGAAGGAAGGGTGGACGGCTGCCTCGTCTGGCCGCCACGCGGAGAGAGCGGCTTCGGCTACGATCCGATGTTCCAGCCGCTCGGCTACGACATCACCTTCGGCGAGATGGATCCGGCCGAAAAGCACCGCATCAGCCACCGCGCGGATGCCTTCCGGAAGCTGGTCGCGGCGCTGACGTGATGGGAGAGCTGAACGTCATGCCGGCGAAGGGCAGACGGGCGCCACCTTCCCCCGGAAGAGACCGGGGAGGCCCGTCTCCCATCCCGGAGGCAGTTCGCACGTCAGCTTGTACCCACATTGAGACCCCGGCCTCCGCCGGGGTGACGGAGGAATTGGCCCTCTACATCCATTGGCCGTTCTGCGTCTCCAAATGCCCTTATTGCGACTTCAACAGCCATGTGCGGGAGTCGATCGACCAGGCCGCCTGGCGCGAGGCCCTGCTCGCCGACCTCGCCTGGGAAGCAGGGGCCGTTCCCCAGGGACCGCTGAGCTCGATCTTCTTCGGCGGCGGCACGCCTTCCTTGATGGCGCCCGAGACGGTGGCGGCCCTGATCGGGGCGGCGGAGCGTCATTGGGGCTTCGCGGCCGGCATCGAGATTACGCTCGAAGCCAATCCCTCCTCGGTCGAGGCGGCGCGCTTCGCCGATCTCGAAGCGGCCGGGGTCAATCGGGTGTCGCTCGGCCTCCAGGCGCTGGACGACAAGGCGCTCCGCTTCCTCGGCCGCGCCCATGACGTGGCCGAAGGGCTGGCGGCGCTGGCGACGGCGCAACGTATCTTCCGGCGCGTCAGCTTCGATCTGATCTACGCGCTTCCCGATCAATCGGAGGCGGATTGGGGACGCGCGCTGGAGCGGGCCCTCGCCTTCGGCACCGAGCATCTCTCGCTCTATCAGCTGACGATCGAGCCGGGCACGCGCTTCGCCGCTTTGGCCGCGAAGGGCGTGCTCGTCCCGCGCGATCCGGACGAAGCGGCTTCGCTCTACGAGCTGACCCAGGCGATGACGGAGGCAGCCGGCCTTCCCGCCTACGAGATTTCGAACCATGCGCGGCCGGGCGCGGAGAGCCGGCACAATCTCACCTATTGGCGCTACGGCTCCTATGCGGGAGTCGGTCCGGGGGCGCATGGCCGGCGCGGCGGCGGCGCGACGATCCGGCACAGGAAACCGGAGAATTGGCTGGGCGCGCTCGCCCGCAACGGCCACGGCATCCAGGAGGAGAATCCGGTGGGGCCGGCCGATGCCGCGGGCGAGGCTCTGCTGATGGGGCTGCGGCTGCGCGAGGGCGTAATGCTCGCCCGGGTCGAGGAGCGGCTCGACCGGCGCGCGGTCGCGCGGCTCGAGGCGGCAGGGCTGCTCACGCAAACCGAGGATCGGCTGCGGGTCCTGCCCGCCGGAATGCTGGTCCTCGACGCGATCCTCGCGGAGATCGCTCTCTAATCGAAGCCCTTGGGCGCCGGCGACAGCACCACCGAACCCGTCGCCGTCACCTCGCGAACCTCCAGCGAGCGCTCGGCGATGCCGTGGCCGTCGAAGCGGAAGGCGCCGTCGACGCCGGCGAAGCCGCTGGGATCGCGCAATGCCCGCTCCGGGAAGGGCCGGCCGACCCGCCAGTCCTTGCCGATCCGCACCGCCAGCAGCACCGCGTCATAGCCGAGGCTGGCGAGCCGGTAGGGGCTGGTGCCGTAGCGGGTGCGGTAGCGGGCGCGCAGCTGGTTGAACATCGTGTCCGACGCGGCGGCATACCAGCCGCCGCGAAGCGCGGCCGTGCGGCCGAGATCGCTTTCGGTCGCCCAGAGCTCGGTGCCGAGCAGCTTCGGGCCGCGGATCATCGGCGCGGCGATGGCGGCGATGCGGCCGCTATCGGCGATCAGCACCGCATCATAGGCGCCCTGGGCGGAGACCCTGGTGACGGCGGCGCGGATGCTCGCCGGGTCGCGGTCGAAGCTCTGCATGCCGATCAGGCGGCCGCCCGCATGGGCGACGATGTCGATCATCGCCTCGCCGGCCCGGCGGCCATAGACGCCGTTCGGAGTCAGAGCGGCGAAGCGGTCGAGATTTTTCGAGCGCGCATAGCCGATCACCCGCTCGATCGATTCGCCGGGGGTGAAGCCGATCAGATAGACGCCGTCGCCGGCGACGCTGACGTCGTTCGAGAAAGCGATGACGGGGACGCCGGAGCGGCGGGCGACCGGCGCCACCGCGCGCACGTCCTCGGCCAGCAGCGGCCCGAGGATGAGCCCGTTGCCCTGGCCGATCGCCTCGTTCGCCGCGGCGGCCGCGCCGGTCTTGGCCGTGTCGTAGACGGTGATGCGGATGCGGTCGCCGCCGGTGTCGAGCAAGGCGAGCTGGGCGGCGTTGGCGATCGACGTGCCGACGCCGGCATTGGCTCCGCTGAGCGGCACCAGCACGGCGACGCGGTTGCGGGTCTCGTCGGGCGGCAGGCCGGGGAGCGGCTGCTCGACGCGCGGCTGCACGGGCTGGGCCTGCTCTGCCGGCGGCGGCGGCTCCTGGTTCGGCTTCGGGACGAGCTGGCAGCCGGCGAGCGCGAGCGCGGTCAGCGCCGCCAGACCGAGCCGGAGGATCGAGCGCCGCGCTTGCGGCGAACCGGATTGCTCTGCCATGACCCGAGACCTCATGAACGCGAAACTCACTGCCGGCCTCTATATCGTCGCGACGCCGATCGGCAATCTTTCCGATATGAGCCCGCGCGCCGCCGACATGCTGCGCGGCGCGGACGTGATCGCGGTCGAGGACACGCGGATGACGGCGAAGCTGCTCGCCCATCTCGGCATCAAGCGGCCGATGATCGCCTATCACGATCACAATGCCGACCGGGTGCGGCCCGAGCTGCTGGCGCGGATGCGCGGCGAGGCGGTGGCGTTGGTGTCCGACGCGGGGACGCCGCTCATCTCCGATCCCGGCTACAAGCTGGTCCGCGACGCGCGGGCAGCGGGGATCCCGGTCACCACAGCGCCCGGCCCCAGCGCCGCCATCGCCGCGCTCACCCTGGCCGGGCTGCCGACCGACCGCTTCCTCTTCCTGGGCTTCCTGCCGAGCAAGGCGGCGGCGCGCGCGACGGCGCTCCGCGAGGTCGCCGGCGTGCGCGCGACCCTAGTGCTCTACGAAAGCGGGCCGCGGCTCGGCGCGACGCTGGCGGCGCTCGACGAGATATTCGGCGCGCGGGAAGCGGCGGTGGTGCGGGAGATCAGCAAGCGCTTCGAGGAGACGGCGACGGGGACCCTCGGCGCCCTCGCCGAACGCTACCGGGACGCGCCGCCGAAGGGCGAGATCGTCATCGTCGTCGGCCCGCCGGGCGAGCAGGCGGCGCCGGAGGAAGCCGAGATCGACGCGGCTTTGCGCACGGCGATGGTCCGCCTCTCCCCCTCGCGCGCGGCGGCCGAGGTGGCCGAGGCGCTCGGCGTGCCGAAGCGCCGCGCCTATGAGCGCGCGCTGGCGCTCAAATGACCCGCGAGCGGGCGGAGCAGGGCGGCCGCCGGGCCGAGACGATCGCCGCCTGGTGGCTGCGGCTCAAGGGCTGGGCGATCCTCGCGCGGCGGGTGCGGACGCCGGTCGGCGAGGTCGACCTGATCGCCCGGCGCGGCCGCATCCTTGCCTTCATCGAGGTAAAGGCGCGGGCGACCGCCGGCGAGGCTGCGCTCGCGCTCGACGATTATCGCCTCCGCCGCGTCGCCGCGGCCGCCGAAGCCCTGGCGCATCGTTACGCCCGCGCCGGCGACGATCTGCGCATAGACGCGGTCTTCGTCGTGCCGGGCCGCCTCCCCCGCCACCTCACCAACATCTGGCTAGGATGATCATGCAGGTCCGCAACCTCCTCCTTTCGCTCTCGCTCGCCTCGCTTGCCGCCTGCCACGACGCGCCCAAGCCGCCGGAGCCGATGGACGGGCCGATCCCCGCCCAAATCTGCAACGACGTGAAGAAGGCGCTCGACACGTTGAGCGCGCAGGGCGGCTCGGAACTCACCGACAAGGGCGAGGGCACGATCGAGCATGAAATCTGGCTGGCAATGACTGCGGAGCAGCATGATTCGGTCGCCCGCGCCCTCGCCTTCCGTGCCGGCTGCGTCTCCGGCCGCCAGAGCAAGGAGCAGGAGGTCACGATCCGCAGCGAGGAGGGGATGGTGCTGATGCGTCGCTACGTCTCGACCAAGGTCGATCCGCAAAGCCTGCTCCGGGACGGCGGCGGCGGGTGACAAGCGCCGGACCCTCGCTTAGGGCGGCGGCGAAAGGGAGCGCATAGGACGATGAGCTTGCGGGTGGCCGTGCAGATGGATCCGATGGAGGGGATCGCCATCAGCGGCGATTCGACCTTCGCGATCATGCTCGCCGCGCAGCGCCGCGGGCATCGGCTGTTCCATTACGGGCCGGAGGCGCTCAGCTGGCGCGACGGGCGGCTATGGGCGCAGGCCCATCCGGTCGCCGTCGAGCGGGTCGAGGGCGCGCATTTCCGCTTCGAGGCGCCGGTCCTGCTCGATCTCGGCCGCGACGTCGACGTCGTGCTGATGCGCCAGGACCCGCCTTTCGACCTCGGCTACATCACCGCCACCCATTTGCTCGAGCGGATCCAGGACGAGACGCTCGTGGTCAACGATCCGGCCTCGGTGCGCAACGCGCCGGAGAAGATCTGGGTGCTCGATTTCGCCCGCTTCATGCCGCCGACCCTGCTCACCCGCTCGGCCGCGCTGGCCCGCCGCTTCCTCGAGGAGCATGGAGCGATCGTGGTCAAGCCGCTCCACGGCAATGCCGGCAAGGCGGTTTTCAAGATCGGCGCCGACGGCGCCAACCTCGCCTCCCTGATGGAGATGTTCAACACCGCCTATCGCGAGCCGCACGTCGTCCAGGCCTTCGTCCCGGAGATCGCCGAGGGCGACAAGCGCATCGTCCTCATCGACGGCGAGGTGGCGGGGGCGGTCAACCGCATTCCCGGCGAGGGCGAGATCAGGTCGAACCTCGCGGTCGGCGGATCGGCGGTGAAGACGGAGCTGACCGAAGGCGAGAGGGAGATCTGCGCGGCGCTCGCCCCCGAGCTGAAAAAGCGCGGCCTGCTGTTCGTCGGCATCGACGTGATCGGCGGCAAATGGCTGACCGAGATCAACGTTACCTCGCCGACCGGCATCGTCGCCATCGACCGGTTCAACGGCACCGACACGCCCGGGCTGATCTGGGACAGGATCGAACAGAAAGCGAGCAAAAGTGGCTGACTTCCTGCCCGACTTCATCCGGCACTATCATTATCTCGCCATCTTCCTGCTGATGTGGGTGGAGACGATCCTGCCGCTCTTCCCGGCCGAGCTGGTGATGCCGCTCTCGGGGCTGATCGCCAGCCAGGGCGAGATGTCGCTGGTCGGCGTCGCCCTCTCCGGCGCCGCCGGCTCGATGACCGGCGCGATCACCTGGTATTGGGCGGCCCGCGCGCTCGGCTACGAACGGTTCAAGCGGCTGGTCACCCGCTACGGCCGCATCACCACCGTCTCGCTCCACGAGGTGGAGTGGCTGGAGCGCTGGTTCGCGCGGCTGGGGCCGGTGCTGGTGCTGATCGGCCGCCTGGTCCCGGCGGTGCGCACGGCGATCTCGATCCCCGCCGGCCTGGTGCGGATGCCGTTCGGCCGCTTCCTTATCCTCAGCGCGACCGGCTGCCTGATCTCGTCCGGCCTGCTCGCCTGGCTCGGCTCGCTGCTCGGCGACCATTATCGCCAGATCGAGCATTATGCCGGACCGGTCAGCACCTTCATCGTCGCCGCCGCCTTCCTGCTCTGGCTGACCCGGCTGGTTCTCCAGTTCGTAAAGCCGCGACAGGGCTAGAATAGGCTTCGATCAGACGGAACCGCTCTCAGATGTTCCTCGGCGAAAGCCGGGGTCCAGCTTCCCTACTGGGCCCCGGCTTTCGCCGGGGAACAATTAAAAGTCGCACGAGACACCGCGGACAGCCTCACGCCCGCGGATGGGCGGTGCGGTAGACGTCCATCAGATGGGCGGTGTCGACCGCCGTGTAGATCTGGGTCGAGGAGAGGCTGGCATGGCCGAGCAGCTCCTGGAGCGAGCGCAGGTCCGCGCCACGGCCGAGCAGATGGGTGGCGAAGCTGTGCCGGAGCGCGTGCGGCGTCGTCCGCTCCGACAGGCCGAGCCGCACCCGGGCGCGGCGGACGACGCGGCGGATCATCTCGCCGTTGAGCGGTCCGCCGCGGGCGCCGCGGAACAGGGGCGCGTCGCGCGACGAGGGATAAGGCGACAAAGCGAGGTAAAGCAGGATCGCCTCGCGCACCGGCGCCAGCAGCGGCACGACCCGGATCTTGCTGCGCTTGCCGGTGACGACCAAAGCCTCGCCCATCGGCAGCGCCGCGCCGGTGAGGCCGAGCGCCTCCGCGACGCGGAGGCCCGAGCCGTAGAGCAAGGTCAGCAAGGCGAAGTCGCGAGCCGCGATCCATTCCGCGCGCGCCTCCTCGCCCACTTCCTCGGCGAGCGCCATCACGTCGTCCGGCGAGATCGGCCGGGGGACGGAGCGCGGCCGCTTCGGCCCCTTGAGGCGCGGCAGAGTCGCTTCGCCGCCTCGTTCGGCGGCGGCGAAGGCGAGGAAGTTGCGAATCGCGGAAAGCTCGCGCGCCGCCGAGCTGTTGCCGAGCCCCTCGGCGCGGCGGCGGGTCAGGAAGGCGCGCAGGTCCGCCGGCCGCAGCGCCGCCAGAGCCGCGTCGTCGACCGCGCCGCCGAGATGTCCGGCGAGGAAATCGATCAGCCGGTGGGCGGTGGCGAGATAGGCGCGGACGGTGTGCGGGGAGCGGCGGCGGTCGCGGGCGAGATGATGCTGCCAGCGCAGGGCCGCCTCCCGCGCCGGATGGCCCGACGCGAGATCCTCGGTCAATCGATCAGCCACCGGCCGATCGAGCGGGTGAGGACGCGGCCGAGGAAGACGAGCAGTTCCGAGCCGTGGCGGGTCTCGAAGCCCTGCTCGGCGCGCTGGCCGAGCGCGAGCAGGCCGCCGGGCAGCGGCGCCTCGCTCTCGAGCCGGACCAGGGCTTCGGCGCGGATCAGGGTGCAGGCGGGGCCGAACAAGGGATGGCCGCGCCGGCAGCCGCGAAGGACGACGCCCTCCAGGCCCTCGATCGAGCGCTCGATCAGCCGCGGGTCGACGAATTGCAGGCCGGAGGCGTCGGCGCGGACGCCGCGATCGCCGACGAACAGAGCGACGGCGACCGCGTCGAGGCCGAGGATCTGCGGCCATTCCTGGGTGACGATGTGGATGAGATGGTCGAAGCCTTCGGCCTCGATCGCGGCCAGCACCGCCTCGTGGATCGAGGCGACCGCGCCCGAATGGCCGCGGGCGAAGGCGATCAGATCCTGGTTCGCTTCCTCCGCCGCCGCGACCCGCGCGCGCAGGCTGGCGACCGCCCGATCCTCGAAGTTGATGACTTTGCCCATCGCCAGAGGAGCTTATCCCGAAGATGGTTAAGATGCGATGGCCAAAATCCCGAAGCCAATTCCCCTCCCTTCCAGAGAGGGGAGTATCGCCGTTTACCCGATCGTCTGGCCGGTCTTCTGCCAGTCGGCGAGGAAGGCTTCGAGGCCGCGGTCGGTGAGCGGGTGCTTGAACAGCTGGCGGATCACCGCCGGCGGCGCGGTCATCACGTCGGCGCCGATCTTGGCGGCTTCGAGGACGTGGATCGGATGGCGGACCGAGGCAACCAGGATCTCGGTGGCGAAATCGTAATTGTCGTAGATCAGGCGGATCTCGGAGATGATCTGCATGCCGTCGAAGCCGACATCGTCATGGCGGCCGACGAAGGGGGAGATGAAGGTCGCCCCCGCCTTGGCGGCGAGCAGGGCCTGGTTGGCGGTGAAGCACAAAGTGACGTTGACCATCGTGCCGTCGCCGGTCAGCGCCTTGCAGGTCTTGAGCCCGTCGACGGTGAGCGGCACCTTGACCGCGATATTGCCGGCGATCTTCCGCAATATCTCGGCCTCGCGCATCATTTCCCGATGGTCGGTGGCGACGACCTCGGCCGAGACCGGGCCGGGAACGATGCCGCAAATCTCCTTCACCACTTCGAGGAAGTTGCGGCCCGCCTTGTGGATCAGCGAGGGGTTGGTGGTGACGCCGTCGAGAAGGCCGGTTTCGGCGAGGTCGCGGATTTCGGCGGTGTCGGCGGTGTCGACGAAGAATTTCATTGGGCCCTCATGGCAAGATTCGGACGAGCTATAGCCCCCGCTTCGGTCGCTGTCAGGGCCGTCGCCGCCGCTGCTTCGCCGAGATGGACTTGATGATCAGCCTCTGCTCTCCGGCCGGGTCGATGGTCGGCTCGGCCATGGCCAGCGCCTCGTCGATCAGGGCGTCGATGCGGGGATCGTCGAACGCCTCGGGGGTCAGCAGCCGGACGTGGCGGACGCGGCTGCCGCCGCCCTTCAGCAGCCGGTGCGGATCGGCGAGGCGGACGCCCCAGAGGAAGCACAGGGTCACCCAGCGCGGCATCACCGCCAGCGACAGGATCGCCTCGCCCGCTTTCTCGCCTGGGCCGAAGCCGATCGCGAGCGCATTGTAATTGTCGTAGACGAGGATGGTCGCGCCGGGGATGCGCGCCTTCGCCTTGGTGAGCAGGGCGCGCGTCAGGCTCGCCACTTCGGGGGTGAACTTGTCGATGAACGTGTCGAGTTGCCGCTGGGCTTCGTCCGCCATGGCATTCCCCCAAATCCGCGCTTTGCGTTCATAACCGATTCCTTTTCGGCTTTCGCCTCCCTAGCTAGGGGCCATGTCCCGCGCCCGCCTGATCCTGCTCAACGCCGCTTTGGGGCCGCTCGATTATCGGGTGCCGCAGGGCATGGCGGTGGCGCCCGGCTCGATCGTCGTCGCGCCGCTCGGGCCGCGGCAGATGCTCGGCGTCGTCTGGGAGCCCGAGCGGCTGCAAACCGAAGAGGTGGGCGACAACCGGCTGCGCGCCCTCCTCCACGCCTATGACGTGCCGCCGCTGTCGGAGCCGCTGCGGCGGCTGATCGAATGGACGGCGGCTTATTATCTGGCGCCGATCGCTTCGGTGCTGCGGATGACGCTCGCCTCGACCAGCGCACTCGAGCGGGGGCGGACCGTCACCGAATATCGCGCCACCGGCCTGGTGCCGGAGCGACTGACGCCGCAACGCAATCAGGCGCTGGAGCGGATCGGCGAGCGGCAGGGCCTGGTCCGCGAGCTCGGTCTGGCCGCCGACGTCTCCGACAGCGTCATCCGCGGCCTGGTCAAGGCCGGCGCGATCGAGGCGGTCGACGTCTCGCTCGACGACCCCTTCCCCGCCCCCGACCCCGATCACGATCCGCCGGCGCTCGAGCCCGCCCAGCAAGCGGCGGCGGCGGCGCTGGTCGCTTCGGTGCAGGCGGCGGATTTCGCCCCCTTCCTGCTCGACGGCGTCACCGGCTCCGGCAAGACCGAAGTCTATTTCGAGGCGATCGCCGAGGCCCTGCGCGAGGGCCGGCAGACCCTGATCCTGCTCCCCGAGATCGCGCTGACGGAGCCGTTCCTGCGCCGCTTCGCCGCCCGCTTCGGTCATGAGCCGGTGGTCTGGCATTCGAACCTGCGCCAGTCGCAGCGCCGCCGCGCCTGGCGGGCGATCGCCACCGGCGGCGCCAGAGTCGTGGTCGGCGCCCGCTCCGCGCTTTTCCTGCCTTATCCGAGGCTCGGCCTGATCGTCGTCGACGAGGCGCATGAGACCAGCTTCAAGCAGGAGGAGGGCGTCCATTATCACGCCCGCGACGTCGCCGTGATGCGCGCCAAGCTCGAAAAGGTACCGATCGTCCTCGCCTCGGCGACGCCGGCGATCGAGAGCCGGCAGATGGCCGAGATCGGCGTCTACAAGGAGCTGCGCCTGCCCGACCGCTACGGCGCCGCCGAATTGCCCGAGATCGAGGCTTTGGACCTGATCGCCGAGCCGCCGCCGCGCGGCCGCTGGCTGGCGCCCCGGCTGGTGACGGCGCTGGGAGAGGTGCTGGCGCGGGGCGAGCAGGCTTTGCTCTTCCTCAACCGCCGCGGCTATGCGCCGCTCACCCTCTGCCGCCATTGCGGCCACCGCTTCCAATGCCCGAACTGCACCGCCTGGATGGTCGAGCACCGGCTCGTCCACCGCCTCGCCTGCCACCATTGCGGCCATATGATGCCGCCGCCCCATGCCTGCCCGGAATGCGGGGAGACCGACAGCCTCGTCCCCGTCGGCCCGGGCGTCGAGCGGATCGCCGACGAGGTCGCCGCCCTGTTCCCCGAGGCGCGGACGGCGATCGTCACCTCCGACACGATGTGGTCGCCGGCCAAGGCGGCGGAGTTCGTCGGGCGGATGGAGGCGGGGGCGATCGACATCGTCGTCGGCACCCAATTGGTCACCAAGGGCTATCATTTCCCGAACCTGACCCTGGTCGGCGTGGTCGACGCCGATCTCGGCCTGTCGGGCGGCGACCTGCGGGCGGCGGAGCGCAGCTTCCAGCAGATCGCCCAGGTCGCCGGCCGCGCCGGCCGCGGCGAGAAGCCGGGCCGGGTCCTCGTCCAGACCCACGAGCCGGGGGCGCCGGTGATCGCCGCTCTGGTCAGCGGCGATTCGGAGAGCTTCTACGCGGCGGAGACGGAGGCGCGGCGTGAGGCGGCGATGCCGCCCTTCGGCCGCCTCGCCGGCATCATCATCTCCTCGGAGGACCTCGGCGAAGCGACCGAGACCGCGCGCCTGATCGGCCGCAGCGCGCCGCGGGTCGAGAACATGGCCGTGTTCGGCCCCGCCCCCGCCCCGCTGGCGATGCTTCGCGGCCGCCACCGCCAGCGCCTCCTCGTCCACGCCGCCCGCCAGCTCGACGTCCAGGAGGTGATCCGCGACTGGCTCGGCAAGCTGAGCTGGCCGCGCGGCGTCCGGGTCGCCGTCGACGTCGATCCCTATTCCTTCCTCTGAGCATCTCTTCACAGGCGCGGGAGGATCGGCTAAGCCTCTGCCTTGACGGGGAAAAGGGGATGGCAGCTTGGCAAGACCGACCTTGGCGTTCGCGCTGCTGATGCTGGCGCCGAGCGCGGCGCGGGCCGAATGGCGGGAGGCCGAGACCGCCCATTTCCAGATCTACAGCGGCGGCTCCCAGGGCCAGCTGGTCGAGGCCGCCCAGCGGCTGGAAGGCCTGGACGCATTGCTGCGCAGGGCGACGGCGACGCCCGCCGACGCGCCGCCGATCAAGGTCAGGGTGATCATCCTCGACACGGTCGAGCTGGTGCGCAAGGCGTATCGCGGCCACGCCCCCAACGTCGCCGGCTTCTACACGGTGAACATGCAGGGCCCGATCGCGGTGTCGTCGCGCCCCAAGCCCGGCAATGACGATGCCTGGGGCGCCGACGTCACCCTGTTCCACGAATATACCCACCATTTCATGCTCGAATATCTGCCGGCCACCTACCCCGCCTGGTATGTCGAGGGCTTCGCCGAGATCGCCTCCACCGCCGCGCTGATGAACGGCGGCAAGATGGTGTTCGGCAAGGCCGCGAGCCACCGCGGCTGGTCGCTGACCTCGTCGCGCTGGGTGCCGGTCCCCCAGCTGCTGGACTCGACCTACATCTCCTTCCCGTCCGATGCCGATTTCTACGGCGAAAGCTGGCTCCTCGCCCATTATCTCACCTTCTCGGAGAAACGGGCCGGCCAGCTCCGCAAATATCTGGGGGAGCTTGGCGCCGGCGTCTCCAACGACGACGCCGCGAGGGACGCGTTCGGCGACCTCGACCAGCTCAGCCGCGAGGTTCATGTCTATCTGGAGCAGGGGAGCTTCCCGATGCGGGCCGTGCCGATCGCATTGCCGGCGCCGGAGACGATCAGGGTGCGGACGCTGTCGCCGGGCGAAGCGGCGCTGATGCAGGAGACGGCTTCGTTCGGCTACGGCCTCGGCAAGGAGCAGATGGCCGCCTATCTCGCCGACATTCGCGCCAAGGTGGCGCGCTATCCGACCGATCCCTTTGCCCTGCGGCTGCTCGCCGACGCCGAATATGAGGCTGAGGATTTCACCGCCGCCACGGCGACGGTCGACAGGCTGCTGGCGGTCGCGCCGGACAGCGTCCCCGGGCGGGTGCGCAAGGCGATGCTGATGCTCCATCAGGCCGAGAGCCTGCCGGATCCGGCGCGGCAGGCGAAGGTGGCGGAGGCGCGGCGGCTGATCGTCGCCGCGAACAAGAGCGCGCCCGACGATCCGCAGCCGCTGGTCGCTTATTATCGCAGCTTCCTCACGGCGGGGGAGCGGCCGCCCCGGCAGGCGGTGGACGGGCTGATGCAGGCGGTCAGCACATTGCCCCAGGATCAGGGGCCGCGGCTGATGCTGGTCAGCCAGTTGGTGAACGACGGCAAGCTCGCCGACGCGATCTATTATCTGGGGCCGATCGCCTACGATCCGCATGGCGGCAGCGGCCAGGGCCCGGCGCTCCAGCTGATCGCCGAGCTCAAGCAGCGGCTCGCCGGCGCCAGGGGCGCGAAACCGAGGACATGAGGACCGGCCTGGCCGGGGAAGGGGTTTGACCGTGGACAGACTGACGAGATTTGCGGGGTTCGTCCTGCTGATGCTGGCGCCGGCCGCCGCCCGTGCCGATTGGCGCGCGGTGGAGACGGCGCACTTCATCATCTACACGCGGGGCGACGACAGGAACGTCGAGCGGCTCGCCACCAGGCTCGAGACGATCGACGGGCTGATGCGGATGGCGAGCGCCATTTCCGACCGGGTCGAGCCGGTCAAGGTGAGGATCTACGAGGTCGACAGCGACGGCGACGTCGAAAAGGCGCTCGGCCTCACCAACAGCGGCGTCGCCGGCTTCTACAACAGCAACATGCTCGGGCCGTTCGCGGTCACGCCGCATTCGACGTCGTTCCACGACGGCATCTTCACGCCGGAGCTGGTGCTGCACCACGAATATGCGCACCATTTCATGCTTCAATATTTCCCGGCCATCTATCCGGACTGGTATGTCGAAGGCTATGCCGAGCTGATCGGCTCCTCCAGGATCCAGCCGGACGGCAAGGTCGGTTACGGCATGCCGGCCAAGCATCGCGGCAACGAGATCGCGGCCTATTGGGTGCCGCTCCAGGACTTGCTCCTCAAGCCGCCGGAGAAGGTCCGCGATTTCGACACTTACGGCCAAGGCTGGGCGATGACCCATTTCTTCACCTTCTCCAAGGCCCATGCGGCGCAGCTGCGCGCCTATCTGGGCGCGCTCCGCGCCGGCAGATCGCCGGCCGAGGCGGCCAAGGCGTTCGGCGATCTCAGGCAGATCGATCGCGAGGCGCGCAATTACGTGCTGGGAGGCGTGTTCGACTACCGGCTCGTGTCGGTGCCGATCGCCCGGCCGGTGATCCAGGCCGTCCATCCGGTCGGCGCCGCCGAGGGCGACCTCGTCCCGGAGGTGATCGCCTTCCGCGACGACGAGCTGTCCACCTATCGCAAGCAGGGCAACCGCGATCAGGAACGGCATTTGCGCGAGGCCAATCTCGACCATATCCGCGCCAAGGCGCGCCGCTACCCGAACGATCCGTTCGCCCTCTCCTTTCTGGCGCTGGCCGAATATGCCGGCGGCAATTACGCCCAGTCGGAGGCCGCCGCCGACCGGCTGCTCGCGATCGATCCGAACCATGTCCGTGGCCTCGTCATCAAGTCGCTCGGCATGGCGCGGACGGCGGCGGCGCTGAGCGGCCCGGCGCGGGCGGCCCGGGCGCAGGAAGCGCTGCAACTGGCGCTCAAGGCCAATCGCGGCGATCCGAACGATCCGCTGCCGTTTCTCGCCGTCTACCAGAGCTATCATCTGGCCGGGCTGACGCCGCCCAAATCGGCAGTCGACGCCCTTGCCGATGCCGGGACCACCCTGCCGGCCGACACCCAGATCCGCCAGCTTCTGGTCGACGAGTTCGCCGCCGAGAAGAAATGGGCCCTGGCCATCAAGACCTTGATGCCGATCGCCAACGACCCGCACGAATCGCCCCGCCGCACCGCGGGGCGCGAGCAGATGGCGAAGCTGCTGGCCGAGCTGGCGAAGGAGCAGGGCCAGCAGGCCTCCGCCCAGCCGGCGGCTTCGGGGTCTTAGACCCAGCCATTCAAAGTGAATTGCAGGCATCCCATACAGGGCGCCGACGATTCAACCTGATGGCGACCCTCTCTAGGCCTTGAGCCGCAGCGGCGGGGCGCCTTCGCGCTCGAGCAATTTCGCCTTGCGCGCAATACCATAGGCATAGCCGCCGGGGGTGCCGTCGCCGCGGCGGGCGCGGTGGCAGGGGATGAGCACGGCGATCTGGTTGGAGCCGCAGGCGGTGCCGGCGGCGCGGATTGCGGCCGGCCGGCCGGCGCGCGCGGCGAGCACGGCATAGGAGACGCTCTCGCCCGGCGGGATGCGGGAAAGCTCGCGCCACACCGCCTCCTGGAAGGCGGTGCCGCGCACGTCGAGCGGCAAATCGTGCGGCCGCTCCGGCGCCTCGACCGCGGCGGCCGTCCGCGCGACCAGCTCCGCCATCCGGTCGCCGCCCGGCGCGATCGCGGCATGGGGGAAATGACGGCGCAGATCCTCCTCGCCTTCGTCGAAGGAGAGGCGGCAGATGCCCCGGTCGGTCGCCGCGACCAGCATCGTCCCGAGCGAGGTCTCGGCGGTCGCCCAGCCGATCGTCTCGCCGCGGCCGCCGTCGCGCCAGGTCGAAGGCGTCATGCCGAGCCGATCCTTCGCGTCCGCGTAGAAGCGGCCGGGTCCGGAATAGCCGGCATCGTAGATCGCGTCGGTGATGCGCCTTTCGGCGGCGAGGCTCTCGGTCATGGCTCTGGCTCTCCTGGCTCGGGCATAAGCGGCCGGCGTGACTCCGGTGGCGCGCTTGAAGATGCGGTGGAAGTGGAAGGGCGAATAGGCGCTGGCGGCGGCGAGCTGCTCGAGGCTCGGCGGCGTCTCCGCGGTCTCGATCAGCCGCAGCGCCGCGTCGATCGCGGCGGCGTCGCGCGCCACCTCGTCGGGCTTGCAGCGCAGGCAGGCGCGAAGGCCGGCCGCCGCCGCCTCGATGCCGGTCGCGAAGAAGCGGACATTGTCCCGCTTCGGGTGGCGGGCGGCGCAGGAGGGGCGGCAATAGATGCCGGTGGTGAGGACGCCGGTGACGAAGCGCCCGTCGGCCGCCCTGTCGCGGGCGAGAACGGCGCGCCAGGCGGCGTCGGCGTCGATCGTGCTGAACCTGTCCATGGCCCCTTCATAGGCCCGATTCGAGGCCGCCACATCCCGGGCCTTGCGGTCAAAGTGACGGCGCCAGCCCGTCATCCCGGACTTGATCCGGGACCTATGAACATGGCGGTTTCAGGGACCAGATCGGTGTTCCCGGATTCCAGCCTTCGCGGGAACGACGGGTGAGTTGCATCGCCGCAAAGGCCCTGCTAGTGCGCCCGCGACCTAGCGGAGCGCCCGTCATGCGCTCCTTACCATGGTCTAAAAATCCGATCTGGGAGTTACAGCGCGCGTGGAGAATTCCGGCGGCATTCAGGCAAGTCTCGCGGGGCGCTACGCCACGGCTCTGTTCGAGCTGGCCCGCGACGAGCGCAAGCTCGATGCGGTCGGCGCCGGCCTCGACGCGCTGCGCGCGGCGCTCGCCGATTCGGAGGCGTTGCGGGAGCTGATCACCAGCCCTTTGGTCTCGCGCGAGGATGCGCTGAAGGCCGCGCGCGGCGTCGCCGAGGCGCTCAAGCTCGATCCGATCGCCGCCAACTTCCTCGGCGTCCTCGCCCAGAACCGGCGGCTCGGCCAGCTCCCCGCCACGATCCGCGCCTTCAACCTGCTCGCCGCCCGCCACCGCGGCGAGATCACGGCGGAGGTGACCTCCGCCCATCCGCTCGACGAGGGCCAGATCGCCGCCCTCAAGGCCAATCTCAAGACCCGCGTCGGCCGCGACGTCACGGTCGATCCGAGCGTCGATCCCGCCATCCTGGGCGGGCTCGTCGTCAAGATCGGCTCGCAGATGATCGACGGCTCCATCCGCACCAAATTGAACAATCTCGCCCAGGCAATGAAGGGCTGAAAGGCTGAAAATGGACATCCGCGCCGCTGAAATTTCCAAGGTCATCCGCGAGCAGATCGCGAGCTTCGGCACCGAGGCCGAAGTCTCCGAGGTCGGCACCGTGCTGTCGGTCGGCGACGGCATCGCCCGCGTCTACGGGCTCGACAACGTCCAGGCCGGCGAGATGGTCGAGTTCGCCAATTCGATCAAGGGCATGGCGCTCAACCTCGAGGCCGACAATGTCGGCATCGTCATCTTCGGCAGCGACTCCCAGATCCGCGAGGGCGACACCGTCCGCCGCACCGGCACCATCGTCGACGTCCCGGTCGGCAAGGGCCTGCTCGGCCGCGTCGTCGACGGCCTCGGCAACCCGATCGACGGCAAGGGCCCGATCGAGGGCGCCGAGCTCCCCGAGAACCGCAAGCGCGTCGAAGTCAAGGCGCCCGGCATCATCCCGCGCAAGTCGGTGCACGAGCCGGTCCAGACCGGCCTCAAGGCCCTGGACGCCCTCGTCCCGGTCGGCCGCGGCCAGCGCGAGCTGATCATCGGCGACCGCCAGACCGGCAAATCGGCGGTCGCGCTCGACACCTTCATCAACCAGCGCGAGATCAACAAGGCCGGCGACGAGAGCCAGAAGCTCTACTGCATCTACGTCGCCATCGGCCAGAAGCGCTCGACCGTCGCCCAGATCGTCCGCGCGCTGGAAGAGAATGGCGCGATGGAATATTCGATCGTCGTCGCCGCCACCGCCTCCGAGCCGGCGCCGCTCCAGTTCCTCGCGCCCTATACCGGCTGCACGATGGGCGAGTATTTCCGCGACAACGGCATGCACGCCGTCATCGTCTATGACGATTTGTCCAAGCAGGCGGTGGCCTATCGCCAGATGTCGCTGCTGCTGCGCCGTCCGCCGGGCCGCGAAGCCTATCCCGGCGACGTCTTCTACCTCCACTCGCGCCTGCTCGAGCGCGCCGCCAAGATGAACGAGGCGAACGGGTCCGGCTCGCTCACCGCTCTGCCGATCATCGAGACCCAGGCGGGCGACGTCTCGGCCTATATCCCGACCAACGTCATCTCGATCACCGACGGCCAGATCTTCCTCGAGACCGAGCTTTTCTACCAGGGCATCCGTCCGGCCATCAACGTCGGCCTCTCGGTCTCCCGCGTCGGCTCGGCCGCGCAGACCAAGGCGATGAAGAAGGTCGCCGGCTCGATCAAGCTCGAGCTCGCCCAGTATCGCGAGATGGCGGCCTTCGCCCAGTTCGGTTCGGATCTAGACGCCTCGACCCAGCGCCTGCTCAACCGCGGCGCGCGGCTGACCGAGCTGCTCAAGCAGCCGCAGTTCAGCCCGATGCCGGTCGAGGAGCAGGTCGTCTCGATCTTTGCGGGCGTCAACGGCTTCATCGACAACGTGCCGGTCAACGCCGTCACCCGCTTCGAGAGCGCCCTGCTCAGCCATTTCCGCACCGACCATGCGGATGTGCTGGCGAAGATCCGCGAGACCAAGCAGCTCGACGCCGAGACGGAGACGCAGTTGAAGTCGATCGTCGGCGATTTCGCGAAGACGTTTGCGTAGGACACGTCGCCCCAGCGCAGGCTGGGGCCCCGGAGGGTGAAGAGCACGGCGCTTTTCACCTGCTGAGATCCCGGCCTTCGCCGGGATGACGAGGAAAGGGAAAAAGAGGAAGTAAATGGCCTCTCTCAAGGCACTCAAGGGCCGGATCGCGTCGGTCAAGTCGACGCAGAAGATCACCAAGGCGATGAAGATGGTCGCCGCCGCCAAGCTGCGCCGCGCGCAGCAGGCGGCGGAGGCCGGCCGCCCCTATGCCGAGCGCATGGAGCAGGTGATGGCCAGCCTCGCCTCGAAAGTCGCGATCAGCGACCAGAGCCCGAAGCTGCTCGCCGGCACCGGCAAGGACCAGGCCCATCTGCTCGTCGTCTGCACCTCGGATCGCGGCCTCGCCGGCGCGTTCAACGCGAACATCGTCCGCGCCGCCCGCCGCCAGGCCGACGCGCTGATCGGCCAGGGCAAGAACGTCTATTTCTACCTGGTCGGCCGCAAGGGCCGCGCCGTCATCCAGCGCCTCTACCCGAAGCAGATCATCCATCAATATGACACCAGCGGCATCCGCCAGCTGAGCTTCGCCGACGCCCAGGCGATCGCCGCCGACCTGGTCGAGCGCTACCTCACCGACGGCATCGACGTCGTCCACCTCTTCTACGCCCGCTTCCGCTCGGCCCTCGTCCAGGAGCCGGTCGGCCAGCAGATCATCCCAATCGCCCGGCCCGACGCGGCTGCGACGGAAGCCGCCGGCGGCGCCAATGCCGGCGTCGAGTACGAGCCGGACGAGGAGGAGATCCTCGCCGCCCTCCTCCCGCGCAACGTCGCCGTCCAGATCTTCCGGGCGATGCTGGAAAATGCCGCGTCGGAGCAGGGCAGCCGCATGACCGCGATGGACAATGCCACCCGCAACGCGGGCGACATGATCAACCGCCTCACCATCCAGTATAACCGGACCCGCCAGGCGGCGATCACCACCGAGCTGGTCGAGATCATTTCGGGCGCGGAGGCGCTGTAGATTTAGCCCGTCGCCCCAGCGCAGGCTGGGGCCCCCGCGGGTGAAGAACACGGTGTTTTTCACCCCTTGGGATCCCGGCCTTCGCCGGGATGACGAAACAAGAAGACTGGACCCCGGCTTTCGCCGGGGAACAAGATTGCCGGGAAAGAAGGAAGAGAAGAATGGCCACCGCCGCAACCACGAACAATGCCGGCCGCATCAGCCAGGTGATCGGCGCCGTCGTCGACGTCACCTTCGAAGGCGAGCTGCCGGAGATCCTCTCCGCGCTCGAGACCGACAATAACGGCAACCGCCTCGTCCTCGAGGTCGCCCAGCATCTCGGCGAGAGCACCGTCCGCACGATCGCGATGGACGCGACCGAGGGCCTCACCCGCGGCCAGGAAGTCCGCGACACCGGCTCGCAGATCCGCATGCCGGTCGGCCCGATGACGCTCGGGCGGATCATGAACGTGATCGGCGAGCCGATCGACGAGCGCGGCCCGATCGGCGCCGCCGAGACTGCCCCGATCCATGCCGAGGCCCCGCTCTTCGTCGACCAGTCGACCGAGAGCTCGATCCTCGTCACCGGCATCAAGGTCATCGACCTGCTCGCGCCTTATGCCAAGGGCGGCAAGATCGGCCTGTTCGGCGGCGCCGGCGTCGGCAAGACCGTGCTGATCCAGGAGCTGATCAACAACATCGCCAAGGGCCATGGCGGCACCTCGGTGTTCGCCGGCGTCGGCGAGCGGACTCGTGAGGGCAATGACCTCTATCACGAGTTCCTCGACGCGGGCGTCATCGCCAAGGATGCCGACGGCAATCCGACCCCCGAAGGCTCGAAGGTCGCGCTGGTGTTCGGCCAGATGAACGAGCCGCCGGGCGCCCGCGCCCGCGTCGCGCTGTCGGGCCTGACGATCGCCGAATATTTCCGCGACGTCGAAGGCCAGGACGTTTTGTTCTTCGTCGACAACATCTTCCGCTTTACGCAAGCCGGCGCCGAAGTGTCGGCGCTGCTGGGCCGCATCCCTTCGGCCGTGGGCTATCAGCCCACCCTGGCCACCGAGATGGGCAACCTGCAGGAGCGCATCACCTCGACCAACAAGGGGTCGATCACCTCGGTGCAGGCCGTGTACGTCCCGGCCGACGATTTGACCGATCCGGCGCCTGCGACCTCGTTCGCCCACTTGGACGCGACCACTGTGCTCAACCGCGCGATTTCGGAGCTC
>JAXDOV010000089.1:0-11348 GCA_034668705.1 Sphingomonadales bacterium
CACGAGCGCGACATCTCCCATTCGTCGGTCGAGCGCTTCATCGGGCCGGATGCGACCGTCACGCTCGACTTCGCGCTCGCACGGCTCACCGGAATGATCGACAAATTGCTCGTCTATCCCGAGCGGATGCTGAAGAATCTCGACCGGATGGGCGGGCTCGTCCATTCGCAGCGCGTCATGCTCGCCTTGACCCAGGCCGGCGCCAGCCGCGAGGATTCCTACAAACTCGTCCAGCGTAATGCGATGAAGGTCTGGGAATCGGACGGCCGCCTCTCTTTGCTCGAATTGCTCAAGGCCGATCCGGACGTGACGGCCCTGTTGCCGCCCGAGAAGATCGGCGAGAGCTTCGACCTCGGCTATCATTTCAAGCAGATCGACACGATCTTCGAACGAGTCTTCGGCTAACTGAATTTTTGGTTCGCGCAGAGACGCAGAGACGCGGAGAGTCGGAGGTACTCGATGCCTGGAACTCGTTTGAGGAATCCCGGCTGACGCGCGGAAAGGGCAAGGCCTCACCGCGCCTCTGCGTCTCCGCGCGAATTCTTCCGTCGGATCCCCACTAAGGACCGACACTCGTCGGCGCCATTAGTTGCACCGCGCAAAGGGAGAAGCCGTCCCTTCCAACCGCCGCCCGCGATCCTATGTCGGACCCTTAGCAGGAGCTTTCGCCATGGCCGACCTTTCCGCTTTCCCGATCACCCGCCGCTGGCCGGCCGAGCATCCCGACCGCCTCCAGCTCTATTCGCTGAACACGCCCAACGGGGTCAAAGCCTCGATCATGCTGGAGGAGATCGGCCTCCCCTACGAGCCGCATCTGGTCGACATCGGCAAGAACGAAACCTGGACGCCGGAATTCCTGGCGCTGAACCCGAACGGCAAGATCCCGGCGATCGTCGATTCCGACGGCCCCGGCGGACAGCCGCTCGGCCTGTTCGAATCGGGCGCCATCCTCCTCTATCTCGCCGACAAGACGGGCAAGCTGATCCCGGCCGATCCGGCGCTTCGGTGGCAGACGATCCAGTGGGTCTTCTTCCAGATGGCGGCGATCGGGCCGATGTTCGGCCAACTCGGCTGGTTCCACCGCTTCGCCGGCAAGGAGATCGAGGACAAGCGCCCGCTCCAGCGCTATCTCGCCGAATCGAAGCGGCTGCTCGGCGTGCTGGAGACGCGGCTCGACGGCCGGGACTGGATCATGGACGATTATTCGATCGCCGACGTCGCCACCCTGGGCTGGGTGCGCAACCTCGTCACCTTCTACGAGGCCCGCGACCTGGTCGATTTCGACAGCCTCGAGAACGTCCCGGCCTGGCTGGAGCGAGGCCTCGCCCGGCCGGCGGTGCAACGGGGGCTGGAGATTCCGAAGCGGAGTTGAGTGCAACTGGCCGGTGGCGATTCAGTCCTCCCTGCGACCGCAGGCCGTGGGGAGGGGGACCGCACGAAGTGCGGTGGAGGGGCGATTGGAACGGGAAAGCCCCTCCCCCACCCTTCGGGTGGTCCCCTCCCCATCCGCTTCGCGGACAGGGAGGACGAGAGGACTCGCCGCCGATTATCCTACCGCACCGTCGGCCGCGGCTGCGGGCCCGAGGTCGGGCCTTCGACCCGCGGCCATCCGCCGCGCCACCCGACGCGGTCGAGCAGCATCACGCGCCGTGTGTTGATCTGGTCTCCCGGCTTGGTGCGCGGACGATTTGTGTCGACGGCGTGATAGAGGATCCAGAGGGCCCCGCGCGCATCCTCGATCAGGCTGTTGTGACCGGGGGCGAGCCACTTGCCTTTTGCCTCCAGGATGATGCTGCTCGTGGCGCCGGTCGCGTCGGCGAGCGTCCGGAAGGGGCCGGTCGCGCTGCGCGAACGGGCGGCCATCACCGCATAACGGGCGTTCGGGCCGCAGCAATTGTCGCCCGAATAGAGGAGATAATAATAGCCGCCGTGGCGCAGGATCCACGCGCCCTCGACGAGGGCCGGAAAGGCGTCTCCGCCCCCCGGCTTTGCGGGCCCGACCAGCTCGATCGCCTTGCTCTGCGGCGCGAAGGAAAGGCGGTCGGGCGCGAGCTCGCGCACCCTGATCGGTTCGAAACCGGAGCCCCAGTAGAGCAATCTCTTCCCGGTTGCCGGGTCGTCATAGGCCATCGGATCGATGTTGACGAAGCCGGCGCCGCACTGGAGCGGCCGGCCGCTATCGGCGAACGGCCCCTGCGGCCGCCGGGAGGTGGCGACGGCGAGGCAGAGGCCGCGCTCCTTATCGGCCAAGGCAGCGTCGGGCTTGGCGGAATAATAGAGATAATAAAGGCCGCCGTGGCGGACGACGTGCGGCGCCCAGAAATCCTGGGTTCGGGCCGCCCAGCCGGGCTTGGCCGGCAGGGCCTCGCCGAGATGCTCCCAGCGGACGAGATCGCGCGAGCGGGCGACCTGGATGTTGATCATCCTGCCGTGGCGCTCCGTCTGCGTCGCATATGCGTAATAATTGCCGTCCGGAGCCCTCAGCACGGCCGGGTCCGGAAAGTCCGCGTCGAGCACCGGATTGACGAAGGTCGGCGGCGGCGGCGCTTTCGCTGCGGTCGCGCCGACCGCGGCGATCAAAGCAAGCAGCAGGAGAGTCAGCCGGCCCATCGGCGTTGAATAGCGCGCATGCTGCCGGCCGTCAGCCGCGAAGAGCCTCGGCCCTCAGGAAATCGGAGGGGAAGGGCGAGTGGTGGTGAGCGCCGACCGGCCTTCCGCCGCGGCGAGGTGGCGGCCGATCGTCGGGTCGGCGGGCGCACCCCGCGCCGCCTGTTCGAGCAGAGCGAGGCCGCGGAGGCGGTCGCGGCCGCTCTTGTAGAGCAGCCAGCCCAGGGTGTCGGCGGTGGCCGGATTGCGCCGGTCGAGCGACCAGGCGCGGGCGGCGAGCGGCAGCGCCCGGTCGTAATCGCCGGCCTGCGAATAGGCCCAGGCGAGGTTGTTGAGCAGCAAGGCGTCGCGGTCGCCGATCCGGGACCGAACCCGTTCATAGGCACGGATCGCCCGCGTCCAGTCGCCGGCGGCGAGCCAGTCGTTGCCGGCGAGGCTGAGGGCGGCGATGCTGTTCGGATTCTGACGAAGGTAGAGCGCGAGCACCCGCGCCGTTCCCGCGCCGTCGCCGGCATTGCGCAAGGCCTCGATCAGCCGCAGCGCCACCGGCTCGGTAAAGGCGATATCGGCGGCGCGGCGATAGGCCTCGGCGGCGCCGCGCCAGTCGCTTTGGATGCCGAGCGCGTCGCCGGCCAGGATATGGGCGTCGGGCGCGCCGGGATTGTCGGCCTGGAGCTTCCTCGCCCGTGCCAGCGCCTCGCCGCCGACGCCGCGGCCTAGCAGCGCCCGGATCAGCTGGATCTGGGTACCGGCGTCCCGCGGATTCGCCGCGGCGGCGGCGCGCAAGGCGGCGAGCTGGTCGTCCGCCACCGGGCCGCTCAGCAAGGAGGCTGCCGAGCGCGGCTGGGCGGCTTTGGCGAAATAGGCCGCCGCGCCGGCGCGGTCGCCCTGCTTCGCCAGCGCCTGGCCCATCAGGGTCAGCACATAGGAATCGGCGTCGGGCCGCTCGGCCAGCGGGCGCAGGGTCGCGGCGGCGGCGGCGGCGTCGCCCAGCCGCCACTGGCCGGAGGCGAGCAGCCGCCGCGCCTTCGCATTGTCCGGCTGGAGGGCCAGCAGCGTCTGCAGCCTTTTCACCCCCTGCTCGGCATAGCCGGTCTGGAGGTCGACCGCGGCGGCGAGAAGAAGCGCCGCCGGCTGGTCGTCGAGGGCGCCGCCGGTGCGCCGGTAGAGCGAGCGGGCGAGGTCGTATTTGCCGGCCCGCGCCGCGAGCGCCGCCTGCAGCAGCCAGGCGTTCGGATTCTTCGGCTCGACGGCGAGGATCGCCCGCGCCGCCGCCAGCATGTCCCTGGTGCGGCCCATGTCGCCGAGCGTCGCCGCCCGTTCGACCATCGCCGGCAGGTTCGATTTGTCGATCTGCAGCGCCCGATCGAACCAGGGCAGAGCGGCGGCGAGGCCGTATTGGCTGCGGGTCAGCTCGCCCCGCAGCTCCACCGCCTCGGCATTTTTGGGATCGAAGGCGACCGCTTTTTCGGCCGCTTCGATCGCGCCGGCAAGCTCGCCGGTCGAGCGGCGGAAGCGGGCGACGGCGGTCCAGGTCCCGCCGTCCTTCGGCGCCGCCCAGAGCGCCGCGTTGAACGCTTCCGTCGCCTGGGGAACGTCGCCCAGCTCCATCGCGGCGAGGCCGCGGATGCGTCCGGCATAGCCCGCGAACCGCGCCGGCGCCTGCGCCGCTTCGTCGATCGCGCGCTCCGGCTGGTGCTGGAGCAGGAAGGCGTGCGCCATCAGATGGTGCGTCCCGGCGGCGGCAAGCCCGACCGCCCGTGCCCGGCGCAGCTCCGCCTCGGCGGCGACGCCGTCGCCGAGCGCCAGATAGGCCTGGGCCTGGGCGATGCGGATCAGGCCGTCATTGGGCGCGGCGGCGATCGCGTTGAGCAATTCGATACGGGCGGTGCGCGGCTGGCCCTGGCCGAGAGCATCGAGCCCGCGGCGATAGGAATCCTGCGCCGAGCCTTTGCCGGGCGCATTGGCGCAGCCCGCCGCGGCGAGCAGCAGGGCCGGGGCGAGAAGCCGCCATGCCTTCACGGCTGCAGCTCGTATTGCTTCATCAGATCGTAGAGGGTCGGCCGGCTGATCCCCAGCAATTTGGCCGTGCTGGAGATATTGTTGTCGGCCCGCGCCAGCGCCTGGCGGATCGCCCGCCGGTCCGCCCGCTCCCGGGCGGCCTTGAGGTTGACCGGCAGCCCCTCGTCGCGTTCGCCGTCGAGGTCGAGATCCTCGGCCGCGACCAGCTTGGCATCGGCCATGATCACCGCCCGCTTCACCCGATTCTCGAGCTCGCGGACGTTGCCCGGCCAGGGCCAGGCGTCGATCGCCGCCAGCGCGCCGGGCGCGAAGCCCTTCACCTGGCAGCTCATCTCGCGGGCGAAGCGGTGCAGGAAATGCTTGGCGAGCAAAGCGGCGTCGCCCGGCCGCTCGGCGAGGCTCGGGATCTTCACGACGATCTCGGCGAGCCGGTAGTAGAGATCCTCGCGGAAGGTCCCCGCCTTGATCATCTCGGGCAGATCCTGGTGGGTCGCGCAGACGATGCGGGTGTCGACCGCGATCGGCTTGCGGCCGCCGATCCGCTCGATCACCCTTTCCTGGAGGAAGCGCAGCAACTTCACCTGAAGGGGCAGCGGGATGTCGCCGACCTCGTCGAGGAACAGGGTCCCTTCATGGGCGAGCTCGATCTTGCCTTCGGTCGTCTTGATCGCGCCGGTGAAGGCGCCTTTCTCATAGCCGAACAATTCGGCCTCGAGCAGATTCTCCGGAATGGCCGCGCAGTTGATCGCGACGAAGCCGCCGGCGGCGCGCCGGCTGGCCTTGTGGAGGCCGCGGGCGAGCAATTCCTTGCCGGTGCCGCTGGCGCCGAGCAGCATCACCGAGACGCCGGTATTGGCGACGCGTTCGATCGTCCGCGCCACCTTCATCATCTCCGGCGCGGCGGTGATCATCGTGCCGAGCACGGTGCGCTCCTCGCCGGCTTTCTCCTCGAGCCGCCGATTCTCGGTCTCGATGCCGTGGAGCTGGAAGGCGCGGCGGACGATCAGGCCCAATTGGTCGATGTCGACCGGCTTCTGGTAGAAATCATAGGCGCCCGAGGCGATCGCCTTGAGCGCGCTCTCCCGCGCCCCGTGGCCCGAGGCGACGATCACCTTGGTCTCCGGCTTCAGCGACAGGATCGTCTCGAGCGTGGCGAAGCCCTCGCTGACGCCGTTCGGATCGGGCGGCAGGCCGAGGTCGAGCGTCACCACCGGCGGCTCCTCGGCGCGCAGCATGTTGACCGCCGCCTGCCGGTCCGAGGCGACCAGCACGTCATAATCGTCATAGGCCCAGCGCAGCTGGCGCTGCAGGCCCTCATCGTCCTCGACGATCAGCAGTCTCGGCTTCGCTTGGGCGTTCATGCGGCGTCCTGTCGTGCTGGTCGTTGCTCTCTGGCGGCATCTTTCTCACCGCGCGGTAAAAGGAGGGTGAAGCGGGTGCCCGCCCCTTCCCGGCTCTCGACCTCGATCCGGCCGCCCATCGCGGCGATCAGCGCCCGCGCCTCATAGGCGCCGACGCCGAAGCCCATCTCCTTGGTCGAGGCGAAGGGCTGGAACAGGCGGGTGCGGACGAAATCGGCCGACATGCCGCAGCCGCTGTCGACGATGTCGATCGCCGCCTCGCCGCCCCGCGCCGCGCAGGCGATCCGCACCGGCGCCCCGGTTGGGCTGGCGTCGATCGCGTTCTGGACGAGGTGCATCATCGCCTGTTCGAGCCGGCTCGGGTCGGCGAGCGCCGCCAGCCCGGTCTCGCCGGAGATTTCGACCGGATGGACCCGCCGCTTGATCTCGGCGACCGCCGCGACGGCCTGGCCGACCGATATGGTCCGCACCGGCTCCGCCTCGACATTGGGGCTGCCGCGGCCAAGCCGGGCGAGCAGGTCGTTCATCTTTTTGACCGAGCTGTGCAGGGTCGCGATCATGTCCTCGCGGAATTCGGGCTTGTCGGCATGCCGCTCGGCGTTGCGAATGATCAGGCTCAGCTGGCTGATCAGATTCTTGACGTCGTGGATGATGAAAGCGAAGCGGCGGTTGAACTCGTCGAACCTCTGGGCATTGGCGAGCGCCTCCTGCCCCCGCGCCTCGGCGAGGCAGGTCGCCGCCTGCACGCCGGCGGTGCGGAACAGGTCGAAATCCTCCCAGTCGAGCGGGCGGCGGACCGGCGGGTGCTCGACCACGACCAGCCCGACCAGCCGCTCGTTGTGGAGGAGAGGAATGCCCGCCCAGCCCTGATCGAGGCTCGCGAGCCAGGCCGGCACCTGGACGCTCTCGCCGTTCTTGCGGACAGCGCCGTCGCGGATGCTTCCGAAATCGAGCACGAAGCCCTCGCTTTCGAGGAAGCGGATGAAGTCGCCCGCCTCGCCCGAAGGCTCCGGCGCCGCGCCGCGCCAGTTCCAGGCGGCGGCAAAGGCCAGCCGGCCGTAATCGTCCGGCACGAACAGCAGCCCGCCCGGCGCGTCGGCCATGTCGGCGATCGCCTTGATCACCCGCTCGCCGAGCGGCGCCTGGTCCTCGCCGGCCGAGCCGATGGTGCGGGCGAAGCGCAGCCATTCCTCGCGATAATCGTAGCGATGCTCGAACAGATGCTTGGCGAGCAGCACCCGCGCCAGCGCCCGCATCCGTCCCGAAGGCAGGAAGACGAGGGCCGCGACCGTCATCGCGAACATGATCCCGATCTGGCCGATCCGCACCCAATGGCCGCCGACCAGCTCCAGCAGGCGCGTCGCCGACATCATCAGGATCAGGTAGAAGAGGATCGCCATCACCGAGATCGACTGGAAGGTCGCCGCCCGCGACAGCTGCATCCGCCATTGCCCGCCGCGCCGGCTGGCGAGCGCGAACAAGGGCACGAGCATGGCGAGGATGGCACCGCGCATCGCCATCAGATCGTCGACGCTGGCGCGGGTCAGATAGGCGACGGTGTAGACGTGGAGATCATAGGCCCACATCGCCGCCAGAGCGAGCATCGGCAGGCGGATATTCGACCTGCTGTCCGGCGCCGCCTGGCCGTAGACGTTGTGAACCAGCACCAGCGCGCCCGCCGCGACGGTGAGGCCGATCATCTGCCCCGCCGATTCGAGCGCGTTATAGACCAGCCGCTTGTGCACGAATTCGGGCGCGACGCCGCCGATGACGAGCTGCAGCCCGATCACCGCCGCGAGCACGGTGTAGACGATCTTCGCCGCCCGCTGGCGGTCGTTCTCGACGCCCGCGTAGGTCAGGCTGTACATGAAGGCGAGGAAGGCGATGTTGCGCCCGCTCTCGGCGACGCCCGATTCCGACGAATAGGGGCCGAGGAAAGCGGTGAAGATCGCCCAGGCCGAGGTCATGGCGAAGGCGGCGGTAAGGCGGCGGTTGCTGGAATCCTGATTCCAGCGCGGCAGCCGCCACAAGGCCAAAGCGCCGTAGAGCACGGCCGCGAGCGCATGGCTCCAGAAACCGATCAGGCCGATCATCGCGCTCCCTCCGGCCACAGCACGACCCTCATCGTCTGGAGGAGGATGAGGAGATCGAGGAAGGGCGTGTAATTCTTGGCGTAATAGAGGTCGTATTCGAGCTTCTGGCGGGCATCCTCGACCGAGGCGCCATAGGGAAAGTTGATCTGCGCCCAGCCGGTGATGCCCGGCTTGACGACGTGGCGCTCGGCGTAGAACGGAAGCCGCGTTTCGAGATCGGAGACGAATTGCGGCCGCTCCGGACGCGGCCCGACCAGGCTCATCTCGCCCTTCAGCACCGTCCAGGCCTGGGGCAGCTCGTCGATCCTCAACTTGCGGATCACGGCGCCGACGCGGGTCACCCGCGGGTCGTCCTTCTGCGCCCAGACCGCCTTGCCGCCGACCTCGGCATCCTGCCGCATCGAGCGCAGCTTCAGGATCTCGAAATGCTGGCCGTAGAGCCCGACCCGGCGCTGGCGGAAGAAGGCCGGCCCGTCGCTCTCCAGCTTCACCAGCAGAGCGGTGAGCAGGATCAGCGGCGCGAAGAGGAGGAGGATGAAGCCGCTGACCGCGATGTCGAACAGCCTCTTGCCCGCCGCCGACAGCCGCCGCCCGGCCGAGAAGCCGTCCGAGAAGATCAGCCAAGACGGGTTGAGGCTGTCGAGGTCGACCCGGCCGGTCTCCCGCTCGAGAAAGGAGGAGATGTCGTTGACGAAGACGCCGGTGGTCTTGATCCGCAGCAGATCGGCGAGCGGCAGCGCGTTGCGCCGTTCCTCCAGCGCCAGCACCACCTCGCTGGCGCGCAGGCGGACGACATGGTCGGTGAGGCTGGCGATCGCGTCGCGATTGACCGCGCCCGCCACCGCGACCGCCCCGTCGTTCATCCCGACATAGCCGGCGATGGCGAAGCCGGCGCCCTGCTTCTTCGCCAGCGCCTCGATCCGCGCCGCGCGCGGGCCGGCGCCGAGCACCAGCACCCGCCGCTTCAGCCCTTCGGAGCCGAGCGTCCGGTCGAACAGGAGGTGGGCGGCGAAGACCAGCCCCAGCGCCAGCACCATCGCGTAGAGCAGGTTCGAGCGCCAGAAGGTGATCGCCGGCATCAGGAAGAACAGGAAGGAGAGGAGGATGAGGGCGAGCGACGCCGCCACCACCAGCCGCGCCGCCGCCATCCGCATCGAGCGGAGCGCGTCGACGCCGTAGGCGCCGACGCCGACCATCGCCAGCTGCACCGTCACCGCGAAGGCGAGGAGGTGCGGCAGCCGCGACGCGCTGGCCCCGACGCTGCCGCCGATCTGCCACAGGCGCAGCATCCATCCCCCCTCCCCCGCCAGCAGCAGGAGGACGAAGTCGATCGCGCCCAGATAGAGGACCGTGTGCGGGACGTAATGCTTGAACAGCCTGACCAAGCGGCGTTTTCCCCTCGCGGTGTAAAGCGTGCCGACAGGGTCAGGAGTGTCGCTTAAATTGACAAAGAAAGCGTGAAGGCCCTGTGCGCAGCGACAGCAACCAGGCTCACAGCCAAGCCATTGTCGCGACCGGCGCTCCCCCTGGCGCTTGCGTTCGAATTCATGTTTCACTCGCTCTTTGGTCTGGACGCTGTCGCGGCCGGTGTGCGATCAGTCGCCTCCGGACGAGGAGCGCGCCTTCTGGAGGCGCGCGGCGTAGCCGGTCCCGGGAATCGCGAACATGGCAGTCAAGCTCACCCCATCCACGAGCCTCTTTCGCAATACCGACACGTCCGGTCCGCAGCCGTGGCTGACCCTCGGCACCGAGCTGGACGCTCCCGCCGATCCGCCCGTCGATCCCCTTCCCAGCGCGCCGGCGCCCTTGCGGCTGACAACCTTGATCGCCGCCATCGTCACGCCGGCCGCCCCGGTCGTCGACCTGAACGGCGCCGCCGGCGGCACCTCGGCGACGCTCGATTATACCGAGAACCAGAGCCTGACGCCGATCGCTCCCGGCGCGACCGTCACCGACGCGGATTCAGCCAATTTCGACACGGGCGTCCTCACCGTCGCCTTCACCGCCAACGGCACCGCCGACGATCGGCTGCAGATCAAGGACGGGGGCACCGGAATCGGCCGGATCAGCGTCAGCGAGACCGACGTCTATTACGATTTCGGTCATGTCGACGCCAACAACTTTCCGGTCGGCCCGGAGCTGATCGGCAGCTATTCGGGCGGCACCGACGGATTCACGCCGCTGAGCGTCGCCCTGAACGCCAATGCCACGCCGACGGCGACGCAGGCGCTGGTCGAGGCGATCGGCTATTTCAACATCTCGAATGCCCCGTCCACCGCGCCGCGGACGGTGACCTACACGCTGACCGACGAGAGCGGCCATGCGAGCAATCCCGTCACCGCGACGATCAACGTGACGGCGGTCGTCGACCCCCCGGTGGTCAACGGGGACACCTTCGGCACCGACGAGAATGTTCCCCTGTCCGGCAACCTCTTCGCCGACAATGGCGGCGGCAACGACTATAGTCCGGACGGGACGCCGCTCCAGATCACGGCGATCAACGGCTCCGCCGCGGCGGTCGGACAGCAGATCGTCCTGCCCTCGGGCGCGACCCTGATCGTCAACGCCGACGGCAGCTTCACCTACAATCCGAACGGCGCGTTCGATTCGCTGGTTCCTTCATCGTCGGGCGCATCCAACACGTTCGGCACCGACAGCTTCACCTATTCGACGACCGGCGGCGGCGGGGCGACCGCGCAGGTCTTCATCAACGGCGTCGAGTCCGCCGGCGACATCTACAAGGGCAGCAGCGGCAACGACACCATCACCGGTTCCGGCAATAGCGACTTCTTCCTGGTGCAGCAGGGGGTCGCGCCGTTCCCGGCGTCGCACGACACCGTCAACGGCCTTGGCGGGAACGACACCTTCTATTTCGGCGGTGCGCTGATCTCCGCCGACGTCGTCGACGGCGGCCCCGGCACCGACCAGATCGCGATCCAGGGCAATTATACCGGCGGCAATGCGCTGACCCTGGGCACCGGCGTGGTCAGCGTCGAATCGCTCGCCATCCTGCCGGGCTCGGACACGCGCTTCGGCGATCCGGGCACCAATTCCTACAGCTACGACGTCACCACCCAGGACGTGAACGTCGCCGCCGGCGCGCAACTGGTGGTCGATGCCAATCGCCTGCGGGTGGGCGAGAACTTCACCTTCAACGGCACGGCCGAGACCGACGGCAGCTTCTTCATCTATGGCGGCCTCGGCACCGACGATCTGCACGGCGGCGCCAGGAACGACGTCTTCCTGTTCGGCACCGACGGCAGCG
>JAXDOV010000090.1:0-5449 GCA_034668705.1 Sphingomonadales bacterium
GGGGTTGGGCTGGTCGCCGGGTCCCCCCGGACACGGCGACCTGCCCATTCTCCGGGCGACCCCCTTCGGGGGCGGGGGGCCTTTTGGCCGGTGACGGCGTCGCTCGTCGGGCGCGATGTCCCGCATCGCGTCCCTCCTCTCTCCTACCCACCGGCCAAAATGCGCTCCGTCACGCCGCTGCTGGGATCGAGTTTGGACCCTAATGCATCGCGCGCATCGGTGGGAGCGGCTTTTCAGAGCGCCATGATCCCCTTGCGCGGCTCCCTCGTGCCGAGCGTCTCCTCGGTCAGCCGCGCCCCGGCCGCCAGCAGCGCCTGGCGCCGGCCGGCGGGGCTGGTGCTCCTTTGCACATCCTCGAACTTCAGGAGATCGGCGAAGATCTCGTGATCGAGCGCGCGCGCCACGAAGCCGGCGGTGCGCGGCCAGCGGCCGGCATCGGGGGTGAAGCCGGCATAATCGGCATTGCGGAAGAAGCTGGCGACGGCGATGTCGGCGAGGCCGATCTCGCCGAATAGCCAGCCTTTGGCGGGGAGCTGGCCCTCGAGATAATCGAGCGCCGCGGGCACGTCCTCGGCCAGCGTCTTCTCGATCCGCGCCGCATCGCCCGGCTCGCCCCAGACGATCGGATGGACGACGCGCTGATAGAACAGGCCCCAGATGAAGACGTCGCCGAGACGGGTGTCGGCGAACTCCTCGAGCCAGCGGGCGCGCGCCTTGTCCCTGGCCGCCGCCGGCAGCAACTGGTGGCCCGGATAATGCTCGTCGAGATAGGCGCAGATCACCGACGAATCGCACAAGGTGAGATCGCCGTCGACCAGCACCGGGATCCGCCGCAGCGGGCTCAGCCGCTCGAATTCGTCGCTGCCGTAGAAAGGCGTGATCGGGTCGATCTCATAATCCACCCCCTTCAGCGCAAGGCAGGCGAGCACCTTGCGGACATAGGGGCTGACATAGGAGCCGACGATCCGGATCTTAGGGTTCAAAGTCGACCCCCGCAACGAGCGTGATCGTCCGGAGAGGTGCGCCGGGCAGGAGCGCGGCGCAGGCCATAGCGGGGACTACGGACAAGCCGCGCGACGCACCCGGCGCGCCTCTCCGGACGACAGCGAAGCGGCGGGCGCCTTTTGGCCGGTGGCGGCGTCGTTCGTCGGGCGCGATGTGCCTGCATCGCGCCCTCGCTCGCTCCTATCCACCGGCCAAAATGCGCTCCGTCACGCCGCTGCGGGGGTCGACTTTGAACCCTAGTCATTGGCGGGCATCTCCAGGCGCGGGAAGATCGGCACCGGCGGCGGCAGGACGAAGCCGGAGGCGGCGAGGCGGGCGTAACGGTCCGGATCCCGGAGCGAGACGAAGTCCCTCTCCCCTGCCGGCACCCCCAGCTGGTCGAGCATCCGCCCCGCCCCGCCCGGCACGATCGGCAAAACGGCGACGGCGAGGTCGACGATCGCCGAGCAGAGCGTCGCCAGCACCGCATTCATCCGCTCGGGATCGGTCTTGCGCAGGGCCCAGGGCGCCTGCGCGTCGATATACTGGTTGCAGGCGAAGACCGCGCGCAGCCAGGCTTCGATTCCCTGGCTGAGCTCGAGCCGCTCGAAATGCGCGGGCACATCCTCGGTGACCGTCTGCCGGACGAGGGCGAGAAGCTCGCCGTCCGCATCGTCTCCCCTGCCCTCTGCCGGCAGCACGCCGCCGCAATTCCTGGCGATGAAGGAGAGCGTGCGCTGGGCGAGGTTGCCGAAGCTGTTGGCGAGATCGGCATTGACCCGCGTGACGATCGCTTCCGGGCTGTAGCTGCCGTCCTGGCCGAAAGTGACGTCACGCAGCAGGAAGTAGCGCAAGGCGTCGACTCCGAAGGCGTCGGCGAGGCCCTGCGGGTCGACGACGTTGCCGGCCGATTTCGACATCTTCTCGCCGCGGAGCAGGACGTGGCCGTGGCCGAACACCTGCTTCGGCAGCTCCAGGCCCGCCGACATCAGGAAAGCCGGCCAGTAAACCGCGTGGAAGCGCACCACATCCTTGCCGATCACATGGATATCGGCTGGCCAGAATTTCCTGTAAGTCTCTGAATCCGTGTCGGGATAGCCCAAGCCGGTGAGGTAATTGGTAAGCGCGTCGAGCCACACGTACATGACGTGCGTCTCGCTCCCCGGCACCCGCACGCCCCAGTCGAAGCTGGTGCGGGAGATGGAGAGGTCCGCCAGCCCGCCCTCGACGAAGCGCAGCACTTCGTTGCGCCGCGCCTCCGGCCGAATGAAATCGGGGAAGGCGTGGTAGTGGGCGAGCAGCTTGTCCTGATAGGCCGAGAGCCGGAAGAACCAGCTCTCCTCCACCGTCCATTCGACCATCGTCCCCTGGGGCGAGAGCTTCTCGCCCGTCTCGGCGACGACCAGCTCCTTCTCGTCGTAATAAGCTTCGTCGCGGACCGAATACCAGCCTTCGTAGCGGCCGAGATAGATGTCGCCGCGATCGGCCATGGCCTGCCAGATCGCCTGACTGGCGCGGTGATGGGCGGGCTCGGTGGTGCGGATGAAGCGATCGAACGAGATTTGAAGATTCTCATCCATCTCACGGAAAAGCGATGACATTTCCTGCGCAAGCGCCGCCGGCTCCACGCCTTTTTCGCGCGCCGCCTGGGCCATTTTGAGGCCATGCTCGTCGGTGCCGGTGAGGAAGAAGACGTCGCGCCCCATCAGCCGCTGGAAACGCGCCACCGCATCGGTGGCGATCGCCTCATAGGCATGGCCGATATGGGGCGGTCCGTTGGGATAGCTGATCGCGGTGGTGATGTAGAAAGGTTCAGCCATCCACTCTCTTCGGGGCAAGGGTCGCGAGGATCCCCGCCAGCTCGAAGACCACGCTCTCCGGCTCGAGCGAGAGGGGTTTCGCGCTGGCGGCAAGGGCCTGCGCCCTTTCCCACAAGCGCAGCGCCTCGGCAAGCGCTGGGCCCCGCCGCGTCTTCGCCGCCGCCGCCACCAGTGACGGCGCACGGGCGAGGAAGGCCTCGTAGCGCGGCTGGGCGGACTTCAGCGCGAGGCTCTGGGCGAGCGCGCTGCGGCGGGCATTGGTCGGATCGCCCTTGCCGGCGAGCTCGGTCATCGCCTGGTCGAGCGCGGCGATGTCGAGGCCGCGAAAGGCGAGGGCGCGGCCGGGGCTGCCCTGCCCCGCCTGCCTCAATTCCTCGATCTCCCGCTCATCCGCTTCGGGCAGCGCCGCGCGCAAGGCTGACGTCATGGCGTCGTCGTCGAGCGGGGACAGGCGGAGCTGGCGGGTGCGGGAACGGATGGTCGGCAGCAGCCGCTCGGTCGCGTGGCTGACCAGCAGGAACAGGCTGAAGGGCGGCGGCTCCTCCAGATTCTTGAGCAGGGCATTGGCGGCGGCGCGTTCGAGATCGTCGATCGAATCGATGACGACGACGCGCCAGGGCGACATGGAGGAGGTGGTGGCGAACAGGCGCGAGAGGCCGCGCACCTGGTCGACATTGATGCTGCGCGCCAGCTCGCCGGTCGAACTGTTCTCCCGCGGCAGCCGCTCGAGCCGCATGATGTCGGGATGGCTGCCGGCCGCGACGAGATGGGCGGCCTGATGGTCGTCGGGGACGTCGAGGCCGGGAAGGTCCACCCGCCCCTGCCCCTCGGCCAGCACGCGCAAAGCCGCTTTAGCAGCAAAGCTCGCCTTGCCGATTCCCTCCGGGCCGGAGATCAGCCAGGCATGGTGAAGGCGCCCGCTGTCGAAGCTCTCGCGGAAGGCGGCGATCGCCGCGCCATGGCCGAAGAGCGGGGTCATGAGGGCGAGGGCCTGAAGCCCCTCCCCTCGATGGGGAGGGGTTGGGGAGGGGTGATGCTCGACATAGGCCTCGGCGGGCCTCGCAGATCACCCCCACCCAACCCTCCCCCATCGAGGGGGAGGGCTTTTGAAGGTCTCCTCGCCCTCACAGCAGATCCTCCAGCGCCTGGAGCAGACGCTCGGTCACCTCCTCCGCATCCCCGCTCGCATCGATGCGCCGGTACCGCCCCGGCTCTTCCTCGGCCAAGGCCGCGAACGCCGCGACGACGCGGTCGTGATAGGCCTCGCCTTTCGCTTCCATCCGGTCGGCGCCGCCGCGGGAGTCGAGACGATCGGCGGCGACGCGCGACGGCAGCTCGAGCAGCAGGGTCCGGTCGGGCAGGAAGCCGTGGCTGCCGATCTCGTGGAGCCGCCTGACCGCCTCCACGCCGACGCCGCCGGCCGCGCCCTGATAGGCGATCGAGCTGTCGAGGAAGCGGTCGCAGAGCACCCAGGCGCCGCGCTCCAGCGCCGGCCTTATCGTCTTCGCCACATGATCGGCGCGGGCGGCAGCGAAGAGCAGGGCCTCGGCCTCGGGCGTCCAGCGCTCCTCCTCGCCCTCGAGCAGGAGCTTGCGGATCGCCTCGGCGCCCGGGCTGCCGCCGGGCTCGCGCGTCTCGACGATGTCGAGGCCGCGCGCGCGCAGCGCCTCGGCGAGGCGCCTGAGCTGGGTGGACTTGCCGACCCCCTCCCCGCCTTCCAGCGTGATGAAGCGGCCTGTCACCTCAGGATCCCTACAGAAGCGACGTCAGGCCGGTCCAGATCCGCCCGAAGAAGCCGGCTTCGCCCACGGCCTTGTCGGCGACGAGCGGCATCGACTGGGGCGGCGTGTCGGGGGTCGAGACGACGAGGTCGGCGACATGCTGGCCGGCGGCGATCGGCGCCTTGATCGGGCCGTTATAGACGACCCTGACCTTGACGTTGGCCGCCGCGCCCGCCGGCAGGGTGACGGCGAGGTTGCGCGGCGCGACCAGGCCGACCTTGCTCGCGCTGCCGAGCTGGACCTGGGCGTCGGCGACCTTCTGGCCCTGGCGGAAGAGCGGCTGCGACTTCCACGCGCGGAAGCCCCATTCCATGAACTTGACCGATTCCTCGATGCGGCTGCCATAGGTCGGCAGGCCGGCGACGACCATGATCAGCCGGCGCCCGTTCTGCTCGGCCGATCCGGTGAAGCCGTAGCCGGCCTCCTCGGTATGGCCGGTCTTGAGGCCGTCCGCGCCGGCGACGTGACCGAGCAAAGGATTGCGATTGTCCTGGGTGATCGGCTGGTTGCCGCCGAGCGTGCGGCCCCAGGTGAACGAGGTCTGGGTGTAGAATCGCTTGTAGAAGTCCGGCGTCGTCTCGATCGTCGCCTGGGCGAGCTTGGCGAGATCGCGGGCGGTGACGTAGGTGATTGTATCCGGCCAGCCGTTCGAATTGCCGAAATTCGAATTGGTCATGCCGAGGCGCTTCGCCTCCTGGTTCATCAGCGAGGCCCAGGCGGGCTCGGTCCCGGCGAAACATTCCGCCAGAACCACGCTGGCGTCATTGCCCGACAGGGTGACGATGCCGTGGAGCAGGTTCTCGACGTTGACCTGCTCGCCCGGCGACAGGAACATGGTCGAGCCGGCGGCGGGGCCGTGCCAAT
>JAXDOV010000091.1:0-11947 GCA_034668705.1 Sphingomonadales bacterium
GCGCCCGACGTCTCGGCGCTGATCTTCAAGCGCCGCGCCATCGCCGGCTCGCTGATCGGCGGCATCGCCGAGACCCAGGAGATGCTCGATTTCTGCGCCGATAACGGGATCGTCGCCGATATCGAGAGGATCCCGGCCCGGATGATCGACGAGGCCTATGACCGTATGCAGCGGAGCGACGTCAAATATCGCTTCGTGATCGACAATAGCTCGCTGGCCGAGTGAGGTTGCGCGCCATCTCCCGTTCGGAGCGAGGGGAGAGGCGCCGCCTTACCGGCCCGGGACAGTCGCCAGCACTGGCGGCGCCAGCATCACCCACAGGGTCGCGCCGACGCCGATGCCGGCGGCCAAGGCAAGGGCGAAGGGGATACGGCGCCTTTTTTCGGTGTGGCGGAGCAGCCAGAAGATGAGGCCTAACAGGAGCAGAGTCGCGGCTGAGGCCACGAGCAGAGGCGGCAGACCCGCGGCGACGGCAAAATTATGCTCGTCGAAATTGGGATGGGCCGCATAGACTCTTCCCTGCAGCAGGAACAGGAGGCGGGCGCCGAGATAGGCGGTCGTGACGATGAAGCGGCTTGCGGCACAAATCGCCACCGCCAGCGCCCACAGGCGCCGAGGGTCCCGGCCGTAAAGCGCGGCGCCGGCCAGGCTCATCAGCAGCGACGCCAAAGGTCCGGCACCGGTCTGAAGCGCGACCATCCAGCCGGGCGCCTTGTTCAGCTCGGCGCCGCCGCTGATCGACGAAGGGTGAAGCTGCGCCGGCAGCCCAAGCAGGAGCGGGACCGCGAAATGCCCCAGCTCGTGGAGCAACACGGTCAAGGGCATGATGAGCAGCGACAGCAGCGCCAGCTTCGCCGCCGCGATCCAGCGGTCGCTCTTCGCCTGCGCCATGCATTTTCCCCCCTAATGAGGATTCAACATGCCGTCGGCGGCGTGCAGGCGTCAACAATGTCAGGAATCCGAACGTCCGGGCGTGCCCGGATGTCAGTAAGTGGCGAAATCCTCGATCGCGGCCTGGAGCTTGCGCAGCACCACCGGATCGCCGGGGGCGCCGTCCAGCGCTTCGTCGGCGAGCGCCATGAGGCCGGTCGCGCCGAAGCTGCCGGCGAGGCTCTTGAGACGCGAGGCGGCGAACTGCCAATTGGCGTCGCAGCGGGCGCGGCTCATCAGATCCGCCTGGCGGGTGGCGCTTTCGAGGAAGGCGGCGCGCAGCTCGGTGAGAAGCTCCGCGTCATTGCCCACCGCGGCGGCGAGCGAAGCATTGAGGGCGCCGGGATCGTAGACCATCCATGCTCCCTAGGCCGCAGCTCGTTAACGCCCCGTATCCTTCGCGCTTTCGCCGTCCCCGAAAGATGGTAAACAATGGTCATGAGCATTGGGGCAGAACGGGCGGCCGATGCCGCCATCGACGGCTTGGCCGCGGAGCAACAGGACGATTGGCTCGGCCGGGCGGTCGAGGAGCCGGAGGCGGCCGAGACGGAAGCGCCCGAGCGCGAATCGGCGCCGATGCCCGTCGGCGTGCGGCTGCTCGGCGCCCTGCTCCTGCTCCTGGCGCTCGGCTGGACCGGCCTGTTCGGCTGGTCGCTCTGGCAGAATAGGCCGTCTCTCGCGCCTGCCTCGCTGATTGCCGCCGCCGCCACCTTCAGCGCGCCGCTCATCCTCCTCGTCTTGCTGTGGCTCTGGCTGGGCCGGACGCCGCGGCGGGAGACCGAGAGATTCACCCGCGCCATCGACGCGATGCGCAGCGAAAGCGTCGCTCTCCAGACCGTGCTGGAGATCGTCGCCGGCAAGATCGAGGAGAATCACGGCCGCCTGCGGGGCGAGGCGGAACGGCTGATGGGCCTCGGCGACGAAGCTTCCGACCGGCTCGGCCGGGTGACCTATTATCTCTCCAAGGAAAGCGGCAATCTCGACCGGCAGGCGGTGGCGCTCGAAGCGGCGGCGGCGGCGGCCAAGGTCGATATCGGCGTCCTCCTCCACGATTTGCCGCGCGCCGAGGAGCAGGCGCGCGCCGTCGCCGAGGCGATGAAGGATGCCGGGCTCACCGCCCACGGCCATGCCAGCGCGCTCGAAGCGCAGCTCTCGGCGCTGACCGCCCGCGGCCGCGAGGCGGACGAGGTGCTCGGCGGCGCGGCGCAGCGCCTGGCGGCCCAGGTCGCCCGGATCGAAAGCGGCGCCGCCGCGGCGGCCGCGACGATGGGCGAAGCGTCGGACAATATGGGCTCGGCGGTCGATTCGGCGATGGCGCGCGCGGCCGAGGCGGTCGACGCCGCCCGGTCCGGGCTTGAGACGCAATCGGCGGCGGTGATGGCGACGATCGAGCATAGCCGCTCCGCGCTCGACCGGGCCGGCGAGGATGCGGCGCGCAACCTGTCGCAGCGGCTCGACCAGATCGGCACCAGCATCCAGGCTCTCGCCGACCGGCTGGCGACGCAGGATGCGGCCGGCCACGCGCTCGTCACTGGCCTCGGCAAGGAGCTGGCCGAGCTCGACGCTCTGTTCGATCAGCTCGGCCGCACCCAGACCGACCAGGGGCAGAGGCTCAGCGATTCGCTCGGCGCGTTGCGCATGGCGACGCGCGAGCTGGTCGGCGAGCTCGGCAGCGGCGGCGAGCATGCGGCGGTGCTGAGCGAGCGCAGCCGCTCGATGGCCGAGGCGCTGACGGCGCTGTCGGGCCAGCTGCGGGACGAGCTTCCCGATGGCCTGAAGCGGGTCGAGGAGCAGGCCGGCCGCACCCGCGAGGCGGCGGCGTCGCTGGTCCCGATGGTCGAGAATGCCGAAGCGGCGGCGCAGCGCACCGCGGCGCGGATCGAGGAGGCCGAGAGCGCGGTCGCCTATCAGCGCGAGGCGCTGGAGGCGTTGCTGGCGCGGATCGCCGAGGGCGGCGCCGGCGCGGAAGACCAGTTGCGCCGGCTGGCGGCTTCGGCCGCCGAGACGCAGGCGACGGCGCAGGCCTTGGTCGACGGCCTCGGCGCCGGCACCGGCCGCGCCGCCGAGCTGGCGGAGCGCGCGCAGGAGATGGCGCGGAGCTTCGCCGCGGTCGCGGCCCAGATCGAGGAGCAGCTGCCCGGCGGCCTGTCGCGCATCGAAGCGCAGGCGGCACGGGCGCAGGAAGCCGCCGCCGCGCTGGCGCCAATGGTCGAAGCGGTCGAAGGTTCGGCCGAGCGGGCGGCCGCGCAATTGAGCGGCGCCGAGGCGGGGATCGCGCGGCAGAGCGAGGCGCTGGAGGCCCTGCTGGCGCGGATATCGGAAGGCGGCGCGGAGGCGGAGGCGCAGCTGCAGGCGCTCGGCGCGGCGGCGATTGAGGCGCAGCAGGCGTCGGCGCGGATCGCGGCCGAGACCGGGCCGGAGCTGATCGAGGCCTTGCTGCGGGTGCGCGAGGCGGCGCAGCAGGCGGCCGAGCGGGCGCGCGAGGCGATCGCCGCGACCATCCCGCAAAGCGCCGCCGCTCTGGGCGAGGCCGGGCGCGAGGCTTTGGGCCGGGTCGTCGCCGAGACGGTCGAGCGGCAGATGGCCGAGCTCTCGGCCGTGTCGGAGCGGGCGCTGGAGACGGCGCGGCTGGCGTCGGAGCGGCTCACCCGCCAGATGCTGGCTCTGTCCGAGACCAGCGGCGCGGTCGAGGCGCGGATCGAGGACGAGCGCCGCGAGCGCGAGACGCGCGAGCGGCAGAATCTGTCGCGGCGGGTGGCCCTGCTCATCGAATCGCTCAACTCGACCGCGATCGACGTCACCAAGATCCTGTCGAACGACGTCACCGACAGCGCCTGGGCGGCCTATCTCAAGGGCGATCGCGGCGTCTTCACCCGCCGCGCCGTGCGTCTGCTCGACAGCGTCGAGGCGCGCGAGATCGCCGGCCATTACGAGGCGGAGCCGGAATTCCGCGACCAGGTGAACCGCTACATCCACGATTTCGAGGCGATGCTCCGCCCGATCCTCGCCGACCGCGAGGGCGGCCCGCTCGGCATCACCCTGCTCTCCAGCGACATGGGCAAGCTCTACGTCGCCCTCGCCCAGGCGATCGAGCGGCTGCGGACCTGACGCCTCTTGTTCCCCGCCTTTTGCCGGGGAACAAGGTCCGTTCCTAAAACCCCCGGCTCCGCCGGCGCGTGGTGCGGTCGATCGACATCAATATGCCGAGGCACAGCATCACCGTCAGCATCGCCGAGCCGCCATAGGAGACGAGGGGGAGGGGGATGCCGACCACCGGCGCCAGGCCCATCACCATCAGCAGGTTGATCGCGACGTAGAAGAAGATGGTGGTGGTGAGCCCGGCCGCCGCCAGGCGCGAGAAGCGGTCCTTCGCGTCGAGGGCGACGCCGATCCCCCATTTGATCACCAAGACATAAGCCAGGATCAGCACGATGCCGCCGGCGAGGCCCCATTCCTCGGCCATGGTCGCGAAGATGAAATCGGTATGGTTCTCAGGCAGATATTGGAGATGGCTCTGAGTGCCGTTGAGGAAGCCCTTGCCGAACAGGCCGCCCGAGCCGATCGCGATCTTCGACTGGCTGATATGATAGCCGGCGCCGCGCGGATCGGATTCCGGATCGAGGAAGATGAGGATGCGCTGGCGCTGATATTCGTGGAGGAAGCTGAACGCGATCGGGCCGACGACGCCGACGAACGCCGCGCCGCCGAGGAACAGGCGCAGCGGCAGGCCGGCGAGGAACATGATGGTGAGCCCGCCGACGACCACCATCACCGCCGTGCCGAGGTCGGGCTGGACGAGGATGAAGGCGGCCGGAATGCCGAGCAGCAACGCGGCGGGCCAGATCGCGCTCCAGCGCCTGAGCTCGCCGACCGGTAGCAGGTCGTAGAAGCGGGCGAGGGCGAGGATGATCACCGGCTTCATCAGCTCGGACGGCTGCAGGTTGACGACGCCGAGGCTCAGCCAGCGCTGCGCCCCCTTGCCGACGAAGCCCAGAGCCTCGACCAGCAGCAGCAGCAGCAGGACGGCGCCGTAAGCGGGGAAGGATATCTGCTTTAGCGTCTCAGGCCGCACCCGCGACATCGCCACCGCCATGCCGAGGAAGAGGAGGAAGCGCGCGCCCTGCGGCAGCGCCCAGGGCATCAGCCGGCCGCCGGCGGCGGAATAGAGGACGAGCAGGCCGAAGAAGGTGATGAAGATCACCAGACCCAGCATGCGCCAGGGCAGCTCGGCGATCGGCGCCGGAATCAGCGAATGGCCGGTCATGCGCGAAGCTTCATATGCGGCGCTTCATCGGCGGGATTTCCTGCGCGGGCCGTTCATGCGCGCGTGGGCGGCGGCGGCTCGTCGCTGTCGGTCTTCTGAGTTGCCTGAGCGGCCTGCCACTGCTCCCGCCGCCGGGCCAGCCGCTCGGCGATACTGCCGCCCCATTGCTCCTCGAGCGGGGCCAAAGCCGCCATCGCCTTCTGCTTGTCGTACAGATAGGTGAGCGTGTCGCGGCACATCGGCGCGGCGACGGCGGCGCCCCAGCCGCCATGCTCGACGATCACGGCGCAGGCGTAACGCGGCTTGTCGGCCGGCGCGAAGCCGACGAACAGCGAGTGGTCGCGCATCTTCCAGGCGAGGCTCTCGTTCGAGCGGACGCCGCCGCTGTTGCGCTCGGCCATGGTGATCCGCCGCACCTGCGCCGTCCCGGTCTTGCCGGCGAGCAGCACGTTGTCGACCGGCAGCTTGGCGACCGAGGCGGTGCCGCGGCCGGAATTGACGACCCCGCTCATCGCGTCGCGGACGAAGGCGAGATGCTCGGCCGAGACCGGCAGCGGCGCCGGCTCGGGCGCATTGGCGGTCCGCAGGATCCTCGGCTGGATCTGCCGGCCGCTGGCGATCCGCGCCGCCATCACCGCCAGCTGGAGCGGGTTCACCAGCACGTTGCCCTGGCCGATCGACATGTTGATCGTGTCGTACATCTCCCATTTGCGGTGATATTTGCGCTGCATCCATTCCGGATCCGGCACCGTGCCGTAGCGCTGGGTGGGGACGGGGAGGTCGAATTTCTGGCCGAAGCCGAGCCGCCGGGCCATGGAGGAGATGACGTCGGCGCCGGCCTGCAGGCTGGTATGGTAGAAATAGATGTCGCAGCTCTTGATCACCGCCTCGTGCATGTCGACCGCGCCGTGACGCTTGTCGCAGTGGAAGATGGCGTTGCCGACCCGATAGGCGCCGGTGCAGGTGACCTTCGTCGCCGGGTTGAGCCCCGCCTCGAGGAAGGCGAGCGACATCAGGGGCTTGATCGTCGATCCCGACGGATAAAGGCCCTGCATCACCTTGTTGATCATCGGGTGCCGCTCGTCGGCGGCCATCATGTTCCACTCGTGATGGCTGATCCCGTCCGAGAAATTGTTCGGGTCGTAGGCGGGCATCGAGGCCATGGCGAGAATGTCGCCGGTCAGGCAGTCGAGCACGACGATCGAGCCGGAGGCGTCGCCGAGCCGCCGCGCCGCATAGGAGTGGAGACCGATGTCGATGGTGAGCGGCAGCATGCCGCCGCTGCGGTCGGGCAGGGTCGAGAGCTCGCGCACCAGCTTGCCATGGGCGGTGACCTCGATCCGCTGCGCACCCGGGCGGCCGCGCAGCCGATGCTCCATCGTCTTCTCGAGCTCGTCCTTGCCGACCTTGAAACCCGGCGCGATCAGCAGGGGGTTCTTCGCCTCCGCCTGATATTCCTCCTTGCTGGGCGTGCCGACATAGCCGACGAGATGGGCGACGGCGGGCCCTTCCGGATAGAAACGGGCGAAGGAGCGCAAAGGGGCGACGCCCGGCAATTCCGGCAGGCGGACGGTGACCGCCGCATATTTGTCATAGGGGATGTTCTCCGCCACCGGCACCGGCTGGTAGCCGGCGGCATTGGCGAGCCCCTCCCTGATCCGATCCACGTCGTCCGCGGTGAGCCCGAGCAGCTCGGTCAGCGCGGCGAGGACCCGGCTCGGATCCTTCTCCATCCGGTCGGGGATGAGATCGACGCGGAAGGAGCTGCGGTTGATCGCGATCGGCTGGTTGTAGCGGTCGACGATCCAGCCGCGCCGCGGCGGGATCAGCCGCTCCTGCACCCGGTTCGACTCGGCGAGCAATTTGTAATGCTCGTTCTCGGCGATCGCGAGCCAGCCCATGCGGACGCCGAGCGCGGTCGCGAGCATGCCCTGGCCCGCGCCCAGCACCATCGCCCGCCGCGTGAAGCTGAACGCCTGGGTGTTCTCGGTCAGGACCGGCTTGCCGCGCTTCTTCATCGCGACAGCCGCCATCGGTCGAGCGCGACCACCAGCCGCGCGACGAGAGGGTAGGAGAAGATCGAGAGCAGCAATTGGGGCAGCAGGACCTCGAACTCCATCTGGCTGCCCATCGCCCGCGCGATCCGCCAGCCGCCGGCGGTGTAGAACAGGATGGCGAGGCTCGCGACCAGCCAGTCGATCCAGTAATCGCGCCAGCCGGAGCGGCTGTCGAGCAGGTCGCAGGCGAGGAAGACGATCGTCCACAGCGCCATCGACTGGCCGAGCGGATGGCCGGCGACGAGGTCGTTGAACAGGCCGAGCGGCAAGGCGACATAGGCCGGCCACATTTCCGCCCGCAGCAGCCGCCAGGAGAGCAGCACCAGGAAGGCGAAATCGGGGACGAGCGGCGTCGTCACCACCACCGGCAAAGTATCGAGCAAGGAGGCGGCGAGCGTGCTCAGCACCGGCACCCACTGGCGCCTCACCCCCCAGATCGCGACGTCGCGGCGGGACCCGGCGATCCTCATTGGCCTGCCCCCTCGAGCGATTTCGCCGTCCGCTCGGACAAGGGCAGGTTCGCCGCCGGCTGGAAAACGTTGAGGACGATCGCGAAATCGAGGGCGGCGGGATCGGCGAGCGGCTTCGCCACCGTGCGGTCGCCATTGACCGCCGTCACCACCGCGACCGGCACGTTGGGCGGAAAGACGCCGCCGGTGCCGGAGGTGACGAGGATGTCGCCGCGGCGGAACGGATTCTTGCCGAGCTCGAGCGTCTTCAGGTCGATCGTGCCGTCGCCATGGCCGGCGGCGATGGCCGGGGTGCCGTCGCGGACCAGCTTGACGGGGACGTTGCTGGCGCCGTCGCTGACCAGCAGGATCCGGCTCGCCCAGCGCCCGGTCTCGATCACCCGGCCGACGAGGCCGTCGGCGGAGCGGACCGGCTGGCCGTTGCGGATGCCCGATGCACTGCCGGCCGACAGGGTGGCGAGGCGGCGCGGCGCGTCGAAGGAGGAGCCGACGATGCGGGCGATGGCTACCGGGGCCTCGCTTTCCTGGGTAAGCTTCAGCATCGCCTTGAGGCGCCCGTTCTCCATATCGATTGCGCGCGCCTCGACGATCATCCGCCGCTCCGCCGCGATCCGCCGCTTGAGCTCGGCATTTTCGGAGGCGGCCATGAAATAATTGCTGACGCCGCCGCCGATATTCTCGACGAAGCGGACGGCGCCGCGGCCGCCGGCGGTGACCGGATGGGTGACGTCGAGTGCCGCGCCCTTCAGCGCGGAGAAGCCGGTCGGATCGATCATCGCCACCACCAGCATCAGTGCGGCGAACATGATGCCGCCCACCGCGATCACATAACCGAGGAACAGCCCGTATTGCGCCCTGCGGGAATAGCCGGGGCGCCGGGTCGACGGCGGCGCCATCTTCGCCTCCCGTTCCCTAGGCGGTCAGCAGCACGCCGCGGAAGACTTCCTCCTCGAGCGCCCGGCCGGTGCCGATGGCGACACAGGTCAAAGGATCGTCGGCGACGGTGACCGGCAGGCCGGTCTCGTCGCGCAGCACCTCGTCCAGGCCCTGCAGCAGGGCGCCGCCGCCGGTCAGGACGATGCCCTGGTCGACGATGTCGGCGGCAAGCTCCGGCGCGGTATTCTCGAGCGCGATACGGACGCCCTCGACGATCGTGCCGACCGGCTCCGACAGGGCCTCGGCGATCTGCCTCTGGTTGATCGTGATCTCCTTCGGCACGCCGTTGACCAGATCGCGGCCCTTGATGTGGACGCTGAGCCCGTCGCCGCCGTCGGGCGGCGGCTTGGCGATGCCGACCTGCTTCTTGATCCGCTCGGCGGTCGCTTCGCCGATCAGCAGATTGTGGTTGCGGCGGACGTAGGAGCTGATCGCCTCGTCCATCTTGTCGCCGCCGACCCGCACCGAGGTGGTGTAGGCGAGGCCGCGCAGCGAGAGGACGGCGACCTCGGTGGTGCCGCCGCCGATGTCGACCACCATCGAGCCGATCGGCTCGGTCACCGGCATGTCGGCGCCGATCGCCGCCGCCATCGGCTCCTCGATCAGCCAGACCTGCGAGGCGCCGGCATTGGAGGCGGCGTCGCGGATCGCGCGCCTTTCGACGGAGGTCGAACCGGAGGGCACGCAGATCACGATCTCGGGCCAGCGCGGGAAGCGGCGCTTGCCGTGCACCTTCTGGATGAAATGCTTGATCATCTGCTCGGCGACGTCGATGTCGGCGATGACGCCGTCGCGCAGCGGCCGGATCGCCTCGATCTGGTCGGGCGTCTTGCCCATCATCATCTTGGCGTCGTCGCCGACCGCCTTCACCCGCTTGACGCCGTTGATCGTCTCGATCGCGACCACCGACGGCTCGTTCAGCACGACGCCGCGGCCGCGGACGTAAACGACGGTGTTGGCCGTGCCGAGATCGATCGCCATGTCATGGGAGGGAAACTTGAAAAAACGCAAAAAAGACATCGGGATGGTCTCGCTTGTCATGAAAGGCGAGGCGTCGAATCCCGCCTTCGCCCGCTCGCCCTTGCTATAGGATGTCCTAGGCCTTTGCGTCCACCAAACAGTTAACGGCGCTCGCGATGCGCAGTCCGATGAGATAGAACGAAAGACAATGTCGATACGCCGCCTCCCGGAGCATCTCGTTAACCGCATCGCCGCGGGGGAAGTGGTCGAGCGGCCGGCGAGCGCGCTCAAGGAATTGGTCGAAAATGCGATCGACGCCGGCGCCTCGCGCATCGCCGTCTCGCTCGCCGGCGGCGGCGTCGGCCGGATCGAGGTGATCGACGACGGCTGCGGCATGAGCCCGGCCGACATCGCGCTCGCGCTCGAGCGGCACGCGACCTCGAAGCTGCCGGAAGACGCGATCGAGCATGTCACCACCCTCGGCTTCCGCGGCGAGGCGCTGCCGTCGATCGCCAGCGTCGCCCGCCTCCGCATCGAAAGCCGGGTGCGCCCTTCGCCAGGCTCAGGACAGGCAGCGCCCGACGGCTGGTCGCGGAGCGTCGACAATGGCCGGCTGGCGGGGGAGGGGCCGGCCGCCTTGCCGGCGGGGACGCGGATCCTCGTCGAGGATCTGTTCGCCCGGATTCCCGCGCGGCGGAAGTTCCTCCGCTCCGACCGCTCCGAATATGCCGCCTGCCTCGACGCGGTGAAGCGGCTCGCCATGGCGCGGCCGGATATCGGCTTCACCCTCGATCACGAGGGCCGGCGCGGCCTCTCGGTCCAGCCCGACGAGGATCGCCCGGCGCGGGTCGCGGCGCTGACCGACCGCGGCCTGCACGAGAACAGCGTCGCCGTCGATTATGCCCGGGGGCCGGCCCGGCTCGGCGGCGTCGCCGGCCTGCCGACCTTCAGCCGCGGCGTCGCCGATCATCAATATCTGTTCGTCAACGGCCGCCCGGTGAAGGACCGGCTGCTGATCGGCGCCGTCCGCGCCGCCTATCAGGACCTGCTCGCGCGCGACCGTCACCCGATCGTCGCTCTGTTCATCGACCTTCCCGGCGAGGAGGTCGACGTCAACGTCCATCCCGCCAAGACCGAGGTCCGTTTCCGCGACCCGGCCCTGATCCGCGGCCTCATCGTCGGCGGCTTGCGGCATGCCCTGGACGCGGCGGGGTATCGGGTGGTCAACCAGGCGGCGAGCGTGCCATGGCAACTTAGCCCTTCCCCTTCGGGGAGTCGGGTGAGTGATGGCACCGAGCTCTTCACCAGCACAGGCCCCACCCCAAACCCAGCTTGGCCGACGGTTGGTCCCCCGGACCAACCTCAAATCGGCCAAGCTCCTGAAGGGGAGGGGCTTAGAAGCTTCCGCGATTCCCGCGCCACCTTCCTCACCCCGCCACCGCTCGGCCGGGCCGAGCCGGCCTTCGCGCCGCCGCCCGAATCGAACCGCTTCCCGCTCGGCGTCGCCCGCGGTCAGGTCGCCGCCACCTATATCGTCGCCGAGGCCGAGGACGGGCTCATCCTCGTCGACCAGCACGCCGCCCATGAAAGGCTGGTGCTGGAACGGATGCGCCGGGCGATGGCCGATGGCGGCGTCGCCCGCCAGGCCTTGCTCCTCCCCGAGGTGGTCGAGCTCGAAGAGCCCGCCTGCGACCGGCTCGAGGCCCGCGCCGCCGAGCTCGCCGAAATGGGGCTCGAGATCGAACGTTTCGGCGCCCGCGCCATCCTCGTCCGCGCCACGCCGGCCATCCTCGGCCATGGCGACGTCAGGGGCCTCGTCACCGACCTTGCCGACGAGCTCGCCGCCTTTGACGACGCCCTCAGCCTGAGGGACAGGATCGACCATGTCGCGGCGACCATGGCCTGCCACGGCTCGGTCCGCGCCGGCCGCATCCTCTCGGTCGCCGAGATGAACGCTCTGCTGCGCGAGATGGAGGTGACGCCGCATAGCGGCCAGTGCAATCACGGCCGGCCGACCTGGGTGAAGCTCGCCCATGCCGACATCGAGAAACTGTTCGGCCGGCGCTGAGGCCGGCCGGAGCGCCGCTAGATGAAGATATCCGGCGTCGGCGGCACCACGGCGTTGGGGAGCTCGATCACATAATCGAGGCCGGCCTGGTAGGCGCCGTCGCCATCGGCATCGACGACGAGGAAGAAGCGGGTACCGATGTCGCCGCCATTGGCGCTGAGCTCGATGGCGCCGAACGGGTTGAGGTCGGCATCGACGAGGCGGGCGAGGTCGGCGTCGAAGGTGGCGAGGTCGACATGGCCGACCGCCTGATGCGCGGCGA
>JAXDOV010000092.1:0-16687 GCA_034668705.1 Sphingomonadales bacterium
GTCGAGCCCAAGATCGTCCAGCTCGAGCAGAACCGCGTCGACCTCGTCTTCGAGATCAACGAGGGCCCGCGCTCGAAGATCCGCCAGATCAACATCATCGGCAACGAGAAGTTCGGCGACGGCACTCTGCGCTCGCAGATGGCGACGAAGCGCACCGGGCCGTTGAGCTTCCTCGGCTCGGGCGACGTCTACGATCCCGACCGCCTCGCCTACGACCAGCAGAAGCTGAGGCAATTCTACCTGACGCAGGGCTATGCGGACTTCCGCGTCGTCTCCGCGGTCGCCGAGCTGACACCGGACAAGCGCGACTTCATCATCACCTATGTCGTCGAGGAGGGGCCGCGCTACAAGTTCGGCGACGTCAAGGTCGAGAGCGCGATCCGCGACTTCAAGGGCGACGGGCTCAACCGGCTGCTGCCGATGAAGAAGGGCGACTGGTACAACGCCAAGCAGGTCGAGGACACGGTCACCGGGCTGAACGAGAGCGCCGGCCTGTTCGGCTACGCTTTCTCGGACGTCCAGCCCAACTTCCAGCACGACAAGGAAAACCTCACCATGTCGGTGACCTTCAAGGTCGCCGAGACGCCGCGCGTCTATGTCGAGCGGATCGACATCCGCGGCAACACGCTGACCCGCGACCGGGTGGTGCGGCGGGAGTTCCGCGTCGCCGAAGGGGATCCGTTCAACAGCGTGCAGGTGAAGCGCTCGCGCGACCGCATCCAGTCGCTCGGCTTCTTCCAGGACAATCTCGAGATCGAGCAGACCCAGGGGTCGACGCCCGACCGGGTCATCCTCGGCGTCAACCTCCAGGAGAAGGCCACCGGCCAGCTCGAAATCTCGGCCGGCTATTCGAGCCTCGAGAAATTCCTCATCAACCTCGCCATCACCCAGCGCAACTTCATGGGCAAGGGCGAGGAGGTTCGCGCCTCGGTCAATTATTCGAGCTATTCCAAGTCGGTCGACCTCGGCTTCACCCAGCCCTATGTCTTCGGCCGCAACATCGCGATGGGCTTCGACATCTTCCGCCGCGACCTGAGCAGCTTCAACTTCATCGGCACCAGCCGCAACACGACCTACAAGCAGGTGTCGACCGGCGGCCAGATCCGCGCCGGCCTGCCGCTCACCGAATATCTGTCGATGGCGCTGCGCTACGGTCTCACCCAGGACAAGGTCACGCTCGACCAGAGCCTGTTCTTCACCGATCCGGACGGGCCGGGCCCGCTTCCCGCGGTCTGCGATCCGCTCCAGGCGGGCCGCTATCTCTGCGAAGCTCTGGGGTCGCGCCTCACCTCGTCGGTCGGCTATTCGATCGTCTACGACAGCACCGACAACCGCATCCGCCCGACCCGGGGCCAGCGCATCGGGCTCAACCAGGATTTCGCCGGCCTGGGCGGCAGCGTCAAATATCTGCGCACCCGCGTCAACGCCTCGAAATACTGGCGCCTGCCGGGCAAGTTCATCTTCTCGCTGACGGGCGAAGCCGGCTACATCAAGAGCTTCGAGACGGCGTCGGCGGCCGATGCGGATCCGGTGCGGCTCACCGACCGCTTCTTCCTCGGCGAGCCCGATATTCGCGGCTTCGACATTCGCGGCGTCGGCCCGCGCGTCCAGCGCTTCTTCTACAAGAAGGATACGACCAGCGGCGCCTATCTGACCAACCCGGACGGCTCTTTCGTGCTCGACCGGAGCCGCCAGAGCTTCGTCGACGACGCCATCGGCGGCCGGGCCTATTATCTCGGCCGCGCCGAGGTCGAGATTCCGGTGGGCAACCAGTTCCGCGAGTTGGGGTTGCGGCCTTCGGTGTTCGTCGACGCCGGCGCCGTCTTCGGGGTGCGCCACCCCGGCACCCAGACCGTCGACCCGAACAACATCCTCGCCCGCAATCACTGCGTCGACGCAGCCGGGCCCAGCAACACCGCGAGCGACGGGACCTGCCCGACCGGCACCACCCTCGTCTCCGCCATCACGCCGTTCGCGGAAGAGTTTCACGGCGACTCGCCGCGTCCGCGCCTATCCGTCGGCTTCGGCGTCAACTGGAACTCACCCTTCGGTCCGTTCAGGATCGATATAGCGAAGGCGCTTATCAAGGCGCCCGGGGATATCACCAAGCTCATCACCTTCAACGTAGGGACCGCATTCTAATGAACAAACATCTTCTCGGCGCGGCCGTTGCCGCGCTTGCCCTCGTCGCGCCGGGCATGGCCTCGGCGCAGGCCGGGCGCGCGCCCGCGGCGACGATCGTCATCGTCGACACCGACCGCGTCTTCAGCGAATGCACCGCCTGCCGCGCCGCCAGCGCGCAGCTCCAGGCGATGATCAACAGCGCCCAGCAGCGCGCGCAGACTCTGCGCGGGCCGATCCAGACGGAAGCGCAGGCGATCGACCAGGCCGCCGGCGCGCTCCAGAACCAGGCTGCCGGGCCCGCCAAGACGGCGGCGCAGACCGCGCTGCAGACTCGCTACAATGCGCTGCAGACCCGCCAGAACCAGGCGAATCAGGAGCTCGGCCAGCTCGACCAGAACATCCAGTCGACCCGCGCCAACGTCGCCCGCCAGATCAACGAGCGCCTCGGGCCGATCTATCAGCAGGTGATGAACGCCCATGGCGCCAATCTCGCGGTCGAAACCAGCGCGACCCTGGCCCATGCGCCGTCGCTCGACGTCACCAACGAAGTGCTGACCTCGCTCAACGCCGCTCTGCCGAGCGTCAGCGTCACGCCGATGCCGGCCCCGCCGCCGGGACAGCAGCCGCAGGGCCGGTGAGCTCCGAATCGGGAAGCGCCGCCATCGGCCCGCTGGATATCCGGCGGGTGATGGCGGCGCTGCCGCATCGTTACCCGATGCTGCTCGTCGACCGGGTCGAGGAGCTGATCCCGCATGCGCGGATCGTCTGCATCAAGGCGGTGACGATCAACGAGCCCTTCTTCCAGGGCCATTTCCCGACCCGGCCGATCATGCCGGGGGTGCTGCTCGTCGAGGCGATGGCGCAGGCGGCCGGCGTCCTCGCGGTCGAATCTTTGGGCCTCGCCGGCTCGGGCAAGCTCGTCTATTTCATGGCGATCGACGGCGCCAAGTTCCGCAAGCCCGTCGAGCCCGGCGTGCTGCTCCGAATCGAGGTCGATCTGGTCCAGGACCGCGGCAAGATCTGCAAGTTCGCGGGCCGGGTGCTGGTCGAGGGCCAGCTCGCCGCCCAGGCCAATTTCACGGCGATGATCGCCGATCCTCCGTCGGCCTGAGCAGGCTCCAGACGCCGTCGTTCCGCTCGATGCCGAAGATCCGCTTGATCTCCGGTCCGTCGATCAGCGCGCTGGGCGAACCGTCGGCAGCGACCCGGCCTTCCTCCAGGATCAGCATCCGGTCCGCGTAACGCGCGGCCAGATCGAGGTCGTGCATGGCGGCGATCACCGCCTGGCCGCCGGACAGCCGCCGCAGATGCGCCATCAGCCGCAGCTGCCATTGCGGATCGAGATTGGCCGCAGGCTCGTCGAGCAGCAGCAGGCGCGGCCGCGGCGCCAGCGCTCGGGCGATGAGCAGCCGGCTGCGCTCGCCGGTCGACAGGCGATCGACCCGCCGGTCCGCCAGCGCCGCCGCATCGAGCTCGGCCAACGCCCGTTCCGTCTCCGTCCCGTCGGCCGTTGCCGGCAGGCCGAGGGCGACGAGGCTGCGGCCGCTCAGGGGCCAGGCGATGTCACGCGAGGCGGGGAGATAGGAAAGCAGCCTTTTGCGCGCGTCGGCCGGCCGGCGCGAGGGGTCACTTCCGTCGATCCTCACCTCGCCCTCAGCCTCGCCGATCCCGGCGAGCGCGTGGAGCAGGCTGGTCTTGCCGCTGCCGTTCGGGCCGACGAGGCAGAGGAATTGCGGCGCCTCGATGGCGAGGTCGGTGAGTTCGAGCCGGCCGCCGATGCGAAGGCCGCGCGCGTCAAGCAGGGCGGTCACCGGCTCATCCTCCAGCGCATGTGGACGACCAGCCAGAGGAAGAAAGGCGCGCCGAGCAAGGCCGTCACCACGCCGATCGGCAGGGTCCGCCCGAGCGGCGCCAGCCGCACGACCAGATCGGCGGCGAGCAGCAGCGCGCCGCCGATCAGCGCGGCCGGAAGCAGCGCGCGGCCGGGATGGCCGCCGGTCAGCCGCCGGCCGAAGATCGGCGCGACGAGTCCGACGAAGCCGATCGCCCCGCAAATGGCGACGCAGGCGCCGACGCCGGCGGCGGTGAGGCAGACCACGGCGAGCCGCAGCCGGCCGATATCATGGCCGAAGGACTGCGCGACCTCCTCGCCGAGGGTGAGGCTGTCGAGCGCCGGCCGCAGCCTCAGCAGCAGCAGGATCGCGGCCAGAGCCGGCAGCGCGGCGAACCAGGCCTGGGCGAGGCTGCGGTCGATCAGCGAGCCCATCAGCCATTCATAGGCGTCGTAAAAGGCGAAGGGGGAGGGGGCGAGGGCCAGCGCCAAAGTGGTGAGCGCCCCGGCCAAAGCGCTGATCGCGAGACCGGCGAGGAGCAGGGTGGCCGTCTCCGCCGCCGGGCCGGCGAGGAAGAGGAGCAGCAGCAGGGCTCCGAGCGCGCCGCCCATCGCGCCGATCGACAGAGCGAGCGGCGCGGTGAAGCCGAAGATATAGGCGGTCAGCACCGCGCCGAGCGCCGCGCCGCTGGTTGTGCCGGTGAGGTCCGGCGAGGCGAGGGGATTGGCGAACAGAGCCTGGATCGCGGCTCCCGATGCCCCGAGCATCGCCCCATAAGCGAGCGCCAGCAGCGCCCGCGGCAGCCTCAGCTCGCCCAGCAGGGCCAAAGCGAGGTCGCGGTCCTGGTGGAAGAGCGAGAGCAGGTCGCCCGCCGGAATCAGCAGCGACGCGGCGAAGAGCAGCGCCACCAGCAGCCAGAGCGTCAGGGCGACGCGCAGGCTCATCTCCCGAGCTCCCGCCGCAGCCGCAGAATCTCGGGCGCGAGCAGGGGGCCCATGCAGGTCCACAGCCGCCCGTCGGTGGCGAGGATGCGGGAGTGGCGGGCGCGCGCCACCAGAGGATGGGAGAGCCAGCGCTGCCCGCTCGAATATTGGCCGGCGCGATAGTCGCTCCTCAGGATCAATGCCGGCGGCCGCACCAGCAATTCCTCGAGCGAGACGCGGTCGCCGGTGAGCGGGCGCTGCCGCAGCCCCGCCAGCCTCATCCACTGTGCCGACAGGCTGCCGGCCGCGACCGTCCGGCCGCCGCCGCCGAGCCAGATCGTGTCGAGGCCGGCCGCGGGCGCGCTCCGCTCGAGCTGCCGCAGCCTTTGCAGGATCGGCATCGCCGCTTCGGGTCGCCCGAGCGCCGCGGCGACGGCCGCGACGTTCGCGGCGATATCGCTCAGGCTCTGGGGATAGGGCAGGTCGAGCAGGCGGATGCCGAGCCGGCGGGCGATGCCGGCGCGGTCGCGGGCGCCGCCGCCCATGGTCAGCACCAGCTCCGGCCTTAGCGGCGCGACCGAGGCGAGGCTGCCGTCGTTGCGGCGGTATTGCCGCGCTTGCCGCCAGAGCGGCGTTTCCGCCGGATTCTGCGCGAGATGCGTGACCGAGCCGATCTGCCGCCGGCCGCCGAGCAGCAGCAGCAGCTCGTCGGTGCACAGGTTGAGCGACGCCGCCCGCGCCGGCGCCGCTTCTGCCGGCGCGGCGAGGAGGCTAAGTGCCAAGGCGAATGCGAAGCCCCGCATCGACCGTCCTTCCCGGCGTATGATAGCCGACGACGTCCTGATAATGCGCGCCGAACGCATTTTCCGCCCGCAGATAGGCTTCGAGGCTGCGGCCGATCCGCCATCCCAGCCGCGCCGAGGCCAGCAGATAGGGGTGCAGCGTCACCAGCGGCGCGGGGAACAGGTCGAAATCCCTGTCGGTCCGGGCGCCGACATAGGCGCCGCTCACGCCCCAGCTCAAGCGGCCGGACGTACCGGTGGCGATGAGATTGGCCGTGTGCCGCGGCCGCCGCACCTCCCGCACGATCGCCGAGCCGGCGACCTGCTGCTCGCGCGCGTCGAGATAGGTATAGTTGACGGCGAGAAGCACCGCGCGCGAGAGGCGGTATTCCGCCTCCATCTCGACGCCGCGCCGCGGGCTGCGGCCGGTGGCATTGGCGGTGCTCGACAGGAAGGTGACCGGATCGAAGACGTCGACGATCTCGTCGCGAAGCCGGTTCGAAAAGCCGGTGACGGCGACCGAGGCCTTGGCGTTTTGCCAGCCGAGGCCGGCCTCCCAGCCCTTGGATCGCTCCGGCTTCAGCCCCGGATTGCCGCGGAAGGAGCCGGGGAAGAAGCCGTAAAGATCGTAGAAGCTGGGCTGGGCGATCCCTTCGCCATAAGCGGCGTGGAGCCGCCAGCCGCGGCCGGGCGAGACGATCGCCGCCGCCCGCAACGTGGTGACGTCGGCGAAGGCGCTGAACCAGTCGCGCCGCACCGCGACGTCGGTCGAAAGGAAATGCGCCCAGCGCGCGCGCCATTCGCCGATCAGGGCCGTCACCTGCCGCGACCGGTCCTGGTCGGTCGCGCCGAAAAAGCTCTGGTCGCGGGCGTGGAAATGCTCCGACTGGTGCTCGACGGCGGCGATCAGCTCCTGCCCGCCGAAGCTGCGCGAGGCCTGCGCGCCGGCGGTGAAGCGCTCGCCCGACGTCCGGTTGAGCGGCGAGGTGCCGAGGAGATTGCGGTTGGTGCTGCCGAGCCAGCTCGCATCGGCCTTGAGCGACCAGCCGCCGCCGGTGAAGGCGCCCCAGCCGCGGACAGCGCCGATCCGGTTCTTCGTCCGGTCGAGGGTTTCGGCGCGGCGGAAGGTGACGGGATCGAAGCCGTCATATTCGCTCAGCGCCTCGATCCAGTGGCCGACCAGGCCGAATTCGAGCGAGGGGAGGGGCTTCACCATAGCCTTGAGACTGGCCGTGCGGTTGTCGAAGCCGTCGCGCTCGCCGCCGGTGCCGACGCTGTCGACGCCTGCGCTGCGCATCCAGCCCGCCGAGGCGGCGATGCCGAGCGGTCCGGCCTGGGCCGCCGCCTGCGCCGAGGCGCGGCCGCTCCGGAGGCTGCCATATTCGGCAAGCGCGCTCAGCCCCCGCGCGGCGGCGGGGTCGGCACTGTCGAGGGCGACGACGCCGCCCAAGGCCTCCGAGCCCCAGAGCGCCGATTGCGGCCCGCGCACCACCTCGATCCGCGACAATGCGTCATTGGCGAGGAGCTCGAAGCGCGCTTCGTTGCCGGCGGCGGGATCGTTGAAGCGGATGCCGTCGACGAACAGCAATGTATGGTTCGCCTCGGCGCCGCGGATGCGGAGCTGGGTCTGGGTGCCGCGCGGCCCGGAGGTCGCGACCGAGACGCCGGGCGAGAGGCGCAGCAGATCCGCCGTCATCGGCAGCGCCAGCGCCTCGATCGTCGCCTGATCGAAGATGGTGGCGGACACCGGCGTCTCGGCGCGCGGCGCCGGTTCGCGGGCGCCGGTGACGACGATCGTCGGGTCGGGCTCGGATGGGGTGGTGGGCGAAGCGGCGATGGCCGCCAGCAACAGGATCGGGTGCATTTTTCTTCCTCCTTGAACGACATTCGAACATGTCGCCTCGGAGGGACGCGAGAGCCGGAAAGCCCGCACGTTCCCCGCACCGCAGGCTGGTCCCGGCCGGATGCGGACGACGGCGGAGGCAGGTCTCCTGACTTCGCGGGTCACGGCCTGTTCCCTCCCTTAAGGAGGGGCGGCTCGCCGCTTACAGTTGCGGGCACAGCGCCGGATTTCCACCGGCTTCCCATTTTCACCGGCCTCTCGGCCGGCACCTTCACCGGCGACCCGGCTATGCGCCGCGCGCCGCCTTGTCAATTCGGCCGCCGGCAGGTAGAGGAGCGCCCGAGCGACCCACAGCGCCGCCGTTGAGGCTGGTCGGAACCAGCCAAATTCAAGGAAATCAAAGCGATGAAGACGAACGTCCACCCCGATTATCATATGATCACGGTGCAGATGACCGACGGCACCACCTTCGAGACCCGTTCGACCTACGGCAAGGAAGGCGACACGCTGACGCTCGACATCGATCCCAAGGTCCATCCCGCCTGGACCGGCGGCCACGGCAAGCTGCTCGATGCCGGCGGTCAGGTCGCGCGCTTCAACAAGCGCTTCGGCGGGCTCACCCTCGGCAAGAAGTGACGGCCGAAGGCCGTCACCAGGGCGGCCTCGTCCCGATCCTCGAGACTGCGCGGCTTCGCCTGCGCGCCTTTGGCGAACAGGATCTCGCCGCCTGGGCCGCGACCATGGCCGATCCCGAGGTGGTGCGCCATCTCGGCGGCACCCCTTTCGCGCGCGAGGATAGCTGGCGGCGGATGCTGAGCGCGATCGGCCTCTGGCCGCTGTTCGGCTACGGCTATTGGGCGGTCGAGCGGCGGTCGGAGGGCGATCTGATCGGCCAAATCGGCTTCTCCGACTTCAAGCGGGACATGCAGCCGTCGATCGAAGGATTGCCCGAAATGGGCTGGATCTTCGCGCCCCACGGGCAGGGCCGGGGCTATGCCGGCGAAGCGGTGGCGGCGGCGCTCGCCTGGGCCGACGAGAGGCTGAAGGCGCCGCTGATCCCGGCGATCATCGACCCCGGCAACGCCGCCTCGATCCGTCTCGCCGAGCGCAACGGCTTTGCCGAGCGCGAGGACGCGCTCTATCGCGGCGCGCCGATCCTCCTGTTCGGACGGCGCCGATCGTTCAGATGAGCTCGCGCACGAGGTCGCGGGCGATCGTCCGGGCGACGGCGCCGCCGCCGTCGCTTCCCCTGACCAGCGCCTTGGCGAGATGGAGGCCGCGCTTGAGGTCCATGGCCGGCGGCATTGGCGGCTCGTCGGGATCGATGACGGCCTCGACGAGCACCGCCCCCGGCGTCGCCAGCGCGTCGCGCAGCTGATCGGAACAGCGCGCGGGGTCCTCGATCCTGACGCCGCGAAGGCCGCATGCCTGCGCCACCAGCGCGAAGTCGATCGGCTCGAGCTCGACGCCGAAACGCGGATTGCCGAGCTCCGCCAGCTGCTCCCACTCGATCATGCCGAGCATGTCGTTCTTGAGCACCACCAGCTTCACGTCGAGCGCATATTTGCGGAGCGTGACGAGGTCGCCCATCAGCATCGAAAGCCCGCCGTCGCCGACGACCGCCACCACCTGACGTCCGGGGAAGGCTGCCGCCGCGCCGATCGCATAGGGCAAGGCGCAGGCCATGGTCGCGAGGGTGCCGGAGCAGCTGAAGTCCTGTTCTCCGCGCAGCTCGGCATAGCGGGCGGTCCAGGCGGTGTTGGTGCCGCAGTCGCAGATCAGGATCGCGTCGTCGTCGAGCAGCCGGCCCAGCGCATGGACGACGACCTGCGGCTTCATCGGCACGTCGTCGCGCGCGCCGTCCTGGGCCAGGCTCTCCCGCCATTTCCGCATTTGCGTCTGGGCCTGTTCGAGGAAGGAGCGGTCCGCCTTGCGGTTCAGCCGTTGCAGCAAAGCGCGGAGAATGCGGGCGCTGTCCCCGACCAGCCCGACCTCCACCGGGTAGCGCAGGCCGATACGCTGCGGATCCAGATCGATCTGGGCTGCCCGTGCCTGGCCCGGCCGCGGATAATATTCGATATAGGGGAAGGTCGAGCCGACGATCAGCAGGGTGTCGCAGGCTTTCATCGCCTCCGCCGACGGGCCGGTGCCGAGCAGGCCGACGCCGCCGGTGGTGAAGGGACTGTCGTCGGGGATCACCGCCTTGCCCAGCAGGGCCTTGCCGATCGGCGCCGCGAGCCGTTCGGCAAGCTCGAGCAGCTCCGGGCGGGCCGCGGCCGCGCCCTGGCCGGCGAGAATGAAGATCCTGCTGCCGGATTCGAGGATCTCGACGGCCCGATCGAGCGCCTCCCCGTCCGCCGCGCCGCCGCCGCGAGCCGGAACGGTCGAGACGTGTCCCTCCGCATTGCGTTCCGACCGCCGATCCTTGCCCAGCGGCATCGTCTGCACGTCGATCGGGATCGTGACATGGACGGGCCTGCGATAGGCAAAAGCGGTCCGGCAGGCGAGGCCGACGACATTCTCGACATGGGCCGGCCCCATGATCCGGGCATTATAGGCGCAGGCATCGGCGAACAGCTTGTCGAGCTCGACATCCTGCTGGGTGAAGGTGGCGAGAAGGTCGTGATGCTGGAGCCCGGTCACCGCCAGCACCGGCGCGTGATCGAACCTGGCGTCGTACAGGCCGTTCAGCAGGTGGATCCCGCCGGGGCCCGACGTCGCCAGGCAGACGCCGAGCCGGCCGGTGAACTTGGCATAGCCGACCGCCGCCAGCGCCGCCGTCTCCTCATGCCGCACCTGGATGAAGCGGATCCGGTCCTGCCGGACCCGCAATGCCTCCATGATGCCGTTGATGCCGTCGCCGGGGAGGCCGAAGATGGTGTCCACGCCCCATTCGATCAAAGTCTCCACCAGGATGTCGGCGGCGGTCTCGGCCATGATGCGCTCCCTTCCGCCGATCCTCGACCGATGCGGATTTCAGCGCCTCAACGCCTCGGCGGACGCCAATGTCCCGGCACGGTGCGAAAAGATGGATGCAGTGCCGCTCCGCCGCCCATGGCGCGATTCAAGCGTCAGCGCTCGCCTTCCGCATCCAGCGCATAGCCGGCCGAGCGGACGGTGCGGATGAGGTCCGGTCCGCCTGCCTCATTCAGCGCCTTCCTGAGCCGGCGGACGTGGACGTCGATGGTGCGGGCGTCGGTCTCGGTATCGCGCGGCCAGGCGGAGTCGAGCAGCCGCTCGCGCGAGAAGACGCGGCCGGGATGCTCCATCAGGTGGCGCAGCAGGCGGAACTCGGTCGCCCCGAGCGCCACGGGGCGGCCGCCGCGGCGCAGCTTATGGGCGGCGACGTCCATTTCGAGATCGGCATAGACCAGCGTTTCGCCGGCGAGCGCCGGCCGCACCCGGCGCAGCACCGCCGCCACCCGGGCGATCAGCTCGTTGGGGCTGAACGGCTTGGTGACATAATCGTCGGCGCCGGTCTCGAGGCCGCGGATCCGGTCCGCTTCCTCGCCCCGCGCGGTCAGCATGATGATCGGGACGTTGGCGGTCGCCGGCCTGCGGCGAAGCCGCCGGCAGACTTCGAGCCCGGAAATGCCCTCGATCATCCAGTCGAGGATGACGATGTCGGGCGTCTCCTCCTCGGCGAGCAGCAGGGCCTGCTCGCCGTCGGCGGTGCGGCGGACGTCGAATTCCTGGCGGGTGAAATGCCAGAGCAGGAGCTCGGCCAGCGCCTTGTCGTCCTCGACCAGGAGCAGCCGGCCCTTCGTCATGACGGCAGGCCGCCGGCGACCGGCAGCAGCACATGGACGATCGTGCCCTTGCCGATTTCGCTTTCGAAACTCAGCCGCCCGCGGTGACGCTCGACAATATGCTTGACGATGGAGAGGCCGAGCCCGGTCCCGCCGAGCGAGCGGCTGCGGCTCGGATCGACGCGATAGAAACGCTCGGTGATGCGCGGGATATGCTCGGCGGCGATGCCGTCGCCCTCGTCGGCCACGGTCAGGTGGACCATTTCCCGCTCGCGCCGCAGCCCGACCAGCACCGGCGTTTTGCGCCGGCCGTAGCGAAGGGCGTTGCCGACCAGATTGTCGGTCAGCTGGAGGATCTGGCTGAGGTCGCCGACGACGGGAGGGAGGTCGGGCTCGATATCCAGCCGGATCTCGGAGCCGCGCGCCTCCGCCAGCGCGCGGCAGCCGGCGGCCGCATCACGGACCAGATGGGCGAGGTCGAGCGCGTCGCGCGGCGCGCTGAATCGTTCCGCCTCGATCCGCGAGAGCGAAATGAGGTCCTCGACCAGCCGCTGCATCCGCCGCGCCTCGTCATGGACGATGACCGTGAACCGCTCGCGCGTCGCCTCGTCGAGCTCCGCGCTCTGCTCGCGCAGGGTCTCGGCATAGCCGACCAGGGTGGCGAGCGGCGTCCTCAGCTCGTGGCTGGCATTGGCGACGAAATCGACCCGCATCTGCTCGGCCGCATGGGCCTCGCTGCGGTCGGTGAGGCGCACGAACAAGGCGCCGTCCGCCAGCGGCACGACGCTCATCGTCCAGCGCCGCTCGACCTCGCCGAGCCCGACCAGCTCCGCTTCCTCGGGCCCCTGCGGATTGGCGGTGAGCAGCCGCTCGACCGCGGCCGGGTGACGAATGGCGAGCCGCACGTCCTGGCCGTCTATCTCCGGGCCGAGGATGGCCCGCGCCGCCTCGTTGCTGGTGCGGACGCGGCCGCCGGCGACGACCAAAGCCGGCTCCGGAAGCGCTTCGAGAATGTCCTCGATCATCCGTGCCTTGCTAGAGCCTTTGCGAGGCGGGTGGAATATCGCGCGCTATTGCCGGATCGATCACCGGGCAAGGAAGGAGATCGGGCCAAGCCAGATCAGGACGGCGGTGAGGATGATGACGGCAAGCGCCGCCATGCGGGCGGCGGGCGAGGCGAAGCGTCCCTGGCGGACGGCGAGGAGAAGCAGCAGGGTCAGGCCGATTCCGACCAGGATGGCGATCGGCAGGGGCTGGAAGATCGCCGTTCCGCCTTTCGCCTGCCCGTGCATCGCCGCCTCCTCAGCCGAGCCGCCGCCATGGCGCGCCCGCCGCGCGGCGACAATGACAGAGATCAATCGAAGCCGCCGCCCGTGCCGAGGCCGGGGCTGCGCGCCTCCGCCACCTGCCTCTTGCCGTCGATGACGATCGGGGAAGCGAGGCCGGGCCTGTCGCCGTCGAGCCTGAGGCCGCGGTGGACCACCTGCGGATCGGCGAAGACGGCGTCGATTTCGTTGATCGGCCCCGCCGGGATGCCGGCCGCCTCCAGCGCGTCGGAAAATTCCTGCCGTCCACGCCTGGCCATCGCCTCGGCGAGCAGCGGGATCAGGCTCTCGCGGTGGACGACCCGGGCCGGGTTGGTGCGGAAGCGTTCGTCCTCGGCCAGCTCCGGCAAGCCGAGGATCCCGCACAGCCGCGCGAACTGCCGGTCGTTGCCGACCGCGACGATGACCTCGCCGTCGGCGACCCGGAAGGCCTGATAGGGGACGAGATTGGCATGGCCGTTGCCCATGCGGTGCGGCACCTTGCCGGACACCATCCAGTTCAGCGCCTGGTTGGCGAGCACCGCGACCTGGGTGTCGAGCAGGGCCATGTCGATCTGCGCCCCCTTGCCGCTGCGGTCCCGTTCCCTCAGCGCCGCGAGGATCGCCACCGTCGCATAGAGGCCGGTGAAGAGGTCCGCATAGGCGATGCCCGATTTCTGCGGCTCCCCGTCCGGCTCGCCGGTCAGCGACATGGCGCCGCCCATGCCCTGGATGATGAAATCATAGCCGGCGCGCGGCGCATAGGGCCCATCCTGGCCGAAGCCGGTGATCGAGCAATAGATCAGGCCGGGATTGAGGGCGGCAAGCGACGAATAGTCCAGCCCGTAGCGGGCGAGGCCGCCGACCTTGAAATTCTCGATCAGCACGTCGGCCTCGGCGGCGAGGGCGCGGACCTGCTCCTGGCCGTCCGGCGTCTCCAGGTCGATCGCGAGCGACTGCTTGCCGCGGTTGCAGGCGTGGAAATAGGCGGCGGCGCCGTCGGCGGCGAAGGGCGGCCCCCAATGCCGCGTATCGTCGCCCGCGCCGGGCCGCTCGACCTTCACCACCTGCGCGCCGAGGTCGGCGAGCAGCTGCCCGGCCCAGGGCCCGGCGAGGATCCGCGCCAGCTCGAGCACCTTGAGGCCGGCAAGGGGTTTGTCCATCAGAAGGCGGCGATCCCGGTGATCGCCCGGCCCATGATCAATGCGTGGACGTCGTGCGTCCCCTCATAGGTGTTGACCGTCTCGAGGTTGGCGGCATGGCGCATCACCTGGAACTCGGCCGAGATGCCGTTGCCGCCGTGCATGTCACGGGCGGTGCGGGCGATGTCGAGCGCCTTGCCGACATTGTTGCGCTTGATCAGGCTGATTGTCTCCGGGATCAGCTCGCCCTCGTCCATCCGCCGGCCGACCCGCAGCGCCGCTTGCAGGCCGAGCGCGATTTCGGTGGCCATGTTGGCGAGCTTGAGCTGGACGAGCTGGGTCGCCGCCAGCGGACGGCCGAACTGCTTGCGGTCGAGCGTGTAGCTGCGGGCGGCATGATAGCAGGCCTCGGCGGCGCCCATCGCGCCCCAGGCGATGCCGTAGCGGGCGCGGTTGAGGCAGCCGAACGGGCCCTTCAGCCCGGCGACGTTGGGAAGGAGATTTTCCTCAGGCACCTCGACGCCGTCCATCACGATCTCGCCGGTGATCGAGGCGCGCAGCGATAATTTCGCGCCGATCTTCGGCGCCGACAGGCCGGCCATGCCCTTTTCGAGGATGAAGCCGCGGATCGCGCCGCCATGCGCCTCCGACTTCGCCCAGACGACGAACACGTCCGCGATCGGCGAATTGGTGATCCACATCTTGGAGCCGGTCAGGCGATAGCCGCCCTCGGCCTTCTCGGCCCGCGTCCGCATCGAGCCGGGGTCCGAGCCGGCGTCGGGCTCGGTCAGGCCGAAGCAGCCGATCCACTCCCCGGTCGCCAGCTTCGGCAGATATTTCATCCGCTGCGCCTCCGATCCGTAGGCGTGGATCGGATACATGACGAGCGAGGACTGGACCGACATCGCCGAGCGATAGCCGCTGTCGACCCGCTCCACCGCCCGCGCGACGAGGCCGTAGCTCACGTAATTGAGGCCGGCGCCGCCATATTCATGCTGGATGGTCGCGCCGAGCAGGCCGAGTGCGCCCATTTCATCCATGATCTCGCGGTCGAAGCGCTCGTCGAGATAGGCCGAGGTCACCCGCGGCTGCAATTTCTCCTGCGCATAGGCTTCGGCGGTGTCGCGGACGAGCCGCTCCTCGTCCGTCAGCTGCGCGTCGAGCGCGAACGGATCGGCCCAATCGAACACTCCAATCCCGGCCTCGGCCATCGTCATTCCTCGTTCCTGGCGGACAGGGTGGGATTCGAACCCACGGTGGGCGTAAACCCACGGCGGTTTTCAAGACCGCTGCCTTAAACCACTCGGCCACCTGTCCTTAATCGGGTTTCGTCTAGGCCGCGCGGGGCCGCTCGTGCAAGCGGTGGGCCGAACCGAGATTCGCATGGCGGCGGCGCTGTGGCATTCAGGGTCCCCAGAGTGGAGGGCATTTTGCGTAAACGGGTGATTCGTGGGCTGGCGGCGGCTTTCATCGCCGCCGGAGCCGTGGCCGGAGGGGGAGGGGCGTCGGCCCAGCCTTACGGGCTGAGCGATGCGGGGTTCCAGGCCTGGCTGCCGCAGCTCCGCGCCCAGGCCCTCGCCGCCGGCGTCAGCCGCGAGACGGTGGACAATGTCTTCCCGACCCTCGCCTTCAGCCGCCGCGTCGTCGAGCTCGACCAGGCCCAGCCGGGCGGCACCGCCGGCACCAGCGCGACGCCGCCCTTCGCGCCCTATCGCGCCCAGCACGTCACGCCGGCGCTGATCGCCGGCGGCCGCGCGCGCTATGCCGAAAACCACGGCCGGCTGATGGAGATCGGCCGCCGCTATGGCGTCACGCCCTCGATCCTGGTCGCGATCTGGGGCCACGAGACCAGCTATGGCGCGGTCACCGGCAATTTCGACCTGCTGGGCTCGCTCGCCACCCTCGCTTATGAGGGCCGCCGCCGTCAGCTCTTCGTCGACGAGTTCATCGCCGGCCTGAAGATGATCGACCGCGGCGTGCCGCGCAGCCGGCTCAGGGGCAGCTGGGCGGGCGCGACCGGCTATCCCCAGTTCCTGCCCTCGGTCTGGCTCCGCGTCGCCGTCGACGCCGACGGCGACGGCCGCTCCGACATCTGGCGCAGCGCACCCGACGCGCTCGCCTCGATCGCCAATTATCTGAGCAATGCCGGCTGGCGGCCAGGCGTGCCCTGGGGGCTTGCCGTCACCGTCCCCGCCGGGCTCGACCGGAGCGCGATCAGGAACCGGCTGAAGGCGCCGCGCTGCCCGCGCGTCCACGACCGCCACAGCCGCTGGTTGAGCATCGCCGAATGGCGGCGGCTCGGCATCGTCTCGAACGGCGCGCCCTGGCCGCGCGACAGCGAGATGGCCTCCCTGCTCGAGCCGGATGGCCCGGGCGCGCCCGCCTACCTCCTCACCACCAATTACCGCGTCATCCTCGATTACAATTGCTCGAACTTCTACGCGCTGTCGGTCGGCCTGCTCGCCGACGCGATTGCCCGCTGACCGGGCGATCGCGCGCGCTGAAGCCGGTGGCGCGGCGGCGAGTGAAGGGTTAAGGAGGGCAGGAAGGGGCCGAACGCCCCGCCCATAGCTGAGATTGTTCCGGAAAAATGATGCGCAAGAGCCTGATATTCTTAATTTCTGCCGCCGCCCTTTCGATTCCGGCGGCGGCTGCCGCGCCGCCCTTCGACACGGCCGCCAAGGTCGCGTTCATGATCGACCTGTCTTCGGGCGCCGTGCTCTACGACAAGAATGCGGACGTGCGCATGCCGCCGGCCTCGATGGCGAAGATGATGACGGTCCATCTCGCCTTCAACATGATCAAGCGCGGCGAGCACAAGATGAGCGAGATGTGCTCGGTGCGCCCGGAGACCTGGCAGCATTGGCACGGCCCCGCCGCCGGCTCGACCATGTTCCTGTCGCCGGGCGAGCAGGTCAACGTCGAGAACCTGCTCCACGGCATCGTCACCCTGTCGGGCAATGACGCCAGCGTGGTTCTGGCGGAATG
>JAXDOV010000093.1:0-40256 GCA_034668705.1 Sphingomonadales bacterium
GGCGGCTCGATCCGCCAGCCGGCCGCCTTCACCGGCATCACCGGCATCAAGCCGACCTACGGCCGCTGCTCGCGCTGGGGCATCGTCGCCTTCGCCTCCAGCCTCGACCAGGCCGGGCCGATGGCGCGCGACGTCCGCGACTGCGCGATCCTGCTGCAGGCGATGGCCGGCTTCGACCCGAAGGATTCGACCTCGCTCGACCTGCCGGTACCGGACTGGGAGGCGGCCCTCTCCGCCGACCTTCGCGGCAAAAGGATCGGCATCCCCAAGGAATATCGGATCGACGGCGTGCCGGCGGAGATCGACCGGGTCTGGGAGCACGGCATCGCCCTGCTGCGCGACGCCGGCGCCGAGATCGTCGAGGTGTCGCTGCCGCATACGAAATATGCGCTGCCGGCCTATTACATCATCGCCCCGGCCGAGGCCTCGTCCAACCTCGCCCGCTATGACGGCGTCCGCTACGGGCGGCGCGTCCAGCCGGAGCAAGGCGGTTTGACCGACATGTACGAGGCGACGCGCGCCGCGGGCTTCGGGGCCGAGGTCAAGCGCCGGATCATGATCGGCACCTACGTCCTCTCCGCCGGCTTTTACGACGCCTATTTCAACCAGGCGCAGAAGGTGCGGGCCCTGATCGCCCGCGATTTCGAGCGCGCCTGGGCCTCGTGCGACCTGCTGCTGACGCCGACCGCGCCTTCCGCCGCCTTCGGTCTCGGCGAGAAGTCGGCCGATCCGATCGCCATGTATCTGAACGACGTCTTCGCCGTCCCCGCCAGCCTGGCCGGCCTGCCGGCCATCTCGGTCCCGGCCGGTCTCGACGATCAGGGCCTTCCCCTCGGCCTCCAGCTGATCGGCCGCGCCTTCGACGAGCAGGGTGTGCTGAACGCGGCTTTGGCGCTGGAGGAGCGCACCGGCTTCACGGCGAGGCCGGAGGCCTGGTGGTGATGGAGATGATCGCAATCGGTTCGCGCAGAGACGCAGAGACGCAGGGAGGCCGAGTTTCCCGTCAGCCCGGCGAATGCCGGAACCTCATCTTGTCGACGGGACGGCGAACGAGATTGAAACCGGCGGCTCGCGCCGGGCGCTCCTCTGCGTCTCCGCGTCTCTGCGCGAACCCAATCTCCGTGCTTTTCCGGATCGCAGCATGAGCGACTACCGCATCCAGGGCGCCACGGGCGAATGGGAGGTGGTGATCGGGCTCGAGGTCCACGCCCAGGTCACCTCGCGCGCCAAGCTCTTCTCCGGCGCCTCGACCGAGTTCGGCGCCGAGCCGAACACCCAGGTCAGCCTGGTCGACGCCGCCATGCCCGGCATGCTGCCGGTGCCCAATCGCGAATGCATCCGCCAGGCGGTTCGCACCGGCATGGCGCTGGAGGCCAGGATCAACCCCTGGTCGCGCTTCGACCGGAAGAATTATTTCTATCCGGACCTGCCGCAGGGCTATCAGATCAGCCAGCTCTACCACCCGATCGTCGGCGAGGGCGAGATCGAGATCCTGCTCGACGAGAAGGACGAGAGCTCCGCCAAGCGCGTCGGCATCGAGCGCATCCATCTCGAGCAGGATGCCGGCAAGCTGATGCACGACCAGCATCCCAATTACTCCTATGTCGACCTCAACCGCTCCGGCGTCGCCTTGATGGAGATCGTCTCCAGGCCGGACATGCGCAGCCCGGAGGAGGCCGGCGCCTATATCCGCAAGCTGCGCGCGATCCTGCGCTATGTCGGCAGCTGCGACGGCAATATGGAGCAGGGCAGCATGCGCGCCGACGTCAACGTCAGCGTCCGCAAGCCCGGCCAGGAGCTCGGCACCCGCACCGAGACCAAGAACGTCAATTCGGTCCGCTTCATCATGGCGGCGATCGAATATGAGGCGAACCGCCAGGTCGAAACGCTCGAGAGCGGCGGCAAGATCGTCCAGGAGACGCGGCTGTTCGATCCGGACAAGATCGAGACGCGTCCGCTGCGCTCCAAGGAGGAAGCGCATGATTACCGCTATTTCCCGGATCCGGACCTGTTGCCGGTCGAGCTGGACGAAGCCTTTCTCGCCGATTGCCGCGCGAGCCTGCCCGAGCTGCCCGACGCCAAGCGCCGCCGCTACGAGCAGGCGCTCGGCCTACCGCCCTACAATGCCAGCGTGCTGACCGCCGAGGTCGAGACGGCGCGCTGGTTCGAGGCGCTGCTGGAGGGCCTGGGGGTAAATAGTTCCCCGGCGAAAGCCGGGGTCCAGACTGACTCAGAAAGCTGGACCCCGGCTTCCGCCGGGGAACAGGATCTTGCGAAACGCGCGTCGAACTGGGTGATCTCCGATCTGTTCGGAGCCCTCAACCGCCTCGGCCGGGACATCGAGAACAGCCCGGTCGCCCCCGCCCAGGGCGCCGAATTGCTCCGCCTGGTCGCCGATGGCACCCTCTCCGGCACGCTCGGCAAGCAGGTGTTCGAGATCATGCTCGAGACCGGCCAGGATCCGGGCGTCATCGTCGAGGCGCGCGGCCTCAAGCAGACCAGCGACACCGGCGCGATCGACAAGGTCATCGTCGAGGTGCTGGCGGCGAACCCCGACAAGGTGGCGGAATATCGGTCCGGCAAGGACAAATTGTTCGGCTTCTTCGTCGGCCAGGTGATGAAGGCCATGCAGGGCAAGGGCAACCCGCAGGTCGTCAACGAGCTGCTGAAGAAGGCGCTCGGATAAGGTGATCCTTCTTGGTTCGTCATGCCGGACTTGATCCGGCATCCATCTTCTTCGATTTCCGGCGCTTCAGGAAGGTAGACCCCGGATCAAGTCCGGGGTGACAATGGAGTTTGGCAGCTAGGCCGCGCCGAACGCACCTGCATAGGTCTCCCTCAGCACGTTCTTCTGCACCTTGCCCATGGCGTTGCGCGGGAGTGCGATGACGACGAACACCCGCTTGGGCTGCTTGAACGCGGCGAGGGTCTCGCGGAGGGCGGCGCGGATCCCCACCTCGTCGGGTGGCGGTTCGCCCGGGCGGGCGGACACGACCGCGACCACGCCTTCGCCGAAATCCGGGTGGGGCACGCCGATCACCGCGCATTCGGCGATTCCGGGCAGGGCCTCGATCGCCGCCTCGACCTCGGCCGGATAGACGTTGAGGCCGCCCGAGATGACGACGTCCTTCGCGCGGCCGACGATGCGCACATAATCCGCCGCGTCGACGCAGCCCATGTCGCCGGTGACGAAGAAACCGTCCGGGCGGAACTCCTCCGCCGTCTTTTCCGGCATCCGCCAATAGCCTTTGAACACATTGGGCCCGCGCACCTCGATCACGCCGATTTCGCCCTGCGGCAGCGGCGCTCCCGTCGCCGGCTCCGCGATGCGGACCTCGACGCCGGGAAGCGGCGGGCCGACGCTGCCGGGCACGCGCGGTCCTTCATAGGGGTTGGAGGTGATCATGTTGGTCTCGGTCATGCCGTAGCGCTCGAGGATCAAATGGCCCGTGCGCTGCTCGAACTCGCGGTGAGTCTCGGCCGAAAGCGGCGCCGAGCCCGAGACGAAGAGACGGATATGGGCGGCGAGGTCGCGGGTGAAATCGGGCCGCGAGAGGAGGCGGGTATAGTAGGTCGGCACGCCCATCATCGCCGCCGCTTGCGGGAGGAAGCGGAGGATCGCGTCGACATCGAAGGCGGGCAGGAACAGCATCGAGCCGCCGGCCAGCAGGGTGACGTTGGTCGCGACGAACAGGCCGTGGGTGTGGAAGATCGGCAGAGCGTGGAGCAGCCGGTCGGCGGCGGTGAAGCGCCAGGCGAGGCGCAAGGTCTCGGCGTTGGAGGCGAGATTGCCATGGGTCAGCATCGCGCCCTTCGAGCGGCCGGTGGTGCCGGAGGTATAGAGGATCGCGGCGAGATCGCCGGCCTCGCGCGCGACGTCGTCGAAATCGGGCACCGCCTCCAGACCGGCGGCGGCGAGGCTGCCGCTGCCGTCAGGACCGAGCGTTTCGACCCTCGCGACGCCAGCCCCGGCGGCCAGCGCCCGCATCTCCGGCTCCTGCTCGGGGCGGCAGATGAACAGGGCCGGCTCCGCGTCGCCGAGGAAATACCGCACCTCGGCCGGCGTGTAGGCAGGGTTGAGCGGCAGGTGCACCGCGCCGGCGCGCAGGGTGGCGAGATAGACGAGCAACGCCGAGACACTCTTCTCCGCCTGGATCGCCACCCGGTCGCCCGGCCGCACGCCGAGGCTTTGAAGGAGGTTCGCCAGCCGCCCGCTCCGCGCGACCATCGCGGCATAGCTGAGCCGCGTTCCGTCCGGCTCGACCAGGAAATCGGCATTGGGATCGGCAGGCAGCCGGCTGCGGATCAGCCCGAACAGATTGCCGTCGCTCAAAGATAGGATTCCGGCCACTCCAGCGGGAAATACTTCCAATAGGGCCGCGCTTCGTCGATGCATCGGGCGAAGCTCGGGCGGTCGAGGAGGCGCTCGAAATAGGCCTCCACATCGGGATGGCCGTCGAACGGCTGGACCACATTGGCGTAGAAGAGCGCCGGCGCCGCGGCGCAATCGGCGAGGGTGAAGGCCTTGCCCGTCGCCCAGTCGCCGCCATGGCGGGCCAGATGCGCGTCGAGGATCGCCCAGGATCTGGCGATCTGCGCCTTCGCTTCCTCGACGCCGTACCTGTCCCTGCCGTCCTGGGGGCGGAGGCTGTCGCCGACCACCTTCTGCATCGGCAGATGGATGTAATTGTCGAAGAAGCGGTCCCAGAGCCGCGCCTGCAGCGCCGCATCGGCATGGGCCGGGATCATCGGCGGCGGGCCGGGCCGGGCGCGGTCGAGATATTCGACGACCAGGCTCGCTTCGGGCACGGTTACATCCTTCTCCTCATCGTGCAGCACCGGGAATTTGGCGACCGGCCACAGGGCTTCGAGCGCCGCTTTCTGGGCCGGATCGCCGAGGTCGACGATCACGCCCTCGAACGGCACGCCCCGCTCGTAAAAGGCGATCAGCGCCTTCTGGCAGAAGGAGGAGAGGGGGTGGAAATAGAGCTTCAGCGTCATCGCCGGTCTGTCCGGGCCCCGGCGATCTCTGTCAAGCGCCGACTGCCCGTCATCCCGAGCGGGCTCGTGCGTCGCGCGGATCCCGCCCCGAAATCCGGCCCGCGGCTTGCCGTGGTTCAGACGGCGCATTTTGGTTAATCCGTTGCTTACCTGCAACGTTCAGCCAGCATTCAACTCATCGATGAGAAAGAACGGTTCGTCGCAGCATTTCGCTGCGTCGGGACGAAAGGCGAAGACGATGTTGAGGGCGATCGAGGGCAGCGGGGCGAGGGACCGGCATTTCCCGGCCGATCCGGCCGTGCGCGGCTTCCACGCCGTCTACCGCTTCGGCGAGGTCAATCATTGCCCTGGCTGCGGCCGCACCCATTGGTATGTCGGCCGGCTGTCGGCCGAATGCGGCTTCTGCGCGACGGCGCTGGCCCTGGCGGAGACCGGCATGACCGGCACCGGCCTGTTCCAACGGCCGCATTTCGCCGAAGCGGCCTGAACCGGCTGCCGCTTCAGCGACAGCGGCCCACCACATTGCGTTCGACATGGCGGCCGAGCAGGGCGCCCAGCGCCGCGCCGAGGACGGTGCCGGTGGTGCGGTCGCCATTTTTGTCGATCTCGCGGCCGACCAGCACGCCGGCGCCGGCGCCGAGGATGAGGCCGGTCGTGCCGCTCGGCTTGCGGCAATAGGCGCGCGCGTCCTGAGCACGCCCATTCTGGCCACGCCCGTTCTGACCGTGCCACGCCTGGCCGTGATCGGTGCCTGGGCGGGCCATGGCCGGTGCGGGCAAAGCGGCGGGGATTGTCAGGCTGGCGGCCGCGAGGGCCAGGACGAGCTTGCGCATGACGCGACTCCTTTACGCTTACAAAACAAGGCCGGCTTAGCCTTGCGCGCTTGAGTCCGTCCTGAACCCGCCTGACAGGCGCGGTTCAGGCGCGCCCCTTCCGTCATCCCGGGCTCGACCGGGGATCGATGAACCCGGCTTCGAGAGCGTGCCGGCCCGCAGGCGCGGCCGGCTCAGCGGCCGCCGCGGTTGCGGTTGGCGTAGAGCAAGGCGGCGACGATCGCCGCCGAGCCGATGCCGATCGCGGCACCCGTGACCAGATGCTTGGTCCGCTTCGAATCGGCCGGCCTGCTCTCGCTCGCGGCGGCCGGAGCCGCCGGCGCCGCGGCGGAATCGCCTTTGGCCTGACCGACCGGGGCGTCTTTCGGGTAGGAGGGTTCGCGTGCCATGGTCCGGCCTCTACCGGACCGCGCCGCCGCTTCCAAGACCCCGCCGCCGCCACGCAGCCGCGCTCTGGCCCCAGATGTCGATCGTGGCGGCCTCGAACGGCGCCGGCAGGCGGCCGGGGCGGAGGCGGGTCGAGCCCAGCCGCTCCGCCACCCGGGCCGAAGCCGCATTGGCGGGATCGATGCAGTGGATCAGCTCGTCCCAGCCGAGCTCGCTCACCGCCCAGTCGCCGGCGGCGGCGGCGCCTTCGGTCGCATAGCCCTTGCCCCAGGCGGTGCGGACGAGGCCCCAGGCGATTTCGGTGCCGGGCCAGCCCTCCGGCCGCCACGGCCCCAGCCGGCCGATCCAGCGCCCGCTTTCCTTCTCGATCACCGAGAACATGCCGAAGCCGTGGAGCGCCCAGGATCCGGCCATCGCCGCAAGGCTGCGCCAGGCGCCGGCGCGGGGCTGGAGGCCGCCGATGAACCGGGCCGCCACCTCGTCGCCCAGCAGCGCCGCCCAGCCGTCGAGATCCTCCGCCAGCGGCGGGCGCAGGATCAATCTCTCCGTCTCGATCGTCGGCCCGGACATCGGCCTAGCTAACGGCAAAAGGGCCCGCGGGACAATGCGCAAAGAAAAAGCCCCGGTCCTGGGGACCGGGGCTCGTGCGGCTGTCAGCGGGGAGGGGGGAGGGGGAGCTGACGGCCACGTTAGGGGTACGGGCAGAACGTCAGGCGGAGAAATGGGTTCCCGCAAAAAACGAAACGCCCCGGATTCTTGCCGAGGCGTTTCGCGACAGCTGCCGTTCCGGCGACTATCTCCCGTCCCCGCCTGCCTTTTACAGCATCGGCGCCAGTCGGGAAAGCGTCGCCCGCGCCGCGACGCGACCGGCTTGAGGTGAAGATCTCTTCCGCTTGGCCGAGGTCCCGCGGACCCTATGGCCGGGTTGCCCAAGTCGATCCTGCCCCGCTCAGCCGTCCGAAGGCAATGATGTCCCGATAATTAACCATCCTAAGCTCTGGACAGACCATCCGGGCGGGATCACTCTGTCGGTTCGGAACGTCGCTTTCTGCGAGTCGCGAACCCTCTGCAAGATGAGGATTCGCCTGCGCCGGCAGTCGATTGTTGCGTCGAAGGGGGAATCAAAATTCGGGTCCGGCCTGGTTCAATCAGGCGTTGTTGCGAAGGCCAGCTCATCGCATTTTCCTGAGTTGTCGCGGCCGGATCGTCGGAAATCGAGAGGGGACGGCACGTGGCGACGATCAACGGCACTTCGGGCAACGACGACATCAACGGCACCAACGGCAACGACGTCATCAATGGCGGCGCCGGCAATGACGAGATTTCCGGCAGGAAGGGCGACGACCTCATCCACGGCGGCACCGGCGACGACGAGATCCATGGCGATCAAGGCAACGACACGCTCTACGGCGACGAGGGCAATGACGCGATCTTCGGCGACATCGGCAACGACACGCTGATCGGCGGCGCCGGCTACGACTATCTCGACGGCGGCGACGGCATCGACACCGCCCGCTATTCCGGTTCGATCTTCGATTATACGATCCTGCATTTCGGGACCCTGGCCACCGTCATCAACAACGGCCCCGGCGGCTTCGGCACCGGACCCGACGGCGCGGACCTGCTGGTCAATATCGAGAAGCTGCAATTCTCCGACGTGACCGTCGATCTTACGCATAACAATGCGCCGATCGCCCGCGACGACACCGCCGCGATCGGCGAGGATGCGGGCAGCGTCGCCAGCGCCGCGCCGGGCGTCCTCGGCAACGATTACGATTTCGACGGCGATACCCTTCACGCCGTCGCCGGCACCTTCACCGGCGCCTATGGCACGCTGACCCTCCACGCCGACGGCAGCTACACCTATGTCCTTTCTCCGGCCGCCCAGGCGCTGGCGCAGGGCGAGACGGCCGTCGACAGCTTCGATTATACCGTCACCGACGGCAGCCTCAGCGACGTCGGCACTTTGCGCATCACCATCGCCGGCGCCAATGACGCGCCGGTCGCCAATGCCGACACCGCGTCGGGCACCGAGAACCAGGTCCTCGATGTCAGCGTCCTCGCCAACGACACCGACGTCGACCATGGCGCCGTCCTCAGCCTGGTCTCGGCAGCCGCGCCGAGCGGCAAGGGCAGCGCGACGATCGTCGGCAATCAGGTCCGGTTCAATCCCGGCACCGACTTCGATCATCTCGCCGCCGGCGCGACCGAGACGGTCGTGCTCAGCTACACCATGCAGGACGAGCATGGCGCGACGTCGTCCTCGACCGTCACGGTGACCGTCACCGGCACCAACGACGCGCCGGTGGCGCATGCCGATACGGCCGCGACGACCGAAAACGCGCCGGTCACCGTCGACGTGCTGGCCAACGATACCGATGTCGACGATGGCGCATTGCTCACCGTCACCGCCGCTTCCGCGCCCGTCGGGCAGGGCAGCGCGAGCGTGGTCGGCAACCAGGTCCGCTTCGATCCGGGCACCGACTTCGACCATCTCGCCGCCGGCGCCACCCAATCGGTCAGCGTCAGCTACACGATCCAGGACGAGCATGGCGCGACGTCGTCCTCGACCGTCACGGTGACCGTCACCGGCACCAACGACGCGCCGGTCGCCCATGCCGATACGGCGTCGGGGACCGAGAACCAGCTGCTCGCCATCTCCGTCCTCGCCAACGACACCGATGTCGATGACGGCGCCATGCTCAGCCTCGTCTCCGCCACGGCGCCGGCCGGCAAGGGCAGCGCGACGATCGTCGGCAGCCAGGTCCAGTTCGACCCCGGGACGGATTTCGACCACCTCGCCGCCGGCGCGATCGAGACGGTGGTGCTCAGCTACACCATGCAGGACGAGCATGGCGCGCAGTCGAGCTCGACCGTCACCGTGACCGTCACCGGCACCAACGACGCGCCGGTCGCCAATGCCGACACGGCCGCGACGACCGAAAACGCGCCGGTCACGATCGACGTGCTGGCCAACGACACCGACGTCGACGCCGGCACGACGCTCAGCGTCGTCTCCGCCGCCGCGCCGACCGGCAAGGGCACGGCCTCGGTCGTCGGCAACCAGGTCCGGTTCGATCCGGGCACCGCCTTCGATCACCTCGCCGCCGGCGCGACCGAGACCGTCATCCTCAGCTACACCATGCAGGATGAGCATGGCGCCCAGTCGAGCTCGACCGTGTCCGTCACCATCACCGGCACCAACGACGCGCCCGTCGCCGTCGCCGACAGCGCGACCACCGGCGAGAATGCGCCGGTCACGATCGACGTGCTCGCCAACGATACCGACCCCGATGACGGCGCCGTCCTCACCGTCACCGCCGCCTCGGCCCCCGTCGGGCAGGGCAGCGCGACGGTCGTGGCCAACCAGGTCCGCTTCGATCCGGGCACCGACTTCGACCATCTCGCCGCCGGCGCCACCCAATCGGTCAGCGTCAGCTATACGATCCAGGACGAGCATGGCGCGACGTCGTCCTCGACCGTCACGGTGACCGTCACCGGCACCAACGACGCGCCGGTCGCCGTCGCCGACAGCGCGACGACCAGCGAAAATGCCCCGGTCACGGTCGACGTGCTCGCCAACGATCACGATCCCGATGACGGCGCATCCCTCACCGTCATCGCCGCCTCGGCGCCCTCGGGCCAGGGCAGCGCGACGATCGTCGGCAACCAGGTCCGGTTCGACCCGGGCACCGACTTCGACCATCTCGCCGTCGGCGAAAGCCAGATCGTCAGCCTCAGCTACACGATCAAGGACGAGCATGGCGCGACCTCATCCTCGACCGTCGCGGTGACCGTCACCGGCACCAACGACGCGCCGCAGATCGACGCCGGCAACACCACCGCCAGCGGCTCGGTGACCGAGCTTCCGAACAACGATCCGGGCGAGAACACCGCCATCCACCATGCCGACGGCGCCGTCGCCTTCACCGACGCCGATACCAGCGACGTCCACAGCGCCACCGCGACCGCGCAGGGCGCCGGCTATCTCGGCAGCTTCACCCTCGATGCGGTGAACGACGGCACGCACAATGTCGGCTGGCATTTCAGCGTCTCCGACGCCGCGCTCGACAGCCTCAATGCGGGCGACACCCTCACCCAGACCTATACGATCGAGGTGGCCGACGGCCATGGCGGCTTCGCCGACCAGGACGTGACCGTCACCATCCACGGCGCCGCCGACAATTCCCCGCCGGTGGCGAATGACGACAGCTACAGCGCGCTCGGCAACGTCGTCCTCAACGTGCCGGCCGCGACCGGCGTGCTCGCCAACGACACCGACGACCAGACGCTCGGCGGCGGCGCCGGCCAGACCCAGGTCAGCGCCTTCGACGCGACCAGCAGCCATGGCGGCCATGTCTCGATGAACCCGGACGGCTCGTTCAGCTACGTCTCCGCGCCGGGCTTCAACGGGTCCGACAGCTTCACCTACACCCTGACCGACGCGGACGGCGCCAGCGACACCGCCACGGTGACCGTCAGCGTCAGCCAGCACGTCTGGTTCATCGACAACAGCGCCGTGGCCAGCACCAACCTCGGCACCGAGGACAATCCCTATACCAGCATCGCCGCCTTCAACGCGGCGCAGGGGACGGCCGCGGGGCCCCACGCGAACGATACCGTCTATCTGCGCGGCGGCACCGGCACCTATGCCGAGGCGGACGGCATCAATCTGCTGAACGGCCAGACCCTGGTCGGCGGCGGCGAGGACCTCGTCATCGGCGCGACCCTGGTCGAGCATGCCGGCACCCGGCCGACCATCGTCGTCACCGGCGGCGCCAATGACGGCGTCGATCTCGCCCAGAACAACCATGTCTCCGGCTTCGATATCGGCAGCGTCACCCGCGCCGGCATCTCCGACAGCAACGGCAGCGTCGGCACCGCGACGATCACCGACGTCGGCAAGTCCGGCGCCGGCCAGGTCGCCGACATCGACCAGGGCGGCACCCTCCACATCAGTCTCAACAGCGCCGCTTCGACCGGCTCGACCGGCGGCGCGATCGATCTTCAGGGGGTCGGCGGCGATTTCGCCGTCACCGGCGCCGTGCTGATCAACGGCGTCCAGAGCGGCGGCGGCGTCAACGTCGCCGGCTCGTCGGCATCGGTCGCCCTGAACGGCGGCGGCAGCATCGCCACCGGCGCGGCGGATGCGATCCATTTCGCCGGCAATAGCGGCTCATTGCTCGTCGCCGGCGGCCTTGCCATCGTCACCACCACCGGCATCGGCCTCAATGCGTCGGGCGGCGGCACGGTCGCGGCGACCGGATCCGGCAACAGCATCGTCTCCTTCGGCGGCGCCGCCCTCAGCGTCGTCGGCACCGCGATCGGCGCCGCGGACCTCAATTTCCAGAGCATTTCCGCGACCGGCGGCGCCAACGGCATCGTTCTTCAGAACACCGGATCGCTGGGCGGCCTCAATGTCACCGGCACCGGCACGGCGGGCTCCGGCGGCACGATTCAGAACACGACCGGCGCCGGTATCGTCGCGACCGACACGCAGGATCTGAACCTCGCATCGGTCCTGGTCTCCAACACGGGCGGTGCGGGCATCAACGCCACCAACCTGCGCGGCGCCAACAGCGTCATGGACAGCACGATCAGCGGCTTCGGCAGCGGCGGCGGCAACGTCCAGAACGGCATCACCATCGTCAATACCAACACCAACATGACCTCGTTCACGCTCGCCAACAGCACGGTCTCGAATGCCGTCGGCGGCAATGACGGCCTCGGCATGGAGGCGCGGGGCACATCCAGCATGACGCTGCGGGTGACCAACTCCACCTTCACCGGCCTGTTCGGCGACGGCGTGCAGGTGAACGGGCTCAGCACGTCCAGCGGCACGGTCAACGTCACCATCGCCGATTCCAACTTCATCAACGCGGCGGCGAGCGGCAATGGCGGCGTGGTGCTGACTCCGCTCGGCAGCATGGTGATGAATGCGCTGATCGAAGGCACCGCCTTCCACGACATCATGCGACCGGTGAGCAACCTCGGCGCGATCACCGCGTCCAACGGCAACACCGCCAATGCGAACATCACCATCCGCAACAACGTCATCGCCGATCTGCCGGGCAGCCGGGGGATCACCTTCAGCGCCGATGCCGGCACCACCCATTTGCTGGTGGACGGCAACACCATCGACCGGCTCGGCTCGACCAGCAAGATCGGGATCAACGTCAATCTGACCAATACCGCCGTCGCCGACGCCATCGTCACCAACAACAGCATCGGCCAGCACGGCAATCTCTGGTCGACAGGCAACGGCACCGGCAACGCCGTCCTCCTCCAGACCCAGAATACGGCGTCACTCAACTCGCTGGTCGACGGCAACACGATCAGCGGCAATACCGGCGTCGAGCTGCTGCGGGTGCGGGCGATCAACGGCTCGACCCTGAGCGCGACGATCAGCCACAACAATCTGACCGACACGCTGGGCGCGCATTCGGAATTCGATGCCTCCACCGGCGCCGGCGCCACGGCCGGCGGCACGATCAACCTCAACATGTTCGCCAACACGCTCCCGGCGGCCGGAATCGGCATCATCCGGCTCGGCGAGGGCGCGGCGCCGGGCGACATCAACGTCACCCAGGCGAGCTCGGCGGCTTTGTCGACGGCGAACAACAATGCGACGATCACGATCACCGGCTCGCCCGATTTCGCGCAGCCGGCGCCGGCGCTGCCGACTGCGCCGGCTTTGCCGCCGGGGCCGCTCATGGCCACCTCCGTGGCGATGGGGCTCGTCGGCCACCTCCTCACCCAGGATCAGCTCGATGCGGCCGTCGACGTCGCCATCCACGGCTGGATCGGCGCCGGCGCCAGCGCCGATCAGGTCGCGGCGATGCGCGCCGCGACCGTCTCCGTCGCCGATCTCGCCGGGCTCGACCTCGGCCTTACCGACGGCAATCAAGTGTCGATCGACAGCGACGGCGCCGGTTTCGGCTGGTCGGCGGGATCGGGTCCCGGGATGGACCTCCTCGCCGTCGTCATGCACGAGCTCGGCCATATCGCCGGGCTGCAGGACAGCTATCGCGACGCGGCGAAGGGCGATCTCATGTACGGCTATCTCGACGTCGGCGACCACCGGTCGACGGGGGAAATCTTCGCGGCCGCCGCCAACGACGTCGCCACCGGCGGCTTCCACGGCGGCATCGAGGGCACGCTGATCGATCCGGTCACCCACGGCTCCTATTACCCCTGATCGGCCGAGGCGGAAGCGCCCGGCGCTTCGGCCGATGGCGCGAATCAGGCCTCTCCACCCCGAACGGGACGGGGATTCATGTGCCGGGCTGGTCCAGCCTGGAACGATCCCGGTCTCGCCTGAACCGGCGGCCTCTTGAACCCGCGGCCCCGCGGGCGTAGCGAGCCGCGCCGGGGGACGGCTGCGGAACGTTCCGCCGCGCCCGGCTTTCCTGCCGGTGAGCCTTTCGCTCGTCGGAGCAGCAAGGGACGAAGATGAACGAAGCCTCGGCCGCCGCGGCCCTGCCGGACGTTCGCGATCCGCCGGGGGGCCCTCACGTCCAGGGGAGCCTGCTCAAGCTCACCATCGGCGCGATCGGCATCGTCTTCGGCGATATCGGCACCTCGCCGCTCTACGCCTTCCGCGAGACCTTCGGCGGCCACCATCATTATTCGCTGCCGGTCGACCGGCTCCACATCCTCGGCGTCCTCAGCCTGATCTTCTGGTCGATGATGATCGTGGTGACGCTGAAATACGTCATCATCCTGATGCGGGCGGACAATAAGGGGGAGGGCGGCAGCCTCGCTCTGCTCGCGCTCATCTCGCGCAAGACCGAGGACGCCAAATGGGGGAAGACGATCATCCTCCTCGGCGTCTTCGCCTGCGCCCTCTTCTACGGCGATTCGATGATCACGCCGGCGGTCTCGGTGCTCTCCGCGGTCGAGGGCCTGGTCGTCGTCCAGTCGAGCCTCGAGCCCTTCGTCATCCCGATCGCGATCGGCATCCTGGTCGGCCTGTTCATGATCCAGCGCCACGGCACCGCGGCGGTGGGGGCGCTGTTCGGGCCGGTGATCAGCGTCTATTTCGCCACCCTCGCCGTGCTCGGCGCGATCGCCATCGCCCGCGATCCGGGCGTCGTCGCCGCCCTCGATCCGCGCTGGGCGGTCCGCTTCTTCCTCACCGAGCAGGTCCACGCCTTCGTTTCCCTGGGCTCGGTGGTGCTCGCCGTCACCGGCGCCGAGGCGCTCTATGCCGATATGGGCCATTTCGGCCGGCGCCCGATCAAGGCCGGCTGGATCTATTTCGTGCTGCCGGCCCTGATGATCAACTATCTGGGGCAGGGGGCGCTGCTGCTGACCGCGCCGCACGCGATCGCCAACCCCTTCTTCCTGCTCGCCCCCGAATGGTTCCGCCTGCCGCTCGTCCTCATCGCCACCGCCGCCACCGTCATCGCCAGCCAGGCGGTGATCTCCGGCGCCTTCTCGGTCACCCAGCAGGCGATCCATCTCGGCTACGTGCCGCGGGTGCGCATCGCCCATACCAGCGCCCACGCCCAGAGCCAGATCTACATTCCGTCGATCAACTATGCGCTGATGGTGATGGTGATCGTGCTCGTCCTGGTCTTCCGCAATTCGAGCAACCTCACCGCCGCCTACGGCATCGCCGTCACCGGCGCGATGTTCATCGACACCTGCCTGCTCGCGGTCGTCCTGTTCGCATTGTGGAAATGGAACAAGTTCCTGTCGATCCCGCTCCTCATCCTCTTCTTCCTGGTCGATACGGGCTATTTCGCGGCGAACCTGCTCAAGGTGCCGAGCGGCGGCTGGTTCCCGCTCGCCATCGGCTTCGTCGCCTTCACCTTCCTCACCACCTGGGCGAAGGGCCGCCAGCTGCTCGCCCGGCAGCTCAAGCGCGGCGAGATCCCGCCGGAGCTTTTCATCAAGTCGGCGACCAACTCGGCCGTCCGCGTCCCCGGCACCGCCATCTTCATGACCAGCCAGCGCGACGGCGTTCCCCATGCCCTGCTGCACAATCTGAAGCACAACAAGGTGCTCCACGAGCGCTCGATCTTCCTCAAGGTGGCGATCGAGGACGTGCCCTTCGTCGGCCCCGAACGGCAGGTCGAGGTGGAGGAGCTCGGCGAGGGCTTCTACCGGATCGTTCTGCGCTTCGGCTTCATGCAGGACATGAACGTGCCCGAATCGCTTGCCCGCATCGACTGCTGCGGCTTCCCCTTCAAGATGATGGAGACCAGCTTCTTCCTCTCGCGCCAGACGCCGCTCGCCTCGAAGGTGCGCGGCATGGCGATCTGGCGGGAGAAACTGTTCGCCTGGATGATGCGCAACGCCGAAAGCCCGATGGAATTCTTCAGCCTCCCGCCCAACCGCGTCGTCGAGATGGGCAGCCAGATCAAGATTTAGGGTCCGGGCCCTAGCGGCGGAGGATGGTTTCCACCCGTGTCACCCTCACCAACTGCGCCTAAGCGGCAGAGCCGCTAAGGCTTCGTACCCTCTCCCCTCAAGGGAGAGGGGTGGCTGCTGCTGGAGAGGGGGTGCTGGGGGGCGAGGGGGTATCTGCCTTTTGCTCCGCCCGCCTCGGCGAGTCTCGCGAACCTCCCCGGCTCCCGCGCGTTCCCACCCCCGAACGGGAAGAACAGGAGCCGCTGCCATGGCGAGGGTGCTCGTCCTCTATTATTCCGCTTACGGCCATATCGAGACGATGGCGGAGGCGATGGCGGACGGCGCCCGCGCCGCTGGCGCCGATGTCGACATCCGCCGCGTCCCCGAACTGGTGCCGGAGGATCTCGCCCGCGCCTCGGGCTATCGGCTCGACCAGCCGCATCCGATCGCCCGCGTCGACGAGCTGAGGGATTATGACGCGATCATCGTCGGCGTCGGCACGCGCTTCGGCCGCATGGCCTCGCAAATGGCCAATTTCCTCGACCAGGCGGGCGGGCTGTGGGCGAGCGGCGCGCTCAACGGCAAGATCGGCTCCGCCTTCACCTCCACCGCCTCCCAGCATGGCGGCCAGGAGACGACCCTGATGGCGATCCACACCAACCTGTTCCATTTCGGCATGGTGACGGTGGGCCTGCCCTATGCCTTTCAGGGCCAGATGATCCTCGACGAGGTGACCGGCGGCAGCCCCTATGGCGCCTCGACCATCGCCGGCAGCGACGGCTCGCGCCGGCCCAGCGCCAACGAGCTGGAGGCCGCCCGCTTCCAGGGCGGCCACGTCGCCGAGATCGCCGCCCGGATGTTCCCCGACCACTCGCCCGGGGTGAATGACGAGGTCGAGGAGGGGAGCTTCATGCTGTCCGATTGAAGGAGGCGAGACAATGACCAGGCACAAAGGCGGCCCGACCGTCAATACGGGCGGAGCAGGCAAGCCCGATGCGGACGAGGCGGCGGCCGGTTTCGATATCGCCGGCAACGCCAAGGAGAAAGGCGAGCGGCCCTCGCCCGGCGCCCGCGAGCGCGGCGAGACCAGCAGTGCCGATGCCGCGGCGCCGGTCGACCTCGCCGACGTGCGTGATCGGGCGAGCTGAGTCGGAGCGGACGACCAGTTCATCGTCATCCCGGACCTGATCCGGGGCGGCATGGTTCGAGACAGGACGGCAGCGACGGGACAACGATTTCAACCCGCGCCCGGTTCGGCTAGGGCGGCGCCATGCCCTCCTTTCCCATTGCCGAAGTCCGCGCCCAATTCCCCGCACTCGCCGTCACCGACGGCGGCCGTCCGCGCGCCTATCTCGACGCGCCGGGCGGCACCCAGGCCTGCCGCGCCGCGATCGCGCGGATGGCGCATCATCTGGAGCGGGGCACGGCCAATAGCGGCGGCGCCTTCGCCACGTCGATCGAGACGGACCGGTTGAGCGAAGACGCCCATGCCGCCATGGCCGACCTGCTCGGCGGCGAGGCGGGCGAGATCGCCTTCGGCCCCAACATGACCTCGCTCACCTTCGCCGTCTCGCGGGCGCTGGCGCGGGAATGGCGGGCAGGGGACGAGATCCTGCTCACCCGGCTCGACCATGACGCCAACGTCTCGCCCTGGCTGCTCGCCGCCCGCGACGCGGGCGCGACGGTGCGCTGGCTCGACATCGATCCGGCGCGCGGCACCTTGCGGCTCGACCTGCTGCCCGATCTGCTCGGCAGCCGCACCCGCCTGGTCGCGATCGGCGGCGCCAGCAACGCGCTCGGCACGCTGAACGACGTCGCCGCGATCGTCGCCACCGTGCGCGAGCGGTCGGACGCCCTCGTCTATGTCGACGCGGTCCAGTCGGTGCCGCATGTCGCCACCGACGTTCGCGCGCTCGGCTGCGATTTCCTCGCCTGCTCGCCCTACAAATTCTTCGGGCCGCATCAGGGCGTGCTGTGGGGCAGGAAGGACCGGCTCGAGCGGCTCGAGGCGTATAAGGTCCGCCCCGCCTCGATCGATCCGCCGGCGATCCGCTTCGAGACCGGCACCCAGAGCTTCGAAGGCCAGGCCGGCGTGCTCGGCACGATCGACTATCTCGAATGGCTCGGCCGGCTGGTCTCGCCCGCTTTGCCGAACAGCCGGCGGCAGGCCCTGCTCGCGGCGATGCACGCCTGTCTCGCCTATGAGCGCTGGCTCGGCGACCGCCTCCTCGCCGGCCTCGCCGCTTTGCCCGGCCTGAGGCTCTACGGCCCGCCGACGATGGACGGCCGCGTCCCCACTTTCTCCTTCACCATCGCGGGGCAGGATCCGCATCGGATCGGCGAGCATCTGGCATCGGCCGGCATCTTCGCCTGGGCCGGGAGCTTCTACGCCGTCGAGCCGGTGGCGCGGCTCGGGCTCGAGGAGGCGGGCGGGCTGCTCCGGGTCGGGCTCTGCCATTACAACACGGAGGAGGAGGTCGACCGCCTGCTCGAGCAGCTGGCGACTTTGAGGTCAGGTCGCCCAGAGTGAATGGAACGCAGCAGGCCGCGAGGGCAGGGGAGGAATCGACCGGGCGGCGCCTCCCGCTTCGTACAGCCTGTCGATCGTTCGGCTCGCCGCCAGCAAGCCGCTGGTCGTCCCGGAGAAGCTGGCGCCCTGGGCGACGGCCCGCGCCCAATGCGCGGCGGCCCGCCCGCCCCATTCGTCCGGCGGCTCGGCCAGGCAGCGGCTGTCGGTTCCGTCGAAGCGGTGCGCGGTGAAGTCGTAAAAGGATCCGCGGAGGTTGCGAAGGACGGCGGCGCCCCGGTCGCCATAGAATTCGGCGGCGATGACGGCGTCCTGCCCGGCGGAAAGGTGCCAGGAGCAGGCGAGCTGGACCGTCGTCCCGCCTTCGAGGTCGAGCAGCGCCACCGCATGATCCTCGACGCCGCCCGGCAGGAGCGGCCTGCCCTTCGCCGAAAGCCGGCACGTCGCCCCCTCGACCTCGGGGAAGGACAGGGTCCAGAGCGCGAGGTCGACGAGATGGATGCCGAGGTCGATCAAACATCCGCCGCCCGACAGAGCCGGATCGAAGAACCACGGCTTGTCGGGTCCGTAAGCGTTGTGGAAGACGAGGTTGACGGCATGGATGCGCCCGAGCGCGCCGGAGCGGACGAGCTCCCGGACCGCCTTCATCGCGCTCGCATGGCGATAGGACATGTCGACGCCGAGCAGCCGGCCGGCGGCCTCGGCGGCGCGAAGCACCTCCGCCACCTCCAAAGCGTTGCGGCCGAGCGGCTTCTGGCAGAAGACGGCCGCGCCCGCGCCCAGGGCGCGGATGCTCTGCTCGGCATGAAGCGCGCTCGGCGTGGCGATCACCACCCCGTCGGGAGCCGTTTCCAGCAAGGCGTCCAGCGAAGCGACGCGCCGCGCGCCGGGCGCCTGCTTCAGGGCTTCAGCCGCCGCCGCGTCGTCGGGCTCGCAATAGGCGACGGCATCGACCAGGCCGGTGGCGAGCATCGCCGCCATGCGATGCCGGCCGATCCAGCCCGTGCCGGCGAAGCCGAGGCGCGGCCGCGTCATGGGAAGGTCACCATCGCCTTGACGAAACCGGGGGGGCGGTCGCGGGTGGCGTCGAGCGCCTCGCCGAGCGCTTCGAGCGGGTAGGAATGGGTGAGCAGCGGCGCCGGCTCGATGCGGCCCTCGACGGCGGCGGCGACGGCCTCCGCCATGCCGCGGCGGATGACGGCCGGGTCGCGTTCATGGGCGTTGATCACGTCGAAGCCGCGCCAGTTCCAGAGCTGCATGTTGACCTGCCGCGGCCCGTCCTGATGATAGCCCGCGACGATCAGGCGTCCGCCGTCGCCGGTCACCTCCGCGGCAAGGTCGAGCGGCCAGGCCTTGCCCACCGCCTCGATCGTGCGGGGGCAGAGCGCGCCGTCGGTCAGCGCATCCACGCGGTCGATGACGGCCTGGTGATCGTCCATCTCGATCGTCGCCGCCGCGCCCATCGCCCGGGCGAGCGCCAGCGAGCAGGGGCGGCGCGAGATGGCGATCACCGCCGCTCCCGCTTCGGCCGCGAGGCGGGTGAGGATGGCGCCCAGGAAGCCGATGCCGAGGATCGCGACATTCTGCCCCGCCTCGATGTCGGCCCGCCGGAAGATGTTCATCGCGCAGGCGAACGGCTCGGCGGGGAAGGCGATGCCGTCGAGCGCGCGGGGCAGGGGGACGACCTTGCCCGCATCGGCGACGTCATATTCGGCATAGGAACACTCGGTGGCGGCGCCGACCCGGTCGCCTTCCCGAAGCCCGGCGACGTCCGTCCCGACCGCGTCCACATATCCCCAGGCTTCGTGGCCGAGCGCGCCCGGCCCGGTCGGGAAGCGCATCCATTCCGGGCCCGCCCAGGGCGTGAGGTTCGACGCGCAGACGCCGCATCCCTCGAGCCGGATGCGCACCTGGCCGGGGCCCGGTTCCGGCTTCGGCACCTCGTCGATCCGGAGCGCTCCGGGGCCCGTGATCACCGCCGCGCGCATCATGCCCCGCGCGCCCTCATTCGGCGGCGCGGATCAGATTGACCTCGCCGGCTGCCGGTCGGCCGGCGCCGATGCCGTGCCAGGGCGTATCGGTCGATCTCGTATCCGCGAACCAGGCGATCGTCGCCTCCAGCCCCTCCTGCAGGGCGACGCGGGGCCGCCAGCCGAGCAGCTCTCCGGCGCGGCCGATATCGGGCTTGCGCCGCCTCGGATCGTCCTCCGGCAGCGGCCGATGCACGATCCGGGACCGCGACCCGGTCAGCGCGAGCACCCGCTGGACGAGGTCGCCGACGGTCAGCTCCGTCGGATTGCCGAGATTGACGGGAAAGCCGACGGCGCCCTCGCTCTGCATCAGCCGCATCAGCCCGTCGACCAGATCTCCGACATAGCAGAAGCTGCGCGTCTGCTCGCCGTCGCCGAAGATGGTGATGTCTTCCCCCGCAAGCGCCTGGCAGACGATGTTGGAGACGACGCGCCCGTCATCCGGCCGCATCCTCGGCCCGTAGGTGTTGAAGATGCGCGCCACCCGCACGTCGCAGCGGCCGGTCCGCAGATAGTCGAAGCACAGCGCTTCCGCCGCGCGTTTGCCTTCGTCGTAGCAGGCGCGCGGGCCGGTGCAGTTCACCCAGCCGCGATAGTCTTCGGTCTGCGGATGGACCTCCGGGTCGCCATAGACTTCGCTCGTCGAGGTCAGGAGCAGCCGGGCATTGGTCGCTTCGGCAAGGTGCAGCATGTTGCGGGTGCCGACGACGTTGGTCAGCATCGTGTGCTCGGGATCGGCCTGATATTGCGGCGGCGAGGCCGGGCAGGCGAGATGGAAGATATGGGTGAAGGGCCTGCGCCCGCTGCGGATGCGGAAGGGCAGGCGGTCGATCACGTCGCATTCGAGGAACTCGAACCTCTCCTCGCGTTCGAGGTGGCGGATATTCTCCTTCCGGCCGGTCAGCAGATTGTCGAGGCAGACGACATGCGCTCCCTCGGCGATGAGCGCGTCGCAGAGATGCGATCCGATGAAGCCCGCTCCGCCCGTCACCAGGGCCGTCTTCGTCCTCATTTGCATCGGCTTGGGCTCCTTCCCGGATCGCGTCGACCGGCGGCGAGGCGCCGCCTCGGTCAGATATGTCTCGAGCTCGGCCGCGCGGTGGGCGGCGGTGTGCGCGCCGAGGATCCGGGCCCGGCCCGCCTCGCCCATCGCCCGCTCGCCGCCGGCGCGCGACAGCCGCGCGACCACGTCCTCGGTCCGGTCGGCGATCGCGATCTCGCGCGCCGGCTCGAACAGGCTGTCGATGCCGTCCCACCGGTCCGAGATCAGCGGGATGCCGCAGGCGGCGGCTTCGAACAGGCGCACCGATGGCGACCAGCCGGCCGCGACCATGTCCGCCCGCGTCACGTTCAGCGTGTAGCGGGACTCGGCGTAGTAGGCGGGATGGTCCGCCGGCGCGACATGGTCGACGCGCTCGACATTGGGCGGCCAGGCGATCGCTTCCGGATATTGCGGGCCGGCGACGACGAAGCGATGCTCCGGAAGCCGCCGCGCCGGCTCGAGGAGCAGCTTGTCGAGGATCGGCTGCCGATCGGGGCTGTAGGTGCCGAGATAGGAGAGGTCCCATCTTTTCGGGCGCGGCAGCGGCCGGTAGATCGCCGGATCGACCGAGCAATAGAGCGCCCGCGCCGCGGGGGAGCCGAAATCGCGCTCCAGCCGCGCCAGCGTCGGCCCTCCCGTGAACGACAGATAGAGGCCGTAGCCGGGGATGAGGTCGGGGCTCAGATATTCGAAATCGCGGCGCTCGAGCTTGGCGAGCGTCACCGGCGTGTCGATGTCGTAAAAGGCGGTGACTCCGGTCGCGGCGCGCTGGACCAGGGCGCCGACGGCGACGCCTTCCGGGACGTAGGAGCCGAGGATGACGGCATCGGCCGCCGCGATGTCGGCGCTTCTGCCGGCGAGCCCTGCGACCGACGAATAGAAGTCGAGACGGCAATAATCCGGCTCCGCCAGGTCGCGGTGCGCGGCGTACCAGGGCGCCTCGCGCTCGAGGAACAGGATGTCGTGGCCGCGTTCCGCAAGCGCCTTGAGCAGCGCCCGATAGGTCGTGGCATGGCCGTTCCCCCAGGCGGAGGACAGGCTGAGGCCGAGAATGACGAGCTTCATGCGGCGCTGCTTTCGGCCATTCGGGCCATCTGGAAGAGCGCATCCACCTCGGCGCCGCGATGGGCGTAGCTATGCTCCGCGAGCACCCGCCGGCGGGCCGCCTCGCCGATCCGCCGGGCGCGATCCGGGGTCAGCGCCGCCAAATGCTCGGCGACGTCCTGCCCGTCGCGGGCGACCAATATCTCCTCGTCCGGCTCCAGGAACATGGCGATCCCCTCCCAGGCGTCGGTGATCAGGCAGCCCGCCGCGCCGGCGGCCTCGAACACCCGCGTCGCCGGCGAGAAGCCGGTGCTCGCCATCGAGTCGCGGGCCACGTTGAGGAGGGCGAGGGGAGTCGAATTGAACGCATTATGCTGGTGGGTATAGACATGGCCGAGATGGCGGACGTTCGGCGTCATCGCCCTGGTCTCCCACCCGTTGCCGCCGATGAGGAATGACCGGTCGGGGAGCGCGGCCGCCGGTTCCAAGAAGAATTCGGCGACCCTTGCTTCGCGGTCCGGCAGGCGGTTGCCGAGGAAGGCGAGATCGGCAGCGAAGGCGGGGTGGGCGGCGACGGGGAAATGGGTGGCCGGATCGACCGCGTTGTAGATCGGCACGCACCGCGCGGCGCCGAAGCCGCGATAGGCGCCGACGACCGGCGGGCCGCCGCCATAGGTCAGCACCATGTCGAGGCGCGGCAGCAGCCGGCGCACGACGTGATCGTCCGCGCCGCGCATCTCGTCGAGGGTCGCGGCGGCGTCCACGTCCCAGAAGATGAGCAAGGCGTCGCGCCGCGCGCGGTCGACGATTCCTTCGAGCAATTCGTCGTCGAACACGCCGACGCCGCTCGCCTTGACGACGATGTCCGCCGCCGCGGCGCCGTCGAGCGCGCTGCGAAGCCCCTCGGGCGTGGCGGGATAGACGAAGGAGCGCGCCCAGGCGGGCGGCTCGATGTCGCGATGCTCCTGCCGTCCGAAGGCGTCGGGCTCGTAGAAGCTGATCTCGTAACCGCGCCCGGCGAGATCCTTGAGCAGCCCGCGATAATAGGTCGCGGCGCCGTTCCAGTAGGAGGAGAGCAGGCTGGAGCCGTAAAAGGCGATCCTCATGCCACGCTCCTCAACTGTGGCCTCAACGGCGGCCTCAAGGCAGGCGCGCTGAGGGCGGCGTGGATCGACATGAGCTCGTCCGCGCGGTGGCCGCAGGTGTGGCGCGCCCGGATTGTCTCCAGGCCGTTGCGGGCAAGACCGGCGCGTAGCGAGGGATCGTGCCGGAGCGCGATCAGCCGGTCCGCCATCTGCGCCCCGTCGCCGGCGACGAGATAGTCGATGCCAGGCCGGAACAGGCCTTCGCGATCCTCCCATGGCGCGCAGACCAAAGGTATCCCGGCGGCGAGCGCCTCGAACACGCGGATCGTCGGAATGCCCGGCAGGAGGCTTGCGTAGAGAGAGCGCGGCACGTGCACCGTCGCGAGGTGCCGGGCATAGACTTCGGGCGCCGCGGCGTTCGGCAGCCAGCCCCGGTAGCGGGCGCCGTAATCGGCGAGCGTCCGGAGCGCCTCGTCCGGATAGCGGACGCCGTGGATGTCGAGGGAAAGGCCGGCCGTGCGCGCCGGGCGGAGCAGGAACTGCTCGATCTCGCGGCTGCGCTCGCCGTCGCCCCAATTGCCGATCCAGACGAGCCCTTCGCGTTCGCCTTCCTCGGCGGGCGGGCGGAACAGCCGCGTATCCGCCGCTTCGTGCCAGACGAACGCCCGATCCGCCCAGCCGGCGGTCCGGTAGATTTCGGCGAGCGCCGCTCCGAAGGCGAGGACGCCGTCATAATCCGACAAATCCAGCGCGCGCATCGCCTCCGGGTCGCTCACCGCGCGGTGGTGCGTGTCGTGGAACAGCAGGGTGAAGCGGCCGTGCCGCCGCGCCCGGCCGATCGCGGCGACGAGCGAGGGCTCGTTCCATTCGTGGACGAGCACCAGATCGGCTCCGTCAAGCATGGCCTCGGCGTCGGGCTCGCCGCCACAGGGGATCGAGACGAGCTCCGGATAAGCGGCGCGATAGGCGTCGAGGCCGGCAGGCCCGTGGTCGGCGAGGAGATTGGCGAGGCTCCAGCCGGTCTCGGGCTCGAACACGATCACGTCGTGGCCGCGGGCGATCAGCTCGCGCAGCACGCCGCGGAGGAAATGGGCGTTGCCATGGTTCCAGCAGGACCGCAGCGAGTGGGTGAAATAGACGATCCTCATGCCGCCCCCGCCAGTTGCGGCTGAGCGGCCGACCGCCGCCCGATCCTGCCGAGAAGCGAATCGTAGATCGCCGCCATCTTTTCGGCGGTCGCGCGCGGCCGGTAGAGCGCCGATCGTTCGCGCGCGGCCGAGCCCAGCGCGTGCCGGAGGGCGTCGGCGCCGACGATTTCGGCGATCGCCTCGGCGAATCCTTCGCCGTCGCCGGGCGGAACGAAGATCGCGACGCCGTCCCAAAGCTCGCGGAACGTCGCGATGTCGGACAGGACCAAAGGGCATCCGGCGGCGGCGGCTTCGAGCACGGCGAGTCCGAACGGCTCGTACAAAGCGGTCGAGACGAAGACCGGCCGGGCCGCGAGCCATCGCCCGATCTCTCCGGGGTCGAGCTCGCCGAGCGGATGGACGGCCTCGAAAGCGATGGCGGCGCCATTGGGCCCGCGCGTCGGCCCCGCCGCGTGAACCGGGACCGGGAGCCGCGCCGCGGCCGCGTCGAGCGTCCTCAAATCCTTGCCTTCGTCCCAGAGGCGCCCGGCGGTGAAGACGCAGTCGTGCGGCGCCGTCGCGGCTAGGCCGAAGGGACGCCGGCCGTTATGGACCGCCCGGATCGCGACCGGCCCGTAGATTTCCGAAAGGGCCCCGGCGAAGGCGGCGGTGGGGGCGACCACGGCATCGGCCTCGCCAAGGCCGGCCCCGACCCGCTCGGCGCGCCAGGCGAAATCCCGGGGCAGAGCCGTCCCCCGCACCGTCTGCCACCACGTCGCCACGCAGCTATGCTGCACGGCGACGGTCGGCATCGGCAAGGATGCGCCGGCGAGAAGCGCTCCGCTCGGGACCTGCACGATATCCGCCTGCTCGCGGACGGCGAGGGCGCGCAGTCCGCGCGCCGCGAGAAGCAGCTCCGCCGCATCCTCGGCCAGCCAGTCCAGCGGCAGGCCGGTGTCGATCAGGCGGAGGCCCCGGGCCTGGCGCCGCTGGGCGGCCGACGGCGCGGGGCCGAGCACCGCCAGGACCGGCTCGAAACCGAGGCCGGCCACTTCCCGGGCGAGCTCGAGGCTGTATTGCCACACGCCGCCGACGGCGTCGGCCGCGATCAGGAGCCTGGCGCGCATCACTCGGCCGCTCCCGCCAGCACCGCTTCCGCGGGACGCGCCGGCGCTCTTTCTTCGCGCAGCCAGGCGGCGAGGGCGGCGACGCCTTCGCGCCATGGCCGCGGCGCGGCGAGGCCGAGCGCGGCGCGCGCGGCCCCGGCATCGGCCACGAACCAGCGCTGATCGCCGGCCCGCCAGTCGTCGATGGCGATGTCGACCGGCCGCCCGACCAGAGTCTCGACATGGGCGATCAGCGACCTCAGGCTGACGGCATTGGCCGGGCCGCCGCCGAGGTTGAACGCACGTCCCGCGATCCGGTCGATCCGCCGCCAGGCGCGGACATAGGCGTCGACGGCGTCGGCGACGTCGAGCACGTCCCGCACCTGCCAGCCGTCCCCGTAAATGGTGATCGGGGCGCCGGCGAGCGCCCGGATCAGGAAATGCGCGACCCAGCCCTGGTCCTCCGTTCCCATCTGGCGGCGCCCGTAGATGCAGCTCATCCGGAAGACGGCGGTGGGGATCCCGAAGCTGCGGGCATGGTCGAGCACATATTGGTCGGCAGCCCCTTTCGAGCAGCCGTAGGGCGTGTGGAAATCGAGCGGCCGGCGCTCGTCGATGCCGCGATCCGCGACCGCGCCGATGGGGCTGTAGCCGTCGGCCCGCCGCTCGAACGGAAGATCGGCAAGATCGCCATAGACCTTGTTGGTCGACGCGAAGACCACCGGCACGGCACGGCCGCCGGCGCGCACCGCCTCGAGCAGGTTCATCGTCCCCATCAGGTTGATCTCGAAATCCTCGCGCGGATCGGCGAGGCTGGTCGTCACCGCCACCTGGGCCGCGAGGTGGAAGACGACGCCTGCCTCGCGCACCGCCCGCCGCAGCGCGTCCTCGTCGCGGACGTCGGCGAGGATCGGCGTGATCCGGGACCCGTGCCGGGCCCTGAGCCACTCCAGATTGCGTTCGACGCCGTCCCTGGCGAGCGCGTCGTAGACGATCACGTCCTGATTCTCGCCCGCGAGCCGATCCGCCAGGTTGGAGCCGATGAAGCCGGCCCCGCCGGTGATGAGCGCCGGCCGCCTCATGCGACCAGCCCCCTTGCCTCGAGCTCCGCCCGCGCCGTTTCGACCCGGTCGTCGGCGGTGCTGGTGGCGACCCAGCCCGCCAGCTCGGCAAGGCCCTCCTCGAATTCGCGGCGAGGCCGGAAGCCCAAAGCCGCCGCCGCCTTGCGCGCGTCGCAGAAGCAATGGCGGATGTCGCCGGCGCGCGATTTCCCGACGATTTGCGGCTGGATGTCGCCGCGGCCCATCGCCGCGGCCAGCGCCGCGGCGACCTCGCAGACCGAACGGTCGCGCCCGGAACCGATGTTGAAGACCTGGCCGGCCGCTTCCGGCGCCTCCAGCGCCGCCACGAACGCGCGGGCGACGTCGTCGACATGGACGAAGTCGCGGCGCTGGCCGCCATCCTCGAAGATCAGCGGCGCCTGCCCGTTGAGCAGCCGCGAGGCGAAGATGGCGAGCACGCCGGTATAGGGATTGGAGAGCGCCTGTCCGGGTCCATAGACGTTGAACAGGCGAAGGCAGACGCCTTCCATCCCGTAAGCTGAGGTCATGATCAGGGTCTGGCGCTCCTGCACATATTTGCCGAGCGCATAGATGGACGATAGCGAGGGCCGCTTCCGCTCCGGGGTCGGGACCGGCCGCAACGGCCGGCCGAGCGCGTCGAGCGGGTCCCAGCCGGCGGCGGCATTGTCGCGTGGGCTCCGCTCGGCATCCTCGACCTCGCTGCCGTCGGCGTCCAGATAGAGACCCTCGCCGTAGATGCTCATCGACGAGGCGGTGACGACGCGGCGGACCGGGCGCTCGATCAGCCGCTCGAAGAGGATGGCCGAGCCGATTTCGTTGACCGACGTATAGCGCTCCACCTCGTACATGGATTGGCCGACGCCCACCTCGGCGGCGAGATGGATGACGGCATCGGCCCCGGTCAGGGCCTTCGTCACCACATCGGCGTTGCGGATGTCGCCGCGGACGAACTCCGCATGCCCGCTCAGTCGCCGGGCGTCGGGAACGTCGCCGTGGACCTGCTCGATCAAGCTGTCGAGGATCCGCACCTCGTATCCGCGCCTGAGCAGCTCGCGAACGACCGCGCGTCCGATAAAGCCCGCGCCGCCGGTCACCAATATTCTTGCAGCCACTTGGACCCCCTCGATTGGCGGAAAATCACTACGCTTACTAGGCAGGTGGACGGTAATACTTGATCATCTCCCGAATACATTCGGCCGATGCGGCATCTATCCTGATCGCTTGAGGTTATTTCCTGAAATATTACCTAGATCAATATCCTAAATCAACATTAACCAGCATCTTCTTGTTCAACCCTCCATCATCTAATCTAGTTCCTTGCGGAAATCGTTTCGGTTATTGATCGAAGTAGGGAACTTAATCTGGGTTGGACAATTCAAGCTTTGTAGATGATGATGCTCGCCCCCTTGCTCGCCTCGTGACCGCGGCCCGTCCCGATCCCTCACGCCGCCCGCGCCGTTCCGGGCTTCACCCGGCGAAGCGAGGCACGGCATGAACCTGGCGGATCCCGATATCGGCCTCTCGGGGGGCGCGCCGCTCCAGCAGCGGATCGAGGCGCTGGCGCCCTGGTTCCACAACATGAAGCTGGACGGGGTGTGGACGGCCCCCGATCATTTCCTCGGCGACTATCCGGCCGAGAAGTTCGGCCGCTTCGCCGCGTGCCTGCCCGCCGATCTCGGCGGGCGCAGCGTTCTCGACATCGGCTGCAATGCGGGCTTCTATTCGATCGAGATGAAGCGCCGCGGCGCCGGCAGGGTGCTCGGCGTGGATTCCGACGAAAGATACCTGGCCCAGGCGCGGCTCGCGAGCGACGCCCTGGGCTTCCGGGACATCGAGCTGCGCCGCCTCGACGTCTACGACGTCGCCGCGCTCGGCGAGCGGTTCGATCTCGTCCTCTTCATGGGCGTCCTCTATCATCTGCGGCACCCGCTTCTCGCGCTCGATCTGATCCACGAGCATGTCGCGGACGACATGCTCCTGTTCCAGTCGATGCAGCGCGGCTCGCCCCACGTCCTCCCCGTCGAGGAGGATTACGATTTCAACGCGACCGAGCATTTCTTCGAGACCGGCTACCCCAAGCTCCATTTCGTCGAGCGCCGCTATGCAGGCGACTGGACCAATTGGTGGGTGCCCAACCGCGCCTGCGCCGAAGCCATGCTGCGCGCGTCGGGCTTCGTCGTCGAGCAGAGGGCGGAGGAGGAGGTCTATCTGTGCCGGCGCGGCGAGCGGCCCTATGCCGGCTGGGGCGAGAATGCCGGCCCGGTCTACCCCCGGAGCGGGCCCCAGAGCGGGGCCCAAAGCGGACCGCCCCAATGATCGAATCGGCGATGATCTGGAACGAGCCCAACAACAAGTCGCATTGGGACCCGGAGCTCGACCCCGAATGGGCGCGCTTCGCCGAGCTGACCATCGCCGCCGGCAAGGCGATCGCTTCGGTCAATGCGGGGGTGACGCGGGTGCTCGGCGGCATGTCGCCGATCGATCCGGGCTTCGTCCAGCGGCTGAAAGGCTTCGGCGTCCTCGATCATGTCGACGTCGTCGCCGTCCACGGCTTCCCCCTGGACTGGAATCTGTGGCCGATCCAGGAATGGCCCGACCGGATCGCGGAGGTCGAGGCGGCCGCGCCCGGCCATGAGGTCTGGGCGACGGAGGTCGGCGTCGGCAGCTTCGGCGCGGACGAGGTGCAGGTGTTCGGTGTCGACAGGACCGCGGCGCTGCTGCTCGACCGCGTGCCGCGAGTCTATTGGTATTCGCTGTTCGATCTGCCGAGGCGCTGGGAGGCGACGACGCGGCACAAGCAGGCGGAGGGATCCAGCTATTACCGCCATTTCTACATGGGCCTGATCCGCGAGGACGGGACGCCGAAGCCGGCGCTCGATCGTTATGCCGAGTACGCGTCGCGCATGGGGATCATGCAATGGTTCCATTATGACGACCATCGGCTCGACGAGGCGGTCGGCTGGCTGAAGCAACTCGGGGTGCGGCGCCTTCGCACCGGCCTGTCCTGGTGGGACAGCTACCGGCCCGGCTGGGAAAGCTGGTTCGACCGCCAGATGGAGGCGCTGGCGGATTTCGACACGATGGTCACCTTCTGCTTCACGCCCGATCATCTCGGCATCGCTCCGCATCACACCAGCCCGCCGCAGGACCCGATGTTCTTCGCCGATTTCTGCGCCCGCATGATCGAACGCTATGCGCGCCCGGCGCTCGAGCCGGCGCTCAGGATCGCCGCGGCGTGAGGGAAGGGGCCGGAATGCGCGGAGGCCCGAAGGCCCCCGGCCTTGCCCGCGGAGGTGCTTGAAATCAGGGCTGGATTTCGTCGGCGCCATCGCTTATATACCGCTCGTTATGAAATTAGCCTGTTGCCCCGCCGTCAAAGGCCGCCCGCGCGAGTTCGACATGGACGATGCGCTTGCGGCGGCGCTGCGCGTGTTCTGGAGCAAGGGCTATGAAGGCGCTTCGCTCTCCGATCTAACCGAGGCGATGGGGATCACCCGGCCCAGCCTCTACGCCGCCTTCGGCAACAAGGAATCGCTCTTCCGCAAGGCGCTCGACCTCTACGAATGCGAGAAGCTCGCTTATATCGGCGAGGCGCTGCAGGCGCCGACCTCGCGCGGCGTCGCCGAGCGGCTGCTGCGCGGCGCGCTGGCGATGCAGACCAGCGAGTGCGAGCCCAAGGGCTGCCTGAGGGTGATCAGCTCGGTCGCCTGCGGGACCGAGGCCGAGTCGATCCGCGCCGAAGTGATCGCCCGCCGCGCCTCGTCGCATCGGGCGATGCTCGAACGGTTCGAACGGGCGAAGGGGGAGGGCGACCTGCCCGACCATGTCGATGCCGAGGGCCTGGCCAATTACATGGGCGCCATCCTCCAGGGCATGGCCATCCAGGCCGGGGCAGGGGCTTCGACGGCGCAGCTCGAGGCGCTGGTCGACACCAGCCTGGCGATGTGGCCCGGCCGTTAAGGCCGCGTCCACCCTGCGCCTCCACGCTGGGGCCGTGCATGATCTCAGGCATGCAGAACTCGAACCTGCACCCTCCCGATTAGCAATCCAATGCTCGATTCCGCTGCGCTATGACGGCAATGTGATCCGATTCCCGAAACCTCAATCCTTCGTGCCTGCCGAGGCCTTTGCCGGGCTTGAAATAAAAAGTACCGCTTGGTATGAAAAGTCCTTGACGCATGCCCTACCGCTTTCTATACCAGTCAGTATGGAAAGGCCGGATCACCGGCTCTCCGGAAGGAAGGCAGCGATGCACGATCCCCATATGAACTGGCGCAGCGAAGGGCCATAACGCAGCCCGCGCCTGAGATCCGCAGTTAGACAACTGTCCGAACAAGCGCCCGGCACCAGCTGCCGGGCGGGGCGGGGCACTGCGCCTCCCAGGCTCTCACTGAACCATCGATCTTCGAAAACGGCCGAACGGCCGAACGGCGGCTTGCGTCCGCCGCATCTGCTCCAGGGAGAATGACCATGGCTTTCATCGATCTCGCCGAACCGCCCAAGACCGCCGCCGCGCCGCCGCGCCTGTCGGGGCTCGAATGGTCGATCGTCGCGCTCGCCGGGCGCAGCAGCCTGGCCAGCCTCAGGGAGCCGGGGCGGATCGCGACGGCGCTTGGCAGCCTGTTCGGCCGGTCGCCCGACAAGAGGCTGGCGGACGGCCGGCTCGAGGCCCTGCGCCGGATCGCCGTCCTGGCCTGGCATCATAGCTGGAAGGTGCCGACCAGCGAGCTTCGCGCCTTCGTCGCGGCGGGCTTCTCGCTCGACCAGTACGAGCTCGTCCAGACCAGCATCTCCCGCGGCCGCGCCGCGCGCCACCAGTGGATCTCGGGCCAGAGGATCTCGGGCCAGAAGGTCGCAAGTCGGAGGGCGGCGGCATGAACATGGTCCGGAGAATAGAGGTCGATGTGAGCGGCGAGCCCGCGGTCAGGGCCCGCCGCCTGTCGGGTGGGCACAAAGCGGGCCTCGTCGCCTTGCCGCTGGCGGTGCTGGCCGGCTTCGCCGTCCACGCGTCCCGCGAGACGCCGGCGATCGCCGCCCCGCCGCCGCCGACCGTCACCGTCGCGACGCCGCTGGTGCGGCAGGTCGACGAATGGGACGATTATGTCGGCCGGTTCGAGCCAAGCCGCAGCGTCGAGGTGCGGCCGCGCGTCTCCGGCGCGATCATTGCCGTCCACTTCGCCGACGGCGCCCTGGTGCGGCCGGGCCAGCTCCTCTTCACCATCGATCCGCGGCCCTTCACCGCCGCGCTGGCGGAAGCGCGGGCCGCGGTTCAGGGCGCGCGCAGCGACCTCGCTCTCGCCAAAGCCGATCTCGGCCGGGCGACGCGCCTGCTCGACGTCGAGGCGGTGTCGCGCAGCGACATCGACCGCCTCCACGCCCGGGCCCAGGCCGCCGAGGCATCGCTCGCCGCCGCCGAGGCGCGGCTGCGGGCGCGGGCACTGGACGTCGAATTCACCCAGATCCGGGCGCCGATCGGCGGCCGCATCTCGGACCGCCGGATCGATCCCGGCAATCTCGTCTCGGCCGGCCAGGGCGCGGCGGGGACCCTGCTCACCACGATCAACGCGCTCGATCCGATCTATTTCGCCTTCGACGCCTCCGAGGGCCTGTTCCTCAAGGCGCGGCGCGCCCAGGCGAGCGGCGCCTCCGCCTCGCCGGTCGAGATCCGCCTGCAGGACGAGGCCGATTATCGCTGGAAGGGGCGGCTCGACTTCACCGACAACAGCCTCGACGCCCATTCGGGAACGATCCGGCTGCGGGCGGTGCTGCGCAATCCCGGCCAGTTCCTGACCCCGGGCATGTTCGGCAACATGCGCCTCGCCAGCGGCGGCGCCGCGCCGGCTTTGCTGGTGCCCGACGCCGCCATCCAGACGGATCAGGCCCGCAAGATCGTGCTCGTCGTCGCCCGCGACGGCAGCGTCGCGCCGCATCCGGTGATCCTCGGCCCCGTCGTCCACGGCCTGCGCGTCATCCGCTCCGGCCTGACGCCGCAGGACCGGGTAGTGATCAGCGGCGGCCAGCTGACCCAGATGATGCCGCCGGGGGCGAAGGTGCAGGTTCGCGTCGGACGCATCGATCCGATCGACAGCCAGGCCGCCGCGCCCGTCGAGGCACCCGTCAACGGCGAGGCGACCTTCGCGACGCGCTGACCTGCGCTCCGGACGCCGCCGCCGACCATGAACCAACCGCCCACGGGCGGGGGAGAAGAGCCATGCGCCTATCGCGTTTCTTCATCACGCGGCCGATCTTCGCCGCCGTCATCGCGATCGCGATCACCCTGGTCGGCGCGATCGCCTATCTCGGCCTGCCGGTGTCGCAATATCCGGACATCGTGCCGCCGACGGTGACGGTGACCGCCTCCTATCCCGGCGCTTCGGCGGAGACGGTGGCGGATACGGTGGCGGCGCCGGTCGAGCAGGAGATCAACGGCGTCGACAACATGCTCTACATGTCGTCGCAATCGACCGGCGACGGCAATCTCACCATCACCGTGACCTTCAAGCAGGGCACTGACCTCGACGCCGCCCAGGTGCTGGTGCAGAACCGGGTCGCCATCGCCCTGGCGCGCCTGCCCGAGGCGGTGCAGCGGCTCGGAATCGTCACCCGCAAGACCTCGCCCGATTTCCTGATGGTCGTGAACCTGATCTCGCCCGGCGGGACGCTCGACCGCGGCTATATGTCCAATTACGCGCTGACCCAGATCCGCGACCGGCTGAGCCGCATCGACGGCGTCGGCGACGTGCGGCTGTTCGGCGCCCGCGATTATGCGATGCGCATCTGGATCGATCCGAACCGCGCGGCGGCCCTGAACCTCACCGCCGGCGAGATCGTCGCCGCCCTGCGCGCCCAGAACGTGCAGGTCGCCGCCGGCACGCTCGGCCAGCCGCCTTATGCCAACGGCAACGCCTTCCAGCTCAACGTCGAGACCCAGGGGCGCCTCGACGATCCTGCCCAGTTCGGCCAGATCGTCATCCGCACCGATGCCGAGGGCCATCAGGTCCGCGTCGCCGACGTCGCCCGGGTCGAGCTCGGCGCGGCCGATTATGCGTCCAACACCTATCTTTCGGGCAAGCCGACCGTGCTCCTCGCCGTCTTCCAGCGGCCGGGCTCGAACGCGCTTGCCGCCGCCAAGGCGGTCGAGGCGGAGATGGCGAGCGCGTCGAAGAGCTTCCCCAAGGGGCTCGAATATCGCGTCATCTACAACCCGACCGAGTTCATCTCGCAGTCGATCGAGGCGGTGATCAGCACCCTGTTCGAGGCGGTGGCCCTGGTCGTGCTCGTCATCCTCGTCTTCCTGCAGAGGTGGCGGGCGGCGGTGATCCCCGTGATCGCGATCCCGGTGTCGCTGATCGGCACCTTCGCGGTGCTCGCCGCATTCGGCTATTCGCTCAACAACCTGTCCTTGTTCGGGCTCGTCCTCGCCATCGGCATCGTCGTCGACGACGCCATCGTCGTCGTCGAGAATGTCGAGCGCAACCTTGCCCGTGGCCTCTCCGGGCTCGAGGCGGCGCGGACCTCGATGGACGAGGTGTCGGCGGCCCTGGTCGCGATCGTGCTCGTCCTCTGCGCCGTGTTCGTGCCGACCCTGTTCCTCACCGGCCTGTCGGGCGCCTTCTACCACCAGTTCGCGGTGACGATCTCGGCCGCGACTTTGATCTCGCTGCTGCTGTCGCTGACCCTGTCGCCGGCGCTGGCGGCGCTGCTGCTCAAGCCGCATCAGGAGGAGAGGGGAGGCAATCGCCTGCTTCGCCTGATCCATGCGGCGGGCGACGCCTTCAATCGCGGCTTCGAGCGGGTCAGCCTCGGCTATGCGGCGCTGACCCGCCGGCTGGTGGCGCGGCCGAAGCGGATGATGACGATCTATGCCGGCCTCATCGCCGCCACTCTGGGCCTGTTCTTCGTGACGCCGACGGGGTTCATCCCGGCCCAGGACCAGGGCTATTTCCTGACCGTCATCCAGCTCCCGCCCGGCTCCTCGGTCGAGCGGACCGACGCGACGATGCGCAAGGTCGCCGCCCGGATCCTGCCGATCGCCGGCGTCAAGGGCGCGGTGATGCTCGCCGGCTTCGACGGCGCCTCGCAGACGCTCGCGCCCAATGCCGCCGCCGCCTACATCCCGCTCAAGTCGTTCGAGGAGCGCCGCAGGCTCGGCGTCAGCTTCGCGCAGATCATGGACGAGGCGCGCAAGCGCACCGCCGACATCAATGAGGCGCGGCTGCTGATCGTGCCGCCGCCGCTCATCCAGGGCATCGGCTCGGCCGGCGGCTATCGGATGATCGTCCAGGATCGCGGCGGCCACGGCTTCCAGGACCTGTCCGGCCAGGCCTGGAACCTGATCGGCAAGGCCAACCAGGCGCCGGGACTGAAGCAGATCTACACCCTGTTCGACATCTCGACGCCGCGCATCTTCGCCGACATCGACCGGCGCAAGGCCGACATGCTCGGCGTGCCGCCGGAGCGGGTGTTCGAGGCGCTCCAGGTCTATCTCGGCTCGGCCTTCGTCAACGATTTCAACCTGCTCGGCCGCACCTACCGGGTCACCGCCCAGGCGGACGCGCCGTTCCGCGCGACCGAGGCGGACATCGCCAATCTGAAGACCCGGTCCAATTCGGGGGCGATGGTGCCGATCGGCTCGGTCTCGACCTTCCAGGACCGCACCGGCCCCTATCGCGTGGTCCGCTACAATTTGTTCCCGGCAGTCGAGATCGACGGCGACACCGCGCCCGGCTTCTCGTCCGGCCAGTCGCTGAAGACGATGGAGAGGCTGGCGGCGGAAAATCTCCCCTCCGGCTACGGCACCGAATGGACCGGCATCGCCTATCAGCAGAAGGCGGCCGGCAGCACCGCGGGCCTCGTCTTCGGCCTCGCCGTGCTGTTCGTCTTCCTGGTGCTGGCGGCGCAGTTCGAGAGCGTCACCCTGCCGCTGGCGATCATCCTGATCGTGCCGATGTGCCTGCTCGCGGCGATGGCCGGCGTGAACCTCAGGGGCATGGACAATAACGTCCTGACCCAGATCGGCCTCGTCGTCCTCATCGCTCTGGCCGCCAAGAACGCCATCCTCGTCGTCGAGTTCGCGCGCCAGGCCGAGGAGAAGGACGGCCTGTCGCCGGCCGAGGCAGCGGTGCGCGCGGCGCGCGACCGGTTGCGGCCGATCCTGATGACCAGCTTCGCCTTCATCCTCGGCACGGTGCCTCTGCTGCTGGCGACCGGGGCGGGGGCGGAGCTCCGCCAGGCGCTCGGCACCGCCGTCTTCTTCGGCATGATCGGCGTGACCGGCTTCGGCCTCCTGTTCACGCCGACCTTCTACGTCGTCTGCCGCGCGCTCGGCGAAGCCTTCGCCCGCCGCGGCCCCGCTACCGGCGCCGGGGCCGGCGGCCTGACTCTCCAGCCCGCGGAATAGGAACGCAGCCATGGCCCCCCGCATCCTCCTCGCCGCCGCCTCGGCGCTGGCGCTCGCCGCCTGCACCACCGGCCCGGATTACGCGCCGCCCCGCCTGCCGCACGCCGCCGCCGGCCCCTTCGTCTCCCTCGGCGACCCTGCGGCGGCGATTCCGGCGCCGGCCGAGGAAAGCTGGTGGCGGCTCTACCGCGATCCGGTGCTCGACCGGCTGATCGGCGAGGCGCTTGCCGCCAATACCGACATCCGCGTCGCCGTCGCCCGCCTCGCCAAGGCGCGGGCGGCGCTGCGCGGGGTCAAAGCCGACCGGCTGCCCCAGGCCGCGATCGGCGCGCAGGCGAATTACGACCGGGCCCCGGCGACCCAGCGCCTGCCGGGCATGGCCGCCGAACGATGGTCGCTCGATACCGGCCTCGACGTCTCCTATGAGGTCGACCTGTTCGGCCGGGCCAGCCGCAACGTCGAAGCCGCGCGCGGTGACGTCGGCGCGGCCGAGGCCGATGCCGGCGCGGTGCGGCTGGCGATCGTCGCCGACACCAGCCGCGCCTATGCCGACGCCGCTTCGGCCGCGGAGCGGATCCAGGTCGCCGAGCGGATCGTCGCCTTGCTCGACCGGTCGCTGAGCCTCACCGAGCGGCGGCGCGCGGTCGGGCTGGCGAACCGGCTCGACGTCGCCCGCATCGCCGGCCTCCGCGACCAGCGCCAGGCCGAGGTGCCGGCGCTGGCGGCGGAGCGCCAGGCGGCCCTGTTCCGGCTGGCGACCCTGATCGGGCGGACGCCCGCCGAGCTTCCCGCCGATGCCGGCGCCCGCATTGCGACCCTGCGGCTGGACCGGCCGATCCCGGTCGGCGACGGCTCGGCGCTGCTGGCGCGCCGGCCCGACGTCCACGCGGCGGAACGCCGCCTCGCCGCCTCCACCGCCCGCATCGGCGTCGCCACCGCCGATCTCTATCCCCGGATCACGCTCGGCGGCTCGATCGGATCGACCGCCGCCAGCGTCGGCGATCTCTTCACCGGCGGCGCGCTGCGCTGGCTGGTCGGGCCGTTGCTCAGCTGGGCGATCAACCCGGCGCCCGCCCGCGCCCGCATCGCCGGCGCGCAGGCGGACACCCAGGCCGCGCTCGCGACCTTCGACGGCACCGTGCTGAGGGCGCTCGAGGAGACCGAGACGGCTCTGTCCTCCTATTCGCAGCTGCTTCGCCGCCGCGCCGCGCTGCAGGCGGCGCGCGACGAAGCGGAGGCGGCGGTGCGGGTGACGCGGGCGCGGCAGCGCGAAGGGCAGATCGATTCGCTCGAATTGCTCGATTCCGAGCGGACCTTCGCCGATGCCGAAGCCCAGGTCGCCGATGCCGACGCCGCCATCGCGCGGGCGCAGATCGATCTGTTCCGCGCGCTCGGCGGCGGCTGGCAGAGCCCGCCCGGGGCCGATGCCGTGCCGGCCGAGCGCCTCTCCAGCGCCGCCGGAACCCCGTTCACCCCAGCGAGCCGAGGAAATGTGAAATGAGCGTCACGGACGAACGTCTTTACCACCAGGATCGCGCGCGGGCGGAGCTCGACTGGGCGTATCGCGCCGAGGGCCGCGCCGCCGCCACCGCGCATCTGCTGCTGTCGTCGCTGCACATGCGGCGCCTCGATGCGCTGCGCACGTCTGCGACCGAAGACGAAGCCGGGGAGGGCGGGCAGGAAGCCGGCGGTCCCGATCTTGTCCGCGCGGGTTAGGAGCGGGCCGCGACGAATCGCGGCCCGCTCCTCCTCATCCGCTCAGAAGGCGCCGGTGCCGTTCGGCGTGCCGAGCCCGGTCGGGCCGTCATAGCCCACGCCCGCGGAGCAGAAGTAGGTGCCGCCGCAGCTTCCGTTGGTGCCGCTCGTCACGTCGTTCAGCTGGCCGGCATTGGTGTAGAGGCCGCCGGCGCCGGTCGGCCTGTGGCCGGTGACTCCGTAAATGCCGCCGATCAGCGGCGCCGAGACGCTGGTGCCGCCGAACACCATCCAGCCCGAGCTCCGCCGGGTGGTGGGGCCGTAGACGGCGACGCCGGTATTGGGGTCGCCGACCGCGGAGACGTCGGCTTCCATGCGATTGCCGCATTGCGGATCGGTCTGGAAGCCCGGCTTGGCATAGACGCCGCTGCAGCCGCTGCCGCCGGAGGTCCACGCCGTCTCGCTCCAGCCGCGGGCATTGGCGGCGCGGACGAGATGGGTGCCGCCGACCGCGATGACATGCGGCGAGGAGGCGGGAAATTGCACGCCGTAGCCGCTGTCTCCGGTGGAGACCGTGACGGCCTTGCCGGGCTGGTTGTAGGAAGGCTCGTAGCTGGAGGAGCCGGTTTCGGTGCCGCCATAGCTGTTCGAGATCACCGTCACGCCGGCGATCGACCCGGCCGTGCGGACGGCGGCCGCAAGATTGGCGAAGGACGGAGTGGTGGCTTCCACCAACACCAGCTTGCAGCCCGGGCACATGGCGCTCGCCATGTCGAGATCGAGCGCCGATTCCTGCGACCAGCCGGTATCGGTGCTCGGATAATTGGTCTGCTGGCCGCTCTGGTTGACCTTGCGGAAGCACCCGTTCGCGGTCGTGCAGGGCGGGAGGCCATATTGCGAGCGATAGACCGCCAGATCCTGCTCGGCCTTGGGGTAGCCGTAGGCGTCGACGATCGCGATGGTCGTCGTGCCGTCGGTGGTGATGTTGTAGGCCGAGCGCAGATCGGCCGGGCCGTAGCCCGCCGGCACTGCGGCGGCGGCCGCCGCCGCGTCGATCGTGCCGGCATCGGCCACCCCGTCGAGCTCGTCGCCGGCGGCGTCGGTCAGGACATGGGCGTGGCAGCGCGCCGTCTCGTGTGGATTGCCGTGGCCGCATACCGCCTTGCGAAAGTTCTTGCCCACCTTCTCCGGCGGGTCAGCACTGGCCACCGAGGCCGTCATGGCGCCGCAAGCGAGCGCGAGGACGGCCAGTCCCCATATTCTCAAGTGCATGTCACTTCTCCCCTGCGGCCAGGACGGCCGCAAAGGGGATGCTGACACCGAATTTTCCAAACGCAAGCATTCACTTAGCCCGTTTCGGGGCGATATGTCATTTTCCCCGCGAAATGCGACGAAGCGCTTTGGCCGTATGGAAAGCTAGCCGGCGAGCGGCGCGATATTGACCCGTGGCGCGGCGCGGCCGCGCAGGCGGCATTCGTAGGAATAGCGCATGGCGATGATGTGGGTGGGCGTCATCTCGCCCGGCCGCGACGCCGGCCGTTGCAGCACGTTCATCGTCCCCTTCAGCAGGGTTTTGCCGCCGATTTGGTGGAACTCGACCACAGTCAGGTTCGAAACCTCGCCGCCGCCTTTCCGGGCGAGGCTCGCCTGGCATTGTTGCGCGGCGCGGCGATGCGCGGGATTCGCGATCGATTGCGACGGGTCGGCGGCAACGCCGGCGGCCCAGAGAAATGCGATCATAAGCCTCTCCTGCCCATTCTCGTGAAGCACCGGGCTCGCCGGAGCGTAAAGCATCCCGCGCCCCGATCGGCATTCTAACCCCATTCGCGGAAATTGTCTTTTCGAGACTCCGGCAACGGAGCTCTTGCGTCGCGGATGCTGAAGTCAGGAGCGGGGCGCGACCGGAGCGGCCATGCCCCGGCCCCACAGGACGAAGACCGACATCGCCAGCAGGACGACGTTCATCGCCGCCAGCGCGATCTCGCCGCGCGACAAATGGAACATCATCGCCATCGCCAGCAGGACGGACAGCCCCACCGCCGCCGACAAGGTCAGGCTCGGCCGGACGCGGGTGAGCGTCGGCAGGAGGATGCCGAGACCGCCCAAAGCGGCCGCCATGCCCGCGACCGGGACCAGCGTGCCGTCCTCGGCCGCCCAAGGCAGCATCCGCGCGAGCTGATCGGCCGGGGCGACGAGCTTGGCGCAGCCCGCCCAGATGAAGAGCGGGGCCAGGAAGGCCTGCACGGCCCAGAGGGCGGCGTCGAAGGGGCGGGGCGCGGGATCAGCGCCGATGGGCCGCGTGAGCCTGATCATTGGGCATCTCCGTCCCGGCCGCCCCCGCCTGGATCAAGCGGATCGCCGCCGGATCGCGTCGTGTCGGACTTCCACTCGATGCGAAACAGAGATAAAGATACGAAGATCTCCATCGAACGAATTGATGATGTGACATGCCGAACGAAGGAGGCCGCGCAGCGGGCACGCGCCGGGCCGGGGCTGCCGGGGGCCGCGAGGCGGGGCCGGCATCGAGGGACGGGCTGACG
>JAXDOV010000094.1:0-2713 GCA_034668705.1 Sphingomonadales bacterium
CTACATGAAAACCGATTGGGGGATATCGCTGTTCTTTCTGACGCCGCTGGCGCTGGTCGCGATCCCGCAGTTGCGGCTGCAAAAGATCGCGCTGTTTCGTATCGCCGCGATCTGGCTCGTCGTGACCCTCGCGACGCTTGCAGCATCGCCTACCATCGCCGAGCGCGACATGCCCGCGAACCCGAACGGGGCCTCGACCTTTGGCCCGCGCTCCCAGCTCGCCCGCGAACTGACCGAAGCCTGGCACGCGCGTTTCCCCACCAAATGGGGCGTGGTCGCCGGCACCACCGAGTTAGGCGAGCCGATGACGTTCTACAGTCCCGATCATCCGGCGCCGTTCACGCCGGGCGAGTTATGGGCGTCCGGGCTGACCTCGTTCGAGGAGGCCAAACGGCTCGGCTTCATCGGCATCTGCGATACCACCGACCCGCGGCTGCCGGCCTGCGAGGCGTGGATGAAGGCCAATGCCGCTGATGCCGAGCAACTTGCGATCACGACGCAGCGCTTCTTCCGCGGGCATCCAGGTCCGGCGATCAACTGGAAGGTCTATATCGTAGCGCCGGCGAAATAGGCGAGCGGCGCTGCCTTACCTCGCCCCGCATGCGGGAGAGGTCGGAGACTCTCAGGGTGAGAGCGACTTGCGCTTCAGCATTCGCTGTAGCGGGCGAGGGCGCATTACCGCCGCGGCGATGGCAGCGCTCCGCAGCCGCTCACGTGCCTTCTTCGTTGAACTTGCTGGCGACCAGTTCGCTGATGGCGTCGAGGGCCGCTTCGGCTTCGGGGCCGGTCGCGGAGACGACGATCGAGGTGCCCGGCGCGGCGGAGAGCATCATCAGCCCCATGATCGACGTGCCGCCGACCGTCTCGCCGCCGCGCGTCACCCAGACTTCGGCATTGAAACGTTCCACCATCTGAACGAATTTCGCGGAAGCACGCGCGTGCAGGCCGCGTTTGTTGATGATGGGGAGTTCGCGCGACAGCGCGCCCGGCGGGATGCTTGGCCCGGCGGCGTTTTCAGGCGACGGGGCGTCGTCGCTCATTTTCCGGCAAGAACCCGGCTGGCAATGGTGACGTATTTGCGGCCGGCTTCCTGGGCCATGGCGATGGCGTCGGGAAGCGACCGCTCTTCGCGCACCTTGGCAAGCTTGACCAGCATGGGAAGATTGATACCGGCGAGGACTTCCACTTTCGGGCGGCTCATGCAGGAGATCGCAAGATTGGACGGCGTGCCGCCGAACATGTCGGTAAGGATCGCGACGCCGTCGCCGCTGTCGACCCGATTGACAGCTTCAATGATATCGCTGCGACACAAATCGGAGTCGTCCTCGGCTCCGATTGTGACAGCTTCAATTTGCTTTTGCGGGCCCATGACGTGTTCCAGCGCCGCCTTGAACTCGTCGGCAAGGCGCCCATGGGTCACAAGTACTAGACCAATCATCGAAAAACTCCTCGCGGGTGCCATTTGGTGCACCGCACGAACGCGCCACTTTGACCATCCAGAGCCCCCGCGCAAGAGGATCTTCGCGATTCTCCCGAAATCAAACGGTAATGGGGGGAGCCTGCGCCGGTCTATTCGGTGGCGATACTGGGCCTCATATGGTTACCAAATCCCTTCGAACAATCCGCCGGATGGCGGGTGGAGCATGAACTCTCGGTCATGCTCAGGGCGGCGATGACCAGGGGGAGCGCTGCATAACCGGCCCCGACCGGGATTCGAGGTAACTTAACACCAGATATGTCGGCCAGCAGCGCCTGGGGCGGCGGCAGCCGCTCCCCATCGACCGCGCCGAGATCGACGACCAGGCCGGCGATGGCCTCCTCGACGAATTCGCAGCGGCGAATGCCGAGCCCGCGAATCTCGATCAGTCCTGCCAATTCCGGCGCCCCCCCGACCACGAGCTGTCCGCCGCGGGCCTCAAGATGTACCCGGTCATCGCCGATCAGCACGGCGGGCGGAAGCTGTCCCGCGCGCCCGGCAAGGATGAGATCGAAGGCGAGACGCGATTTGCCGGCGCCCGATGGGCCCCGGATCAGCACCGCACGAGTTCCAACCAGCACCGCGGAAGCGTGGACGCTCGTGCTGGCGGCGGTCATGGCGCGGGCAGCCTGACCACGAAGCGCGCCCCGGCAATCGTGGCTTCGCCGTCGGCGCCGAGCGGGCCTGCGCGATTCTCCGCCCAGATGCGCCCGCCATGCGCCTCGATGATCTGCTTGGAGATCGACAAGCCCAGTCCGGAATTCTGCCCAAAACCCTGGTGCGGCCGGTCGGTGTAGAAACGCTCGAAGATACGCTCCAGCGCATCCTCGCGAATTCCCGGCCCATCGTCGTCGACCACGATCTCGATTTCCGATCGCACGCGGCGGCAGGCGATGCGCACCTTGCCGCCGGCTTCGGAAAACGACTGGGCGTTGGAGAGCAGGTTCGAGATCACCTGCCCGAGGCGTGAATCGTGACCCGGGACCGAGAAGGCGTCGCTATGGCTTTGGCCCTGGAAACGGACCTCGACGCCGACATTGTTGCTGCGGCGGGTTTCGTTCGCCACCGTCGTCAGCGCGGTCAGCAGCCGGCGAAGGTCGACCGAGGTCATGTCCTGCCGCTGCTGTTCGGCGTCGAGCCGGCTGGCGTCCGAGATGTCCGAGATCAACCGGTCGAGCCGCTTGACGTCATGCTCGATCACCGCCAGCAGCCGCGCCCGGCTGTTTTCGTTCCGCG
>JAXDOV010000095.1:0-23245 GCA_034668705.1 Sphingomonadales bacterium
GCCGCGTCGCTGTCGAGCTCGGCTTTCGGCGCCGGCGGCGGCGCCGGCGGCACCGCCGGATTGCAGGCGCCCGCCAGCGCCGGCACGGTCCGCGCCGGCGCGACCCTGGTGGATTTCAGCCCGACGCCGGGCCTGCTCACCGCCGGCAGCCTCACCGGCACCGCCATCAGCCTCGGCGATGCCTCAACCGACAGCGTGCCGGGGTCCTGGGAAATCCTCGCCGGCCAGAGCGGCGTACAGCTCGGAAGCCTCACGCTGACCGCCTCGTCGACCGGCACCGGCCCGCGCCCGGCTTCGCTCTTCACCCTCGCGGACGGCACCGTCGTCGTATCTGGACCCGTCAATGCCACAAGCGGCGGCGATCTGCGGGTCGATGCGAGCGTCGCGGGCCGCCTGGTCGGCGGCAGCGTCATCTTCGCGGCGCCGGCCGGCGCGATCGCGATCAGCCATGTCAGCCGCGCCGCCGGCGTCGGCACGATCCTCGCCAGCGACTTCACCGCGACCAGCAGCGGCGGCTTCACCGCCGCGCCCGGCTCGCTGATCAACACCAGCGGCGCGACCTCGGTCACCGCCGGCGGCAACATCCAGCTGGCGGACGCGGCCGCCGGGACGAATTTCATCGCCCGGACGACCGGCACGATCGTCGTCACCGGTGCGGCGAGCGGGCGAGACATGATGCTGCGCTCGGGCGACATCGACCTCCGCCCCGGCGCGGCCCTGGGCAATGGAGCGACGGGCACGATCCTGCTCGACATCGTCGGCAGCCCCCAGCCGGCCGTCATCGGCGGCGGCGCGGCCGGCACCGGCTACACGCTCGACGCGGCGGAGGTCGGCCGGATCACCACCGCCGCCCTCACGGTCCAGGCGCCGGCGATCAGCGCCGATCCCGCCCGGAATGCCGACATCATCCTTCGCGACTTCAGCCTGAGCGGAAGCCAGGGGGGAAGCGGCCTCACCCGCTTCGCTTTGCTGACCCCGGGCCGGGTGCGGGTGGACGGCAGAATCGCCTACGGCAATGCCGCGCCCGGCGACACCCTGCTGATCGACGCCGGGGAACGAATTCAGATCGTCACCCCGGCCGGCGCCATCCTGCTCACCGATGCTGCCGCCAATCCCGGGGGAATCCTCGACCTTCGCGCCCGCGACATCAACGTCACCGACGCCGCCTTCGCCGCCCAGCTTCAGGGCAATCCGACCCCGGCCGGGATGAACAATGCGCTGCTGGCGAACAGCGGCGCCGTGAACCCTCAGGGCTATCTCCAGGGCGCCGCCGTTCGCTTCACGATCGGCCGCAGCCTGTTCGTGCAGAATACCGGCACGGCGACCGACTTCGCCGGAATCACCGTCGGCACCGGCGGCCTCTCCATTCGCGGCGCCTCGCCGGCGCCGATCGCCGTCACCGGCTTCGGACGCCAGCAAAATGGCGGCGGCAGCTTCACCACCGGCCAGTCCTTCTTCGCCCTCGTCGATTACGGCAAGGGCGCCGGCACCAGCTATACCAGCGATTCCGAGTTCAACCGCTGCAACATCAACAACGGCTGCCCGCCGCCGCCTCCGCCTCCACCGCCTCCGCCTCCGCCTCCGCCGCCGCCGCCACCTCCGCCTCCGCCTCCGCCTCCGCCTCCACCGCCGCCGCCACCTCCGCCTCCGCCTCCGCCTCCGCCGCCACCGCCACCGCCACCGCCGCCTCCCCCGGCGCCGGACCCGACCCCTCAGGCCGCACGGAGCGCTGCGATCCTGCTCGGCCCGCTCAACCTGGGCCAGCGTCCTGCCGGCACGGCGTCGGACGTGATCGATACGGCCAGCCTGACGGCCGAGCCGCTGATCGACGAGCCGGTCACCAGCGGCGGCGACAGCAGCGCCTGGACCGACGCGCCGCCCGGCCGCGACAAGGAACCGGAGAAGCCGAAATGAGCCGCCCCACCCGCCTGCTCGCTGTCGCCGGGGCGGCTTTTCTCGCCGCTCTGCCCGTTTTCGCCGCGCCGCCGATCAGCCTTCGCGACAGCTTCCCGCTCGGCGGCGGCGCCGGGGCGCTGTGCTCGGTCCAGCTGACGGCCCGCGATCCCGCGGCAGCCGGCATGTTCGACCGCGCTTATGCGATCACCTGCCGCGACGCCGCGGTCCCGGTCGGCCACCTCTACGCCTTGCGCAGCGGGCGCGACGATCCGGCCGCCCGGCTCGCCGCGCTACGCGCCGCCGCGGCCGAATGCGCCCCCGCCGCGGGAGCCCAGCTCGAAGGTCTCGGCCGGGTGGAGCTCGCGCCCTGCAGGCTGCACAATGTGGACGTCTCCTATCGCGTCTACAGCTGGCGCCGCGGCGGCACGCTCTATGTCGCGGAAGGCCTTGCCGGCTACGATTCCGCCCTCCGGCTCGGCCTGCGAACGCTGGTTGCCGACCGGCCGGTGCCGGGCGAGATCGCGGTCGCCACCACCGGCGCCGGCGACCCCGCCGCCTTTGCCCGGGTACAGGCCGGCGCGCTCGATCCCGCCGCCGCCATCGCCGAGGCCTATCGCCGCAACAATGGCGGCTCCTATGCGGAAGCGGCGGAGTTCTTCTCGAGCCTCGCCGGCGCCGAGGCGGCCGGAGGCAGTCGGGCCGAAGCCTTGGCCAATGACGCCCTGCAGCAATCCGACCTCGGCGATGCCAATGAGGCGTCGCGCCGGTTCGATCAGGCCGCGGCGATTGTCGGCGCCGACCCGGTGGTCGTCCGCATGCTCCGCAATTATCGCGCCATTGGCGCGATGAACCGCGCGCTGCCTGACGAGGCGCTGGCCGAGCTGGCGCGGCCGCTGCCGCCCGGGACGGAGATCGATTCCGCCGCCGTCCGCGCGCTGCGGATCGACGCGCGCACCGCCGCGCGGCTCAACGCCGAGACGCAGGCGGCGCGGCAGCTCGGCGGCCGGAGCTCGGCCCTGCTGCCGGAGGAGCGGGCGCAGCTGCTCGACGCCCAGGCGCAGCAGATCAGGGGCACCTTGCTGCGCCTGCAGGGGCGCCCGGACCAGGCCGCGGCCGCGTTCGACGACGCCATCGTCCGGATCGCCGCCGTCCGCAACGGCCGCGTCGTCTCGATCGTCTGGATGCGCGCGCAAATCGACGGCGAGCGCGCCGCGATCGCGGAAAGCCGGGGCAATGACGCCGAGGCCGAGCGCCTCCACCGCGAATCGGTGGCGCTGGTCGAGGCGGAACATCCCGGCTCGCCCGCTCTGCTCAGTGCCCAGGGCCGGCTCGCGGGCTTCTACGCCCGCAAGGGCCGGATCGACGAGGCGCGTACTCTCTACCGGGCGATCGTCGACGCCGGCGCCGCTTCGGGCATCTCCTCGCCGAGCCTGCGCCGGGCGCTGGCGCCCTATTTCGCGCTGCTGGCGGCGGAGGCGGACCGGCCGGACGATGTCGCCGAGCTGTTCCGGGCGAGCCAGCTGCTCGTCCGGCCCGGCGTCGCCCAGACCCAAGCGGTGCTCGCCCGCGAGCTCAGCGGCGGCAGCGACGAGGCGGCGCGCCTGTTCCGCCAGTCGGTCAATCTCGGCCGCGACATCGAGCGCGTCCGGGTCGAGATCGGCCGTCTCGCGGCGGAGCCGAAGCCGACGGCGGAAGCGACCGCCCGCCTGGCCGCGGCGCGAAACGATCTCCAGGCGCTGGAAGCGGCGCAGGTCGCGGCCCAGTCGAAGCTCGCCCAATATCCGCGCTATCGTGTCGTTTCGGGCGGGGCGATGACGCTCGCGGAGCTGCAGAAGATGCTCCGTCCCGGCGAGGCCTATTACAAGATGATCCTGGTCGGCGAGGATGGCTACGGCCTGCTGGCGACGCCGACAAGCGGCCGCGCCTTCCGCCTCGGCGCCGGCCCGGCCGAGCTCGACCGGGAGGTGGATGCGATCCGCGCCACCATCTCGGTCGAGCAGGACGGGAAGATCGTCACCTACCCGTTCGACGTCGAGCGCGCCCACCGGCTTTACGGCCAGCTGTTCGGCCCCGCCGCCGCCGACATGGCCGGCATAACCCATCTCATCTTCGAGCCCGACGGGGCGATGCTGCGGCTGCCGCCCAACCTGCTGGTCACCGACCGCGCCGGCGTCGACGCCTATCTCGCCAAGGCGCGGCGCCCCGACAGCGACGGCTTCGACTTCACCGATCTGGCCTGGCTCGGGCGCGGCCGCGACGTCAGCACCGCCGTCTCGGCCCGCGCCTTCCGCGACGTGCGGCAGACGGCGCCGTCCCGCGCCGGGCGCGACTATATCGGCTTCGGCGAGAATCGGCCGCCGCAGCTCGCCGCTCTGTCGGAGAGCGCGTTGCGCACGATCCTCGGCGACGGCGCCGCCTGCGGCTGGCCGATCGCCGCCTGGGCCCACCCGATCTCGGCGGCCGAGTTGCGCCTTGCGTCCGGCCTCATCGAGCGGAAGGAGGACAAAGGCGCGGCGATCGTCACCGGTCAGGCCTTTAGCGACGACGCGATCATAAGCCGGTCCGATCTCTCCCAATATCGGATCGTCCATTTCGCGACCCACGGGCTGGTGACGGCGCCGCGGCCCGAATGCCCGGCGCGGCCGGCGCTGATGACGTCGTTCGGCGGCCCCGGCTCGGACGGCCTGCTCAGCTTCGGCGAGATATACGACCTCAGGATCGACGCGGACCTCGTCATCCTCTCCGCCTGCGACACCGCCGGCAAGGCGAGCCTCGCCGCCACCCGCGAGGCGGGCGTCGCGACCGGCGGCGGCGATGCGCTCGACGGGCTGGTCCGCGCCTTCGTCGGCGCCGGCGGCCGCTCGGTCATCGCCAGCCACTGGCCGGTGCCGGACGATTACGACGCCACCAACCGGCTGATCTCCGGCCTGTTCACCGCGCCGCCCGGCACGGCGACGGCGACGGCCCTGAGGCGCGCGGAGGCGGCCCTGATGGACGATCCGAAAACCTCCCATCCTTATTATTGGGCGGGCTTCGCCATCGTCGGCGACGGGGCCGCGCCGGTGCTTCGAAACCAGGGCGGGCGGCCCTTGGCGAACTAACCTCGATCAGTCCTTTTCGGCCCCGGAACAAAGCCAAGCTTTTATGGTTTAAGCCGTTTTCGGCATTCAGGGGCCGAGGGGAGCGTGCGGGCGTTGAACCAGGCGGCGATCTTGAGGGCAGCGATCGCGGGCAGCGCAATCGTCTTGGCCTGCGCCGCCGACGCCCAATCCCCGCCACCCCCGAGCAACGGCGCCCAAACTCCCTCCGGCCCCGACAATGCCGGCCCGATCGTTCCCGACAGCCAGTTCGAGAAGGCGCTGCCGCCGCTCGATCCCGAGATCGGCAAGCCGCTCCCCCCGCTCGGGCCGATCGCGCCGCCACCCGGCCCGGTCCCGACAGGCACCGTCGCGCCGGGCGCGCTTCCGCCGGCCAATGTGCCGGCCGATCCCGAGCTGGCCCAGCCGCTGCCGCCGCTCTCCAGCTTCGACGTCACCACCCCGCCCCCCAATGCGAACCCGAAGCCGGACGAGAGCGCGCCGGAGCCGGTCCACTATCAGCTCGTCCTCGAAGGCTTCGACAAGATCGGCCTCGACGGCCGCTTCCGGAGCCTGTCGGCGCTCGCCGACGCCGACGGCCAGGCGACCAACGGCGCCCAGGTCGCCGCCCGCGCCAAGGAGGACGAATTGCTCGCAATCCGCCTGCTCCGCTCGGAAGGCTATTACGACGCCAGCGCCGTCGCCACGGTCGAGCAATTGCCCGATCGACCGGGGCAGCTGCGCGTCACCGTCGCCGTCGCGCCGGGCGCGCGCTACGCCTTCGGCCAGATCCGGATCGACGGCAATGAGACGGTGCCGCCGGGCCTCGCCCGCGAGGCGCTGCCGCTCAAGAGCGGCGACCCGATCGTCGCGCCGGCGGTCGAGGCCGGCGAGGCGAACATCCGCCTTCGGCTGCCGCAGCAGGGCTATCCGTTCGCCGAAATCGGGCTGCGCGACATCCTGCTCGATCCCGCCACCCATGCCGGCGATTATACCTTGCCGGTCGATCCCGGCCCCCGCTCGAGCTTCGCCGGCTTCACCACCGACGGCAATCTCGCCTTCGACGCGAAGCATGTCGGCATCCTCTCCCGCTTCAAGCGGGGGGAGCTTTACGACAGCCGCAAGGTCGACGACCTGCGCGAGGCGATGGTCGCCACCGGCCTCTTCCGCACCGTCGCGGCGGAGCCGGTGCGCACCGGCGACAAGGCGCCCGACGGCACCGAATATGTGAACATCCACGTCGTCCAGGAGAAGGGGCCGGCCCGCTCCATCGCCGGCACCGCCGGCTACAATACCGGCGAAGGCTTCCGGGCCGAGGCGACCTGGGAAAATAAGAACATGTTCCCGCCGGAAGGCGCGCTGCGGGTGACGGGCATCGCCGGCACCCAGGAGCAGGGGCTGCGCGTCGCCTTCCAGCGCAGCAATTGGGGCAAGCGCGACCGCACCCTCTTGCTCCAGGTGGAGGCGGACCGGCAGAATCTGGCCGCCTATAAGGGCTATCTCGCCCGCATCTACGGCCTCGTCTCCCGGGAATCGACGCCGATCTGGCAGAAGAGATGGACCTATGCCTATGGCGCCGAAATTGTCGCCAGCAACGAGAATGAGGACCGCTTCCCGCCCATCTCGATCACCAACGCCCATTTCATCGCCGGCCTGATCGGCCAGATCGGCTATGACCGCTCGAACAATCTGCTCGACCCGACCAGGGGCTTTCGCCTGCTCGCGCGGGTCAATCCGGAAGCGTCGCTGCGCAAGCCGACCAAGCCCTATATCCGCAACATCCTCGAAGGCAGCGTCTACTTCCCGGCCTCCGACAAGATCACCCTCGCCGCCCGTACCCGCGTCGGCTCGATCTACGGCGCCAATGTCGGCGACCTGCCGCCGTCCCGCCGCCTCTATGCCGGCGGCGGCGGCTCGGTGCGCGGCTACGGCTATCAGGAGCTCGGGCCCAAGGACGCCAAGGGCAATCCGATCGGCGGCCGCAGCCTGATCGAGTTCGCGCTCGAAGCGCGCTACCGCTTCGGCAATTACGGCATCGTCCCGTTCATCGACGCCGGCAACGTCTATGAGAGCCAATATCCCAAGCTCTCCGGCATGCGCTTCGGCGCCGGCATCGGCGGCCGGCTCTACACCAATTTCGGGCCGCTGAGGGTCGACGTCGCGACTCCGATCGGGCGCCGCAAGGGCGAGTCCCGCTTCGCCATCTACGTCTCGATCGGGCAGGCCTTCTGATGGCCGAGGACGAAAATCTGGCCGTCCCCGCCCCGCCCGCCGTGCCGATCGGCCGCCGCCGCGCCCGGGCCGCCGCCAAATGGACCGGCATCGGCATCCTTTCCGTCATCCTGCTCGTCGGCCTCTTCCTGCTGTGGCTCAACAGCACGATGGGCCGCGGCTTCGTCGTCCGGCAGATCAACCAGCTGGAAACCGCCACCGGCCTTCGCATCCATGTCGGCCGCATCGAAGGCTCGCTGTTCAGCGAGCTGATTTTGCGCGACCTTAGCCTGTCCGATCCCAGGGGCAATTTCTTCACCGCGCCCGAGGCGAAGATGGGCTGGCGCCCTTTGGCCTATTTCGGGAACCATATCGACATCAGCAGCCTCGACGTGCCGCGGGCGCATCTCTACCGCCTGCCCAGGCTGAAGCCGGGCGATCCCAACGCGCCTCTGCTCCCCAATATCGATATCGACATCGGCCGGCTGAAGGTCGACCGGATCATGGTCGACCCGGCCGTCACCGGCTATCGCCACCTCCTCACCCTGGACGGCAATGCGAAGATCGCCAGCGGCCGCGCCCAGGTCGCCCTGTTCGCCGGCGCCATCGCCGGGCCCGGCCTCCCCGGCGGCGACCGCATGCTGTTGAAGCTCGATGCGGTGCCGAAGGACAACAAGCTCGACATGGGCCTGCGCCTCCAGGCGCCGGGCAACGGCTTCGTCGCCGGGCTCACCGGCCTCACCCAGCCGCTCTCGGCCTCGGTCGGCGGCAAGGGGAGCTGGGCGAGCTGGAACGGGCGGGCGCTGGCGACCTTGGGCGGCAAGCCCTTCGCCGACCTCGCCATCGGCGGCCGCAACGGCACCTTCACCATCACCGGTCCGCTCCAGCCCGGGCCGATGATGGCGGCGGGCCCGATGCGCCGGCTGCTCGAGCCCTCGGTGCAGGTCAATCTCGTCACCAGCCTCGCCAACCGCCGCGCCGACACCAGGCTGCGGCTGAGCTCGGCGGCGATGGCGGTCGGCGCGGAGGGGCTGATCGATCTCGGCCGCAGCGAGTTCGGCAATCTGAGGGTCGCCGCGCGGCTGACGCGTCCCGGCAGCGTCCTGCCCAACCTTTCCGGCCGCGACGTCCAGCTGGCGATGGTGCTGAACGGCGCCTTCAAGACGCCCGTGATTGCCTACGATCTGCGCGCCGCTGCCCTTGGCTTCAACGGCACCGTTCTCGAGGGCCTGCAGGCGCGCGGACGCGCGCGGGTGAATACGGACCGGATGATCATCCCCGTCTCGGCCCGCGCCCGACGGATCACCGGGCTCAGCCCGAGCTTCGGCAGCCTGCTGACCAATGTCGGCGTCGACGGCAATATCGCGATCTCCGGCACCCATTTGCTGTCCGACGATCTGCGGGTGCGCTCGGACCGGCTGAACGCGACGGTGGTGCTCGTCGCCGACCTCGCCAAGGGGCAATACCAGGCCGGGATCCAGGGACGGGTGAACAATTATCTGCTGGAGGGGATCGGCCTCCTCGATCTCACGACGCAGATGGACGTGGTCAGCGCCCGGGGCGGCTTCGGCCTGCGCGGCAAGGTCGCGGTGAAGACGCGGCGGATCGACAATGCGTCGGCGCGCGGCCTGCTCGAAGGCAATGCCACCGCCGCCGCCAGCATCGTCATGGACCCGAACGGCCTCATCCACGTCGCCGACATGCGGCTGAGCTCGCCCGGCCTGCGCATCACCTCCGGCAGCGGCACCTATTCGCGAAGCGGCGCGATCGACTTCCGCGGCACCGGCATCTCCCGCGCCTACGGGCCGCTGGCGGTGATCGTCACCGGCACCCTGGACAGGCCGAACATCCAGCTCCGCGCCGCCAGCCCCGGCTTCGGCATCGGCCTGCGCAACGTCAGCGCCACCGTCCGCGCCGTCGCCGGCGGCTATGCGGTCAGGGCGACGGGCGAGTCCCGCTACGGGCCCTTCGCCGCCGACCTCAACATCCTTTCCGGCCGCGGGCCGCTGACCCTCGACATCAGGCGGCTCACCTTCGCCGGCATGAATTTCGCCGGGCGGATCGTCCAGACCCGCGCCGGTCCCTTCGCCGGCACGCTGACCATGACCGGCTCCGGCCTCAACGGGACAGTCCGGCTCGCCGCGGCGGGCCGCTATCAGCGCGCCGACATCGACGCCAGTGCCAATGGCGCGCAGATCCCCGGCGCGAACCCGATCCTGATCCAGCGCGGGCTCGTCCGGGCGACGATCATCCTCTATCCGAACGCGCCGCAGATCACCGGCGACGTGCAGCTGGCTGGCGTCCGCAGCAGCAGCTTCTTCATTGCCCTGGCCCGGGCGAAGGCGAATTATCAGGGCGGCCGCGGCACCGCCCAGCTCTTCGCCGAAGGGACGAGCGGCGTGCCCTTCCGCATCGGCGTCAACGCTGCGCTGACGCCCGAGCTGATCCGCGCCGCGGCTCAAGGCAGCGTCAACAACATCCCCTTCCATCTGGCCCGGCCGGCCGAGATCCGCCGCGTCGCCGGGTCCTGGGTGCTGGCGCCGACCCAAATCGTGCTGCCGCAGGGCAATGTCCTCCTCGCCGGCCGCTACGGCAATGGCTACGAGCTGCAGTCGCGGATGCAGGATCTCGATCTGTCGATCCTCAACGCCTTCTCGCCGGGTTTCGGCATCGGCGGCAAGGCCACCGGCAGCCTCGATTTCGCCCAGCCGGCCGGCGGCGCCTTCCCGCGCGCCGAGGCGCGGCTCAACATCGCCGGCTTCACCCGCACCGGCATCGCCACCCGCTCGCCGCCGGTCGACTTGTCGCTGCTCGGCACGCTGCAGCCGGCGGGCGGGGCGCTCGACGCGGTGATCCGCCGCGGCGGCACCGTCATCGGCCGCGCACAGGCGCGGCTGCAGCCGATCGGCGGCGGCGGCAGCTGGACGAGCCGCCTCTTCGCTGCCCCGCTCGCCGGCGGCATCCGCTATAACGGACCGGCCGAAGTGCTCTCCTCCTTCGCCGGACTTGCCGGCCAGCAGCTTTCCGGCCCGATCGGCGTCGCCGCCGATTTCAGCGGGCGGCTCGCCGATCCGCAGCTCAACGGCATCGTCCGCGCCAACAATTTGACCTTCGTCGACGAGACCTACGGCACCCGCATCACCAATCTCGCCGTCCAGGGCCGCTTCACCAGCGCGACGCTGCAGATCGACCAGCTTTCCGGCCGTGCCGGCAGCGGCACCATCACCGGCCAGGGCAATATCGGCTTCGCCGCCGCCGCCGGCTATCCGATCGACCTCAAGTTCCACATGCAGGACGCGCAGCTGGCGCGCAGCGACAATCTCGGCGCCACCGTCTCCGGCGACCTCGCCGTCACCAACAGCCGCGCCGGCGGCGCCCTGATCTCCGGCGACCTGATCCTGCCCAACATGCGCTACCAGATCATCCGCCAGGGAGCGGCGCAGGTGATCGACCTCCAGGGCGTGCGCCGCAAGGGCGATCCGCTGCCGCAGCCGGGCAGCCGGCCCGCGGCGCAGGACAATGCGGTGCCGAGCCTGTGGAAGCTCGACCTGCGCGTCCGCGCCCCCAACCAGTTGTTCATCGCCGGCATGGGTCTCGAATCCGAATGGAGCGCCGATCTGCGCATCCAGGGCACCTCGCGCACGCCGACCCTGGTCGGCCAGGCCGACCTCATCCGCGGCACCTACAGCTTCTCCGGCCAGCGCTTCGACGTTACCCACGGCCTGATCACCTTCACCGGCGCGCGGCCGCCCAACCCGCGGCTCGACATCCAGGCGAGCGCCGACATCAAGGACGTGACGGTCAACATCAACGTCACCGGCAGCGCCAACAATCCGCAGATCGCCTTCACCTCCTCGCCGGGCCTGCCCCAGGACGAGATCATGGCGCGGATCCTGTTCGGCGGCTCGGTCACCGAGATTTCGGCGATGCAGGCGGTGCAGATCGCCTCCTCGTTGAACACGCTGCGCGGCGGCGGCGGCGGGCTCAACCCGCTCGGCAAGCTGCGCTCGGCGACCGGGCTCAGCCGGCTGCGCATCCTCGGCGGCGACAAGACGACCGGCCGCGGCACCGCGCTCGCCGCCGGCTTCTACCTCAGCAGCAAGATCTACATCGAGATCGTCACCGACGCGCGCGGCTATACGGCGACCCAGATCGAGATGGCGCTGTCCAAGACGCTGAGCCTGCTCAGCCAGGTGAGCTCGCAGGGCGGCACCAACAACGTCAACCTGCGCTACCGCAAGCGCTATTGAGCCGCCGGGCACCTCCGCCTAGGCGGGCGCGTGGACTGGCATCATATCAAGGATTGGGCGGAGCATGCGAGCGGCCTCGACATGGACGCGCTCCATGTCCATGCCGGAATCCTCCTCCAGATCGCGGCGGCCCTCGTCCTGCGCCGGCCGCTGCGCAGCCCCTGGCCCTGGCTCGCCGTGCTCGCGACCGAGTTCGCCAACGAGGCCTATGATTATACCTATGAGGTCTGGCCGGACCGCGACATCCAGTTCGCCGAAGGCCTGCGCGACATGTGGAACACGATGGCGCTGCCGACCCTGATCCTGCTGCTGGCGCGCTACGCGCCGGGGCTGATCGTCGGCAGGCCGGCGAAGCCGGAGGCGTCAGCGGCCGATCCGGGTGAGTAAGGCGGCGAGGCCGGTGAGGCGCGGCAGCCCCTTCAGCACCCCCATGAAGGCCGCGCGCGGCGCCGCATGCTCGGCCGCCCAGCGCAGCGCCTCGGCCGCCGCGACCGGCCGTCCGGCCTGGCGGCGAAAGGCCTTCTGATAATCCTCGGCCGGCCGGCCCGCCGCGATCGCCGCGCCCGCCGCCCTGCCGCTGGCGAGAGCGATGGCGATGCCGTCGCCGGCGAGCGAGGCGATCACCGCCGCCTGGTCGCCGAGCCGGTAGACCCCCGGCGCGGTGGCGGCCGCGCGCCAGCCATAAGGCACGCCCGAGACGGCGCTCCACCCGGCCATCCGCCCCTGGCGAAGCCGCTCCGCCAGCGCCGGCAGCTCGTCGGCGAGCTCGCCGACCAGCCGCTCGATGCCGCCGGCCGCCTTCAGCCGCCGCCGCGCCGCCGACAGGCAGAGATTGGCCTGGCCGTCCTCCTGCAGCAGCAGGCCGGCATAGCCGCCGTCGAACAGATGCAGCTCGATCACGCCGTCGAGCGCGCGCTCCAGCACCGGCGATGGCGCCAGCGCGGTCCTGAGGCCGATCGGATCGGCGCTGGTATCGCGCGGCCGCGCCGCGCCGCGCAGCTCGTGCTTGCCGGTGGCGATCAGCAATGCCTCGCCGGCCGCTTCGTCGCCGCCGTCGAGCTTGAGGCAGCGCTGGCCCAGATCGGCCGAGCGGACCGCGACCCCGCGACGGACGCGGGCTCCCGCCGCTTCCGCCGCGCCGAGCAAGGCGGCGTCGAGCGTCCGGCGCGACAGGCCGGCGGCCGGGTGCGGCAGCGCCGCTTCCACCTCGTCCTCGGCGGAGACCAGGCGGAGCCGTGCGATCGGCCGCGCGCCGAGCGCGGCGGCGTCGACACCGAGGCTCCGCAGCGCCGCCAGCGCGTCCCAGCCGAGAAAGCCGCCGCAGACCATGTCCTGCGGCCCCGGGCTGCGCTCGACGATCTCGGCCTCGATGCCGGCGCGGGAAAGGGCGATGCCCGCCGCCGAACCCGCGGGCCCGCCGCCGACGATCAGCGCCGGAACGCGCCGCATCGAGCCCGCCGGCGGGCGGCGGTCATGGCGCCCGCGTGAAGTGGAAGCCCTCGGCGGCGAGGCCGGGGCCGAAGGCGAGGGCGATGCCGCGGCGGCGTTGCGGGTCGGCGAGCATCGCCGCCAGCGCGAACGGAAGCGTGGCCGAAGACATGTTGCCGTAACGCGCCAGCACCGCGCGCGATTCGGCGAGCGCCTCGGGCGGCAGATCGAGCCCGTTCTCGACCGCGTCGAGCACCGAGCGGCCGCCGGCATGGACCGCCCAGCCGTCGATTTCGCCCGGCGCGCGGCCGGCGAGCAGCGGCCGCCGCACGGCCTCGTCGCGCAACGCTTCGGCGATGCGGCCGGGCACTTCGCCCGACAGCCGCATCGCGAAGCCGCTATCGCCGATCGTCCAGCGAATCAGGTCCGAGGAATCGGCCAGCGTCACCGCGAACGGAGCCGAGATGGCGAAGCCGCGCGGCACGCTTGTCACCAAAGCGGCCGCCGCGCCGTCGCCGAACTGGAGCATGGCGAGCAACGGCTCGATCTCTTCTTCGTCCTGGAGGTGCAGGCTGGACAGCTCGACCGTCACCACCAGCACCCGCGCCTGCGCCTCGGAGCGGACGATATGATAAGCCAGCCGCAGCGCGGAGACGGCGGCATAGCAGCCCATGAAGCCGACCAGGGTGCGCTCGACATGGCCGGGCAGGCCGAGCCGGGCGGCGATGATCTGGTCGATGCCGGGGGCGACGAAACCGGTGCAGCTGGCGACGACGAGATGGGTGATGCCGTCGATTGGCGCCTGCGCCTCGAGGTCGGCGATCGCCGCCAGCGCCAGCTCCGGCGCCGCCTCGGCATAGAGCTCCATCCGCGCGCCCGTGCCGGGCAGTCCGGAATGATAGAAGCCGCCCGGGGCGACCGGCGAGCCGCCCTCCGGCGTCGGCGGCAGCACCGACCAGCGCCGCTCGATCCCCGACCGTTCCGCCATCCGCCGGAACAGCGCACGGCTCCGCTTGTCCGCGATCCTCGGCTCGGCCCAGTCGATGAAGGCGCCGTGCACCTCGTGCGAGGGCACGGCGGTGCCGATGGCGTTGATGAAAGCGGTCGGCAGGGGAAACTCCGGGCTGGGGCGGTCTCATTATGAAACCTAGCTGAGATGAACAATCCCTGAGAGACGTTGCCGTTGCAGCGCTTATTCCCACCTCCTCGGGCCGTTAGAGCATTGCGCGAAAAGGTGGGGACCATTGAGCAGGTGCCCAGTGCCCCGCACTGGGCAGCCATGCCGGGGGCATGGCGGGCCTGCTCAATTTTCGCAAAAAGCAATGCGGCAACAAAGAATTCTGGAGCAGTGGGCGATTCAATCTAATCGCCCACTGCTCCAGCGCCGGAAAGCGACCTGACAGCGCCGCCGCCGCCTGCTAGGGGCGCCGCATGCTCAATCTCAATGCGATCACGGTTCGCCTCGGCGGGCGGACCATCCTTGACGGCGCCAGCGCCTCCTTGCCCACGGGCGGGCGGATCGGCCTGATCGGCCGCAACGGCGCCGGCAAGTCCACCTTGATGCGGGTCGTCGCCGGCCTGCTCGATCCGGACGGCGGCGGGGTCGAGATGCCGCGCGCGGCGAAGATCGGCTATATCGCCCAGGAGACCCCCGCCGGCGCCGCGACGCCGTTCGACACCGTGCTCGCCGCCGATGTCGAGCGGGCCGCCTTGCTCCACGAGGCGGAGACGAATCACGACGCCCATCGGCTCGGCGACATCCACGACCGGCTGAACGCGATCGCCGCCCATGCCGCGCCGGCGAGAGCCGCGCGCATCCTCGTCGGCCTGGGCTTCGACGAGGACATGCAGCGCCAGCCGCTGGACAGCTTTTCGGGCGGCTGGCGGATGCGCGTCGCGCTGGCCGCCCTGCTCTTCTCGAGCCCGGACCTGCTGCTGCTCGACGAGCCTTCGAACCATCTCGATCTGGAAGCCACCCTGTGGCTCGAGAATTTCCTGAAGAGCTATCGCGCGACGATGCTGATCATCAGCCACGAACGCGACCTGCTCAACAACGTCGCCGATCACATCCTCCACCTCGAGCAGGGCAAGGTCACGCTCTATCCGGGCGGCTACGACGCCTTCGAGACGCAGCGCGCCGAGCGCCTCGCCCAGCTCGAATCGGCCCGCGCCAACCAGGCCTCGCAGCGCGCGCGCCTGCAGGATTATATCGCGCGCAACAGCGCCCGGGCGAGCACCGCCAAGCAGGCCCAGTCGCGGGTGAAGGCGCTGGCGCGGATGGCGCCGATCGCCGCCGTCGCCGAGGATCCGAGCCTCAGCTTCGATTTCCCCAGCCCCGCCGAGCTGAAGCCGCCTTTGGTGACCCTGGACATGGCCGCGGTCGGCTATGCCCCGGGCGCGCCGGTGCTCTCGCGCCTCGACCTCCGGCTCGATCCGGACGACCGGCTGGCTCTGCTCGGCCGCAACGGCAACGGCAAGACGACGCTTGCCCGCCTGCTGGCGGCGCAGCTGCCGGTGATGGCGGGGAGGATGAACGCCTCGGGCAAGCTTCGGGTCGGCTATTTCACCCAATATCAGGTCGAGGAGCTGAACGGCGAGGAGACGCCGCTCCAGCATATGAGCCGGCTGATGCCCAAAGCGGCGCCGGCGGCGGTCCGCGCCCAGCTCGGGCGGTTCGGCTTTTCCGGCGTCAAGGCGGTGATGCAGGTGGCGAAGATGTCGGGCGGCGAGCGTGCGCGGCTGGCGCTGGCTTTGATCACCCGCGAGGCGCCGCATCTGCTGATCCTCGACGAGCCCACCAACCATCTCGACGTCGATGCGCGCGAGGCTCTGGTCCAGGCTTTGAACGACTATGGCGGCGCGGTGGTCATGGTGAGCCACGACCGCCACATGCTCGCGCTCACCGCCGACCGGCTGGTGCTGGTCGACGGCGGCACCGCCCGCGAATATGCGGGAAGCCTCGACGATTATACCGACCTGATCCTCGGCCGGAACCAGGAAGGCGGCGGCGACAGGCAGGCGGCCAAACGCAACCGCAAGGACGAGCGCCGCGCCATGGCCGAGGCGCGCGCCCAGGGCCAGTCGCTGCGCAAATCGGCCGAAGCCGCCGAGGCGGAGATGGCGAAGCTGGAGGCCCGCAAGCGCGAGATCGAGCGGGCCATGTTCGATCCGGACGCCGCCATGCCCGAGGATCGCAGCCGCACGATGGGCGAGCTGATGAAGCTCCTCGCCGCGACCGATGCCCGGCTCGCCGAGGCCGAGCGCAGCTGGATCGAGGCGTCGGAAGCGATGGAGCGGGCGCAGGCCGCCTGAGCCGGCGGTCCATTGGCAAGGGCACTTCGAATCCTTATCTCAAGACCCTGAGAAAACGGGACGATCGGAGGCTGACATGGCTGGCGGCTGGACGCGGGATGGTGCGGTTCAGGATCAGATCGACGACACCGTCATGGACGCGGTGCTCGCCGCCCGCGCGCGGATGCCCACGGGCGAAGCGGCGACCCACTGCATCGAGTGCGACGACGAAATTCCCGAAGGCCGCCGCCGCGCCCTGCCCGGCGTCCGCACCTGCGTGGCCTGCCAATCGTCCCGGGACGGCCAGATGGTGACGGCGGGGATCAACCGCAGGGGCAGCAAGGACAGCCAGCTGAGATAGCGGAGGCCCTGAACCGGGGAATGGTGCCCAGGGACGGAATTGAACCGCCGACACCGTGATTTTCAGTCACGTGCTCTACCAACTGAGCTACCTGGGCATTCCGGCGGGCGCGGAAAGTGGGGCCTATAGAGGCGGCCCGCCTTCGCTGTCCAGAGCATTGCGCGAAAAGACGGGAACCGGCTTTTCGCTTCTGGAACAGGCTGCGATCCAGCTGATTGCAACCTATTCCACCCCCTCGTCCGCGGGCGGGCCGGGGCTCTTGTAGGCGTCGCCGAGCCAGTTGAGCAGGTCGCGGTCGCGGCAGCCCTGGCTGCAGAAGGGCGCGTGGTCGGCGCTCGCCGGCTTGCGGCAGAGCGGGCAGGACACGCGGGCGTGGCTAAGGGGCGAAGCGGCTCTGGACATGCCCGGCCGATATGGCGAGGCGCGGGTCCGCCCGCAAGCCGGCCGGAGCGCCGGTGCGCCGGCCGAGCGCCTCCAGCCATTGCGGATTCTGCTCGAGCCGGGCGATCACCGCGGGCGCGGCGACGAGCATCCGCTCGCCCGCGCCCCCGGCCCGCTCGGCCCGGCGCAGCAAGGCCCGGGCGGCGGCGCCGACCGGGTCCTGCTGCAGCGTTTCGGGCAGCGACGCCCGTTCCCGCCGCCGCACCAATTGGAGGAAGCCGAAGCCGTTGACCGCGGTCCGCTCGAAGGGCTGCGGCAACACCGCGTCGAGCGCGGCGGCGGCCGCCTGCCGTTCCGTCCGCGAGCCCAAAGTGGGCAGATCGATGCCGATCGACCCGCCGATGCCGAGGCGGCGGATCGCGCGCCCGGCCGCGGCGGCGCCGGCCGCCGCCAGCGCGGCGGGCGGCAGCGTGCCGTCGACGTCGAACAGGGTCATCGCCGGCGTCAGATTCATCCGGAGGCCGCCGCCGGCAAAGGCGATCTCGCCGGTCGCCGCTTCCTCGAGCAGCTCGGACCAGCCGGCATCCTCGAATTCGTCCGGCGGCAGCGGCGAGGCGCGCCGGCAGCGGCCGATCCGCTCCGCCAGCGTCGGCCCCGGCCGCGGCGGCGCGTCGCTCGCCCGCGCCTTCGCCCGCTTCGGCCGGCCCGGCTCGGCGAGCGCTTCGCGCGTGATCTCGACGCGCAGCCTGGCCCCTTCGGTGAGGCCCGGCGGCAGCGGCTCCAGCAGCGCCTCGCCCCCGCCGTCAGACCCAGGGCCCAACGCGACGACGCCGCGGCGGCCGGGAACGAGGATCGACGTCAGCCGCCCTTCGACGATCGCGCCGGCGCGAAGCGCGCCCGGCAGCTCGATCAAGGCTTCGAGAATCTCGCCCTCCTCGACCAGGATCGCGCGATCCTCGCCGATCCCCTCCTCGTACAGCCACTCAGCCAAGCGCGTAGCCGGCGGCGCGGAGCAGGGCGCGGGTCTCGTAGAGCGGCAGGCCCATCACCCCGGAATGGCTGCCGGAGAGGAAGCGGACAAGGGCCTCGGCCCGGCCCTGGATCGCATAGCCGCCCGCTTTGCCGCGCCATTCGCCCGCGTCCAGATAGGCGGCGAGCTCGTCCTCCGAGAGCGGCTTGAAGGCGACGATGCTGGTGGAGAGACGGTGCCGGGCGCGCCCTTCACCGTCGATCAGGGTCACGGCCGAGAGCACCTTGTGGCGTCGGCCCGAGAGGATGGAGAGAGCCGCACGGGCCTCGGCTTCCCCTTCCGTCTTGGGAAGGATTCGCCGCCCCGCGGCGACCACCGTGTCGGCGGCGAGGACGAGGCTGCCCGGCGCCCGGATCGCCGCCGCCTTCTCCGCCGCCATCCGGCAGGCATAGGCGGCGGGCAGTTCGCCCCGCCGCGGCGTCTCGTCGATCTCGGCCGGCAGGACGGCATCGGGCGTCACCCCGAGCCGCGCCAGCAGCTCGAGCCGGCGCGGCGAAGCGGAAGCGAGGACGAGCCGCAGGAGGCCGGCCCGCAAACTATTTGAACCGATAGGTGATCCGACCCTTGGTCAGGTCGTAGGGCGTCAGCTCGACGAGCACCTCGTCACCGACCAGCACGCGGATGCGGTTCTTGCGCATCTTGCCGGCGGTGTGGCCGAGGATCTCATGATCGTTCTCGAGGCGGACGCGGAACATGGCGTTGGGCAGCAGCTCCACCACCGACCCGCGCATTTCGAGAAGCTCTTCCTTGGCCATCGATCCTCATCATCCGGCGATCAAAAATCGGGCCACGCCATAGCGCCTGCCCCCTGGAAAGAAAAGCGACGAGGGGCGGCCGGCCGCTCCGGCTCAAAGTGGCCGCCTTCCTCGCCACAATTGTCATCCGAGCCGCAAATCCCGCTCAGCTGCCGCCCGCGACCTGCGCTCCTGCCGGCGCCCGGTCGTGGTCGGTCGGGGCGTAGGCCGGGTTCCAGCGCGTCAGCCACTGGTTCGCCTCGTCGAGCCACTGGGCGGCGACATCCTCATAGGGAAGGTTGTGGGTCCCCTCCTTCTGCTCGATGTAGCGGAAGTCGGTGCCTTCGCGCTTTCCCGCGCTCTTGAGCGCCGAGACCATGGTGTGCGGCTGCTCAAGCGGGATGCGCTGGTCGCGGACGCCGGCGACGATCAGGATCGGCGCCCATTTGCCGTCGGCATGGCGCGCCGGCGAGATGCCGATCGGGTCGTTCGAGGTCGCCTGGAACTTGGCGTTGAACCTGCCGAGATGGTTCGCGTCCCAGGTCGTCATCATCGGGAAGTCGTAAATGCCCGCGCCCGCGATCGCGCAGCGCCAGAGGCCGGGATCGCGCTGGGCGCCGCGCCCGGCGGCATAGCCGCCATAGGACCAGCCCATGATGCAGGCCCGCTTCGGATCGATCGTCCCCTGCGCGCCGAACCAGGCGACGGCGTCGTTCAGATCGTCCTGCATCCGGACGCCATAGCCGTCGGGCGCACGGCCCTTGAGCACGAAATCCTTCCCATAGCCGCCGGAGCCCCGGTAGTTCGGCTCGATCACGACATAGCCCTGCTCGGCCAAAGCCTGCTGCCATGGGAAGGCCCCGAACTCCTCCTGCTGGCGGGCGCCGAACGGACCGCCATGGACGAGCACGACCACGGGCAGGTTCTTCTGGCCGAGCCGGTGGCGCGGCATCGTCACCACGGCGGGGATCTTCAGCCCGTCCCGCGCCGCATAGGTGATTGTCGACATCGGGTTCAGCTCGGCGCCGCCAAATTGGGGATAGACCCAGCCGATCAGCGACAGCTTGCCGGCGGCGGTGTCGTACAGATAATAGCCGCCCGGCTGGCTCGGCTTGCCGACGAAGAAGATCAGCTTCTCGTCCTTGCGGTCGCGCGAGACGATATGCGCATTGCCCGCCCCGAACTGCTCGTCCATCAGCTGCTGGATGACCTTCCAATCGGGATCGAACCAGTAATCGCGATCACCCGTCTCGGTGATCCTGACGCCGATCATCTGGTTCTCATCCCAGTTGGAGTGGACCCCACCTCCGACGTCGTAGCCGGGCCGCTCGAACAGCACCGGCCCGAGCGCCAGGGTCTTCATGTTGACCTTGTAGAGCCGCCGGTAATTATCCTTGTTGCTCGAGGCGATTGCCATGTCCGGCTCGTCGAGGAACAGCTCGGGCACGATATGGCCCGCGGTGAAGGTCGCATCGGCGCTGTTGTCGACCGTGTGCAATTGCTCGCCGGCGCCGGAGCGGTACATCAATCTCTGCTTCCCGGTCTTCGCGTCGCGGTCGACGGCGGCGCGGATCACGCCCTTGCCGTCGGCGATCCAGGCGCTGACCACCGGATTGGGCCGCTGGACGACGTTGAACTGGCCGGTGGCAAGGTCGACCCATCCGGCTTCGGGCTGCTGCCACAATTCGGTGCCGTAGGAATCGCTGTCCCGCTCCAGCAGGATGCGGCCGCCGTCATGGTCGATGTAGAGGATCGTCGCGGCATCGTCGGTCGCATGATCCCAGGCGAGCGGGGTCAGCTTCTTCGTCTTGATGTTGTACGCGACCAGACGCCTCAAATCCTCAGGCCCGCCGAAGATGTTCTCCCGCGACTGCATGGTGACGACGACATTGTCGTTGCCGACCCAGCGCCAGTTGGTGACGGTGCGGTCGCCGACCTCCCGGAATTCGGTGGTGGCGATGAACAGGTCCGGCGGTGACCCCGGTTTGGTGAGGTCGATGAGGCCGAGATAGCCGTTCTTGTCCTTCGACATCTGGACGACGATCCTGGTGCCGTCCGGCGAGATCCGCGGCCCGCGCATGAACGGCCGCTTGGCGAAGGTGGCGATCGGAATCACCGCATCCAGCCGAGCCGCGGCCGGAGCTGTGGCCGGAGCTGTGGGCTGCGCCGAAAGCGGCGTCGAAAAAAAGGCTGCTCCCACGAGCAGCGCAGCGAAGAACCGTGTCATCCCCATCCCCACCAAAAAACCGTTGGATAGGAAGAGTATAGCCGTCCGGACTGGCCTTGCAAGGGCAAGGAAAAGCCCCGCCCGCTGCCGCGGGCGGGGCCAGATCTTCCGCTTCTGTGCGGCTCAGTGCGCGGCGAGCGCGGCGAGCAGCAGCAGGGCGACGATGTTGGTGATCTTGATCATCGGATTGACCGCCGGTCCGGCCGTATCCTTATAGGGATCGCCCACCGTGTCGCCGGTCACCGCGGCCTTATGGGCCTCGGAGCCCTTGCCGCCGTAATTGCCGTCCTCGATATATTTCTTGGCATTGTCCCAGGCGCCCCCGCCCGAGGTCATCGAGATGGCGACGAACAGGCCGGAGACGATGACGCCGAGCAACAGGGCGCCGAGCGCCGCGAAGCCCGAGGCCTGGCCGGCGACGAGAGTGATCACGTAATAGACCAGGATCGGCGCCAGCACCGGCAGCAGCGACGGGATGATCATCTCCTTGATCGCGGCGCGGGTGACGAGGTCGACGGTGCGGCCGTAATTGGGCCGCACGGTCCCTTCCATGATCCCCGGATTGTCGCGGAACTGGGCGCGGACGTCCTCGACCACCGCGCCGGCGGCGCGGCCGACCGCGGTCATCCCGAAGGCGCCGAACGTATAGGGCAGCAGAGCGCCGAGCAGCAGGCCGACGATGACGTACGGATTGCTGAGCGAGAAATCGACGGTGATGTCCCCGAAGAATTCGTGCAGGTCGGTCGTATAGGCGCCGAACAGCACGAGCGCGGCGAGCGCGGCCGAGCCGATCGCATAGCCCTTGGTCACCGCCTTGGTGGTGTTGCCGACCGCGTCCAGCGCGTCGGTGCGCACCCGCACCTCGTCCGGAAGGCCGGCCATTTCGGCGATGCCGCCGGCATTGTCGGTGACCGGGCCGTAGGCGTCGAGCGCGACCACCATGCCGGCCAGGGCCAGCATCGCGGTGGCGCCGAAGGCGACGCCGATCACCCCGGCGAGCTGATAGGCGGCGATCACCGCGACGACGATGACGAGCGTCGGGGCGGCGGTCGATTCGAGGCTGATCGCAAGGCCCTGGATGACGTTGGTGCCGTGACCGGTCTGCGAGGCGCGGGCGATCGACCGGACCGGGCGGAAGTTGGTGCCGGTATAATATTCGGTGATCCAGACCAGCGCGCCGGTGAGGCCGAGGCCGATCAGCATGCAGTAGAACAGCTTCATGCCGGTCAGCGCGATGGCGGCGCCGCCGACGCCGGCGATCGTGGCGAGCGTCGCGTTCATGTCGCCGACCACATATTGGGTGACGAAATAGGCGGCGATCGCGCCCAGCCCGGCCGCGGTCCAGAAGCCCTTGTAGAGCGCGCCCATGATCGAGCCGCCCTTGCCCAGCCGGACCATGTAGGTGCCGATGATCGAGGTGATGATGCAGGCGCCGCCGATGAGCAAGGGAAGCGACATCAGCTTGGTCAGCAGCGCCGTGTCGACGCCGGTGACGGTGAGCGCGATCGACACCATGGTGACACCGAGCGTCACCACATAGGTCTCGAACAGATCGGCGGCCATGCCGGCGCAATCGCCGACATTGTCGCCGACATTGTCGGCGATCGTCGCCGGGTTGCGGGGGTCGTCTTCCGGGATTCCGGCCTCGACCTTGCCGACCAGGTCGGCGCCGACGTCGGCCGCCTTGGTGAAGATGCCGCCGCCGAGACGGGCGAAGATCGAGATCAGCGACGCGCCGAAGGAGAGCGCGACCAAGGCGTTGACGATGGTGCGGTCGGCGGTGTTGCCCGGGACGTGGCCGCCGGGGCCGGTCAGGTACCAGAAGAAGCCGGAGATCGCGAGCAGGCCGAGGCCGGCGACGAGCATGCCGGTGATCGCGCCGGACCGGAAGGCCAAGGTGAGGCCGCCCTGGAGGCTGGTGCGGGCCGCTTCGGCGGTGCGGACATTCGCCTTCACCGAGACGTTCATGCCGACGAAGCCGGTGAGGCCCGACAGCAACGCGCCGATGACGAAACCGACCGCCGACGTCATGCCGAGGAAATAATAGACGAGCAACGCGACGACCACGCCGACGATCGCGATCGTCATATACTGGCGGGCGAGATAGGCGCGCGCGCCCTCCTGGATCGCCTCGGCGATGCTCTGCATCCGCTCGTTGCCGGCGGGCGCCTTCAGCACCTGGAGGCTGGTGACGATGCCGTAAAGCACCGCGGCCAGGCCGCAGGCTATGGCGATGAGCACGAGGGGCATGAATCTTCCTTCCCTGTTTTTCTGAGCCGGGCAGGGCTGAGCAGCCCCGAAAGCGGACGGCGCCCGGATGCGCTGCGCGTCTTAGGGTCTGTCCTCGATTTCCGCAACG
>JAXDOV010000096.1:0-15623 GCA_034668705.1 Sphingomonadales bacterium
CGCCGTCGCCAGCGTCGAGATGGTCGAGGCGGTGGGGCAGGATTACTGGCCGGCCTATCTGCAGAGCATCGCCCGCATGCTGGCGCCGGGCGGCCGGGCCGCGCTCCAGCTGATCTCGATGCGGGAGAGCCTGTTCGAGAGCTATGCCGCCAATGCCGATTTCATCCAGACCTATATCTTCCCCGGCGGCATGCTGGTCGGCGAGGAACGGTTCGCCCGCATCGCCGCCGAAGCCGGCCTCGCCTGGCAGGACCGCAAGGGCTACGGCCTGCATTATGCCGAGACGCTCCGCCGCTGGCGCCGCTGCTACGATGCGGCCGTCGCGGAACGCCGGCTCCCGGCCGGCTTCGACGACCATTTCCACGGCCTCTGGCGCTATTACCTCATGTATTGCGAAGGCGGCTTCCGCGGCGGCGGCATCGACGTCGCCCAGGTGACGCTGGTGAAGGGGTGAAGCCGTTTACGTCATCCCGGCGAAGGCCGGGATCCAGGCAGCAGAATCACCGCCCGCCCCGCCTGGATCCCGGCCTCCGCCGGGATGACAATTAGCGCATCTCCAGCCGCTCGCCGGTTTCGAAATCCCGCTTGAGCAGGCGGACGATCGCATCGGCGACCGCGCTCGGCGGCTTCAGACTCGCCTGGTCTTCACCGGGATAGGCGCGCTGGCGCATGCGGGTGGCGGTGGCGCCGGGATCGACGATCGCGACCCGGACCTCGCTGGTGTTGCGGATCTCCTCGCCATAAGCGAGCACCAGGGTCTCCAGCGCCGCCTTGGAGGCGCCATAGGCGCCCCAATAAGCGCGGGGCTCGCGGCCGACGCTCGAGGTGATGGCGAGCAGCCGCCCGGCCTCGCTCTTGCGAAGCAAGGGATCGAAGGCGGCGATCAGCGCCTGGCTGGCCAGCAGGTTGAGGGTGAGGAGGTTGCCGAATTCCTTGCCGTCGATGGCCGCGACCGGGCTCAGCGAGCCGAGCGTCGCCGCGTTCAGCACCAGCGCATCGAGCCGGCCCCAGCGTTCGGCGACGGCGGTGGCGAGGCGGGCGACGGAGTCGTTTTCAATGAGGTCCATCGGTGCGATCGTTGCGCTGCCGCCGGCCGCGTGGATCCGTTCCTCGATCTGCTCCAGATCGCCGGAGATCCGCGCCGTCAGCACGACATGGGCGCCGGCCCCGGCCAGGGCCTCGGCGGTCGCCGCGCCGATGCCGCGGCTGGCGCCGGTGACGAGGGCGAGCCGTCCGTCCAGGAATTTCTCTGTCGTCACATTCTTCGCTCGGGATGCACGGATGTGTGCGCGCGCCGCACCTAAGGGAGAGAGCGTGTCCGGTCTAGGCGTAGCGTTCCGCGAGCAAAGCGAGCTGCTCGGGCGAGTCCAGATCCTCCTGGTCGGTCAGCCGGGTCGGATAGGCGCCGGTGAAGCAGGCGTCGCAATATTGCGGCTGCGCGTCGTCCCGCTCGCTCTCGCCGAGCGCCCGGTAGAGGCCGTCATTCGACACGAAGGCGAGGCTGTCCGCCTTGATGTAATCGTTCATCTCGGCGACGCTCATCTGCGCGGCGAGCAACTTGCCGCGCTCGGGCGTGTCGACGCCGTAGAAGCAGCTGTGCCGGGTCGGCGGGCTGGCGATCCGCATATGGACCTCGCGCGCGCCCGCGTCGCGCAGCATCTGGACGATCTTCAGCGAGGTGGTGCCGCGGACGATCGAATCGTCGATCAGGACCAGCTTCCTGCCCTGGATCAGGGCGCTGTTGGCATTGTGCTTGAGCTTGACGCCGAGGTGGCGGACCGAATCGACCGGCTGGATGAAGGTGCGGCCGACATAATGGGAGCGGATGATGCCGAGCTCGAACGGAATGCCGCTCTCCTGGGCATAGCCGATCGCCGCCGGCACGCCCGAATCGGGCACCGGCACGACGAAATCGGCGTCGACCGGATTCTCGCGGGCCAGCTCGGCGCCGATCGCCTTGCGCACCGAATAGACCGAGGCGCCGTCGAGGATCGAATCCGGCCGGGAGAAATAGATATGCTCGAAGATGCACGGCCGCGGCCGCTGCGGCGCGAACGGGCGATGCGAGCGGATGCCCTGGCCCGAGACGATGATCAGCTCGCCCGGCTCGACCGAGCGGATATAGGTCGCGCCGACCACGTCGAGCGCCACCGTCTCGGAGGCGAAGATGTAGGAATCGCCGAGCCGGCCCATCACCAAGGGCCTGATGCCGAGCGGATCGCGGCAGGCGATCATGCCCTCGCTGGTCAGGCAGAGCAGGGAATAGGCGCCTTCGACCTGCTTCAGCGCGTCGATGAAGCGGTCGAGCAGGGTGCGGTAGGCGGAGGTGGCGACGAGGTGGATGATGACCTCGGTGTCGCTGGTCGACTGGAAGATCGAGCCGCGGCGGTTGAGGTCGCGCCGCATGCGCATCGCATTGGAGATGTTGCCGTTATGCGCGATCGCGAAGCCGCCCGAGGCGAGCTCGGCGAAGAGCGGCTGGACGTTGCGCAGAGCCGTCTCGCCGGTGGTCGAATAGCGGACATGGCCGATCGCGGCATCGCCGGCGAGGCGGCGGATGACGTCGTCCTTGTCGAAATTGCCGGCGACATGGCCCATCGCCCGGTGCGAGTGGAAGACGCGGCCGTCATAGGAGGTGATCCCGGCCGCTTCCTGGCCGCGATGCTGGAGCGCGTGGAGGCCGAGCGCGACGATCGCCGAGGCGCTTTCGGCGCTCCAGATGCCGAAGACGCCGCACTCCTCGCGCAATTTATCGTCATCGGGCCCGGTATCGAACGGATTGGTGGTTAGCATGTGTCCCGTCAGCCCCGCAGCTCTCGATCATTCGCGCCGTTCCGGCACGCGCACGCCCCGCGCCCATATAGGAAGCGGGCGTGGCTTTGTCGCCCCTTAGTCGTTAATTTGATGTGGATTATCGGCCGCTTCGTCGCGCGGGAGGCCATAAGGAGAGGGTGATGCGGAAGTCGATGATCGTCCTGGCCCTGGTCGCCGGCTGCGGCGCCCGCGATCAGCCGCGGGCGCGCGGGGGCGGCAACGGGCCGGACGGAACGACGGCCGCGGTCGCCGCGTCGGATGCGGGCCTCATCGGCCTCTACCAGAGCGGCGGCGGCGTGCGCCCCAGCCAGATGTGCATCGTCGAAAAGGGCGCCAAGGCCCAGTTCGGAATCACCCTCTGGGGGCCGAACCTTCGCGCCTGCTCGGGCGCCGGCGCCGCCACCCGTTCCGGCGACCGGCTGCGCCTGGCGATGGCGGGCGATTCGCCCTGCACCCTCGACGCCAGGCTGGAGAAGGGCATCGTCACCTTGCCCGACGCGATCCCCGCCGGCTGCGCTTATTATTGCGGCGCCGGCACCAGCTTCGCCGGGGCAAGGCTGGCGAAGCAGGGCGGCACCGTCGCCGACGCGATGAAGGCGAAGGACGTGGCGGGCGAAAAGCTCTGCGGGTGAGGGAGGTCGGACCGCGGGCAGGCAGAACTGCACGTGCTTCGGGGAACATCAAAGCGCTACCGGGCCGACAGCTGCGGCCACATCATCGCGGTCAGGCACATCTTCATCCCCTCCGCCTCGCTTGACGTTGACGTGAACGTAAACTACCCCGGTCCCCATGCCCTCCACCGCGCTCCACGCCGACTTCCACGCGCCGGAATCCGATGACGCATCCGCGGGCGAATTCGGCGGCAAGACCTATTCGATCACCGATCTCTGCGAAGAGTTCAAGGTCACGCCGCGCGCCCTGCGCTTCTACGAGGATGAAGGGCTGATCTCGCCGCGCCGCCAGGGGCTGTCCCGCATCTACGGCTGGCGCGACCGCGCCCGGCTCGCCTGGATCCTGCGCGGCAAGAGGGTCGGCTTCAGCCTCGCCGAGATCCGCGAGATGATCGACCTTTACGACGTCGGCGACAATCGCGAGTCGCAGCGGCGGGTGACGATCGACAAATGCCAGGCGCGCGCCGAGCTGCTGCGTAAGCAGCGCGTCGACATCGACGCCACCATCGCCGAGCTCGAGCGGTTCATCGAGATGGTCGAAGCCGCCGAGGTCGCCGCGCATTAAAAGCATGGTCCGGAAAAGTGGGAACCGGTTTTCCGATAAGATCATGCGGCAACTAAGAACGAGCGCTAAGACGCACTGAGAGGAAAGACATGCCGACCTATACCGCCCCGGTTCGCGAGACCCGCTATGTCCTCGATCAGGTGCTCGGCCTCGAGCGCTATTCGAACCTGCCGGGCTTCGAGAATGCGACGCCCGAGCTGGTCGAGGCGATCCTGACCGAGGGCGGCCGCTTCGCCGCCGAGGTGCTGGCGCCGCTCAACCGCGTCGGCGACGAGCATGGCTGCATCCGCCACGACGACGGCTCGGTCTCGACCCCGCCCGGGTTCAGGGAGGCTTGGGAGCAGTTCGTCGCCGGCGGCTGGACGACGCTCTCGGCGCCCGAGGAATTCGGCGGCCAGAACCTGCCGCAGGTCGTCGGTACCGCGATCACGGAATATCTGCTCTCCGCCAACCAGGCGTTCGAAATGTATAACGGCCTCACCGCCGGCGCGGTCGCCGCGATCCTGGTCAAGGGCAGCGACGACCAGAAGCAGACCTATCTCCCCAATCTCGTCTCGGGGCGGTGGACCGGCACGATGAACCTCACCGAGCCGCATTGCGGCACCGATCTCGGCCTGCTCAAGACCCGTGCCGATCCGCAGCCGGACGGCAGCTATTCGATCACGGGCACCAAGATCTTCATCTCCTCGGGCGAGCACGACCTCGCCGAGAACATCATCCACCTCGTCCTCGCCAAGATCGCCGGCGCGCCGGACAATGTGAAGGGCATCTCGCTCTTCATCGTCCCCAAGGTCCTGGTGAACGGGGATGGCAGCCTCGGCGACCGCAACGGCGTCGTCTGCGGCTCGATCGAGGAAAAGATGGGCATCCACGGCAACTCGACCTGCCTGCTCAATTATGACGGCGCCACCGGCTATCTGATCGGCACCGCCGAAAAGGGGCTGGAGGCGATGTTCATCATGATGAACGCCGCCCGGCTCGGCGTCGGCCTGCAGGGCCTGGCCCAGGGCGAGGTCGCCTATCAGAACGCCGTGGTCTATGCGAAGGACCGCCGCCAGGGCCGCGCCCTCGTCCCCGACCAGCGCGACCCGAACGCCAAGGCCGATCCGATCATCGTCCACCCCGACGTGCGGCGGATGCTGATGGAGATGAAGGCGTTCAACGAGGCCGCCCGCGCCCTCGTCCTCTGGGGCGCGCTCCAGGTCGACATCTCCCGCCGCGCCCAGACCGAGGAGGAGAAGCAGGCGGCGTCCGACCTGCTCGGCCTGCTCACCCCGGTCATCAAGGGCTATCTGACCGACCAGGGCTTCAAGGCCGCGGTCGACGCCCAGCAGATCTATGGCGGCCACGGTTACATTCGCGAATGGGGGATGGAGCAGTTCGTCCGCGACGCCCGCATCGCCCAGATCTACGAAGGCACCAACGGCATCCAGGCGCTCGATCTGGTCGGCCGCAAGCTCGGCGCCAATGGCGGCCGCGCCGTCCAGGCCTTCCTGAAGCTGCTCGCCGAGGAGATCGCCGAGGCGCGCGGCCGGGACGGCGACGGCGAGGGGGGCATCCTCGCCGCTGCGCTGGAGAAAGCGGTCGGCGACCTCCAGAGTGCGACGATGTGGCTGATGCAGAACGGCATGGCCAATCCCAACAATGCCGGCGCCGCGGCCTATCCCTACATGACCCTGATGGGCGTGGTCGGCCTCGGCCTGATGTGGCTGCGCATGGCCAAAGCGAGCGCGGCGGCGCTGGCCAACGGCGGGGAGGACAAAAGCTTCCACGAGGCCAAGCTGGTCACCGCCCGCTTCTTCGCGACCCATGTCATGCCGGAGACGGGCGCGCTCAGGCGGAAGATCGAGGCCGGCGCGGAGACGCTGATGGCGCTGCCGGCTGAGGCGTTTTAGGGAATAGAGAATCACGGAGAAGATGGATGCCGGGGCTCCTTGTCCTGGGCGCCATTCCTCGATAATCGCTTCTGCCAGAGGAGTTTGATGACAGCTTTTTTCAAGGACCAGGCGCGGCAGGAAGAGTTCGACCGTCGGGGTTTCACCGTCGTCCGGCTCCTCGATCGGGACGAGGCGGATCAAGTGCGGCGGCAGCTCGATGACGCGCGCCCCCGAGTGAGCGCTTCACCGTCGGCATGCGCCTATGAGCAGTCCTTCTGCACCTCCGACGGAGACTATCGCCATCGCGCGCACGAGATCGTCTCGGCGGCGATCGGCGATCGCCTCATGTCCCTCTTCAACGGCTACCGGCTGGTCGCCTGCGGAGTCATCAACAAAAGCCCCGGCAAAGGAATGCTCCCCGTCCATCGCGACCCGGACGTGCTGGCTGATCAGCGGCTCGCCGCCATAAGCGCGTGGTGCCCGCTGATCGACGTCGACGAGGCGAGCGGCAATCTCATGATGTTGCCGGGCAGCCATAAGCTTCCGAATATCGAAGCTGCGGGCCTGCCGCGCTTTTATGCGGGCTATGAGGAGGCGCTGAAGCCGCTTTGCGTGTCCGTGCCGCTCACCGCGGGCGACGCGATTCTGTTCAACCAGCGCCTTTTCCACGGGTCCGCGCCCAATCGGAGCAATCGCGATCGGCCGGCGCTTCGAGCGACCGCCATCCCTTCGGAAAGCCGGATGATCCTTCACCGCCTGGACGGGTCAAGCGAAGGCACCCGCTTCGAATTGGTCAAGGTAGAAGCGGATTCCGACGGAGCACTGGCCTACAATCCCGAGGATTTGGCGAGACCCGGCTTCGTCGCGCCCGTGCTCGGTTACGCCCCGAATTCCAATCGGCCCGTCCCACTGAGCGAGTGCAAGGCTCGCGTCGCCGAAGCGGAAGGGCGCAGCGGCCCGGGAGTCCTGCGTCTCGGTTTGTCGAACGCAGCCCTTCTGCGTCAACGCCTGCGTCATCTGGTGAGGCCGCGGCCGGCTATCTGACGGGGTCCGGAGGAGAATCTGGGCCCCGGCCTTCGGCTCCGCCGAAGTTTATCCTGAGCGCCACCGCAGGCGGCGTCGAAGGGCCGGGGAACACCTATCGGTGATTCAACCTGACCGTGACTGGCCCTGGATTTTCGTGGCCGCGCTTCGCGCCCATCCCGCCAGCGCCTGGAGCGGCATCGCGCCGGCGGTGCGGGCGACTTCCTTGCCTTTGTGGAACAGGATGAGGGTGGGGATCGAGCGCACCGCGTAGCGGGCGGCGATTGCGGTCTCGGCTTCGGTGTCGAGCTTGCCCAGCCTCATCCCTGGCTCCAGCGCGCGCGCGGCGGCTTCGAAGGCCGGCGCCATCTGCCGGCAGGGGCCGCACCAGGCGGCCCAGAAGTCGACGAGCAAGGGGAGGTCGCCGGCATTCGCATGCCTGTCGAAATTGGCGGCTGTGAGCGTGACGGGCTTTGCCTGGAACAAAGGCGACCTGCACTTGCCGCATTTACCCTGCCCGAGCCGGGCGCGGGGTACGCGGTTGGACGCCGCGCAGACGGGGCAGGTGACGATCAGCGGATCGGGCAAGGCATCGGCCATGGGAGGCCTCCGCCGCTTCCAAAGCGCAGGGGGCGGTGCCGGTTCCCCGCCCGATCATTATCCCGGTCCGCCGTCGCTGACCGGGCCTGGCGTTTCTGCTACGCAGCAAGCGGGGGTGGCCGAATGAGCCGGGACCAACGGATCGTCTTTGCGGGCGCGGCTTCGGGCATCGCCGCGATGGCGCTGGCGATGTGGCGGCTGCCGCTCATCCTGCCTTCGCCGGACGCGCCCGACAGCGCCGCCCGCTTCGCTTATGCGCTGCGCTGGGACGTGGTCGCGGCCCTGCCCTTGTTCGCGGCGATCGTGACCGTCGGCAATGGCCGCTTCTTCGGGCCGGCGATCGATCCCACGCAAGGGGCCGAGGACGAGAAGATGCGGATCGACGTCCGCGTCGTCGACAACAGCCTGCAGCAATTCGCCTTGTTCCTGGTCGCGACACTCGCGCTCGCCGCCGAGCTGCCGCCGCCGCGGCTGAACGCGATCGCCGCCGCGTCGATCACCTTCGTCGCGGCGCGCCTCGCTTTCTGGATCGGTTATCGGGTCGGTCCGCTCTATCGCGCGCCCGGTTTCGCCGCCACGGCCTGGCTCAATGCCGGCCTGTTCGCGGTCGCCCTCTGGCTTGGCTTCGCCTGATCAGGCCAGTTTGGCGACGGAGATCACCTTGTCGACCAGGCCCAGGAAAGACGAGATCGTGGAGATGAAATGGGTGACGCTTTCGATCTTCGCGATCGCCGCGTCGACGTCGGCCTGGGCCGCTTCGATCTTCGCCGCGGCGTCGCTGATCGCCTGGGAGCGCTGGCTGAAGATCAGGCTGCCGACCTCCGCCACCCGGTGATGGACCTCGATCAGCTGGTCGTTGATCGCCGCATATTTGTCGGGATCGGTTTCGCTCTCCTTCGCCGCCTGCAGCGTGTCGCGCAGATTCTCCAGCGCCTGCGCGGTGGCGAGGAGATCCGGATTCTGGTCGCTCACTGGCTGCCCCCCGTCTTGCCGGTGCTCGCCGCCCGGCTCCTGATCGCATCCAATTGGGCGTCGATCCGCTTGATCCAGAACAGGGCGTCGCCCGGCCGGCCGCGGGCGGCGGCGGCATGGGCCTCGCCGAGCGCCAGCAGCGACTGGGAGAGCTGGCCCAACTGCGTCAGCTGCGCGTCGCGCGCGGCCATCGCGTCGAGATAGGCCTGGATCGCCTGGCGGCGGCCGCTCTCGTCGGTCGGGCTCAAATGCCTGTAGCCATTCTCCAGGCCGGGAAGCAGCGAATCGTTCCACGCCGATTCGACCGTGTCGTAGAGCGAGCCCGGCTCATGGGTGCCGCGGCCGACGGCGGTCGCCATTCGGCCGATCAGGTCCGCGAAGGCGGGATCGGTCTTGCGCATGACCGCGGTCGCGCTCGCCTCGGCCTTGGCCTGGACGAGGGCGGAGCCGAAGGCCTGGAAGGCGCCGCTGATCGAGGGCGGGATCCCCGCGCGGATGGTGGGCCCGTTGAGGCTGTCGCCGAGCTGGCCGATCGCCTCGCCCGCGCCCTGCGCCCGCTGCGGATCGACCAGGCTCTGGAGCGCGGCGGCATAGGCGTCGAGCAGATCGAAGGCGGAGGACCATTGCTGCGCCGCCGCCGCCGTCACCGGCGTCGGGAAATCGCTCTGCCTCAGGATCAATTCGGGCGAATGGACCTTCCGGTCGACCGCCTGCTGGCGCACCAGGCTGTTGGCGGCGGTGAACGAGGCTTGGGACTGCTGCCGGACGGCGGCGATGCCGGTGCGGATCGCGCCGACATCCTCGGTCACCATCGGGCCCGGCGTGGCGCAGCCCGCGACGGCCAGCGCGAGCGCCGCCCATATTGGTCTCAACCCGAAAAGCTGCATCGCTCGCCGCTTCCCCCTGCGCCCGCCCCGGAGCGCGGAGGGGATGAGGCCCGTCGCCGGCCGACTTGTCAAGCGGCGTCGGTGCGGCCTTGCGCGACTCCCGCTCTCCGCAGCACCATGGCGGGATCGCTCGCGCGGTCCATGACGACGCCCTCGAAATGGCTGATCGGGTTGGGGCGGCTGATCAGATAGCCCTGCACCTGATCGCAGCCTTCGTCGCGGAGGGCGTCGAGCTGCTCCGCCGTCTCCACCCCTTCCGCGACCACCGGCATGCCGAGGCCGCGGCCGAGGCCGATGACCGAGCGGATGATCGCCCGCGCCTGCGGATTCTTGATCATGTCGTGGATGAAGCTCTGGTCGATCTTCACCTTGTCGAACGGGAACATCCGGAAATAGCTGAGCGAGGAATAGCCGGTGCCGAAATCGTCCATCGAGATGCGCACCCCCAGCGCCTTGAGGCGCTGCAGGATGCCGATCGCACGCTCGGCGTCCTTGATCAGCAGCCCTTCGGTAACTTCCAGATCGAGCCGGGCGGGGTCCAGCCCGGTTTCGGCGAGGATCCGCTCCACCAGGCCGGCAAGGTCGTCCTGGGCAAACTGGACGGGGGACAGGTTGACCGAGAGCTTGAGCGGCGGCGTCCAGCGGGCCGCCTCGGTGCAGGCCTCGCGCAGCACCCATTCGCCGAGCTTGAGGATCAGCCCGCTCTCCTCTGCGAGCGGGATGAAGGTCGCCGGGCCGATCTCGCCGAGCTGGGGATGGTTCCAGCGCAGCAAAGCCTCGAAGCCGATGATGCGGCCGCTCTCGAGATCGGCCAGCGGCTGATAGTGGACGCCGAGCTCGGCGCGGGCGATCGCCTGCCGCAGGTCGTTGTCGAGCTGGCGGCGCTGACGCAGCGCATCGTCCATCGCCGCCTCGTAGAAGCGGCCGCCGCCGCGTCCTTCCGCCTTGGCCCGGTAGAGCGCCATATCGGCATTCTTGATCAGATCCTCCGGCTTCGCGGCGTCGGCGGGGAAGAGCGCGATGCCGACGCTGCCGCTGATCCGGACCGTCTCGGCCTGAAGCTCGAACGGCTGGGCGAGGGCGGCGAGGATTCGTTCGGACAGACGTCCGGCATGGTCCGGCTGCCGGCCGCCGCATTGGACGACGGCGAACTCGTCGCCGCCGAGACGCGCGACCAGCTCATCGCCGCGCACCACCGAGCGCAGCCGCTGCGCGGCCGCAACCAGCAACGCATCGCCCGCCGGGTGGCCGTGGATATCATTGACCGCCTTGAAGCCGTCGAGGTCGATGCACAACACCGCCACCGGCCCGCCATTCTCGGTCGCCTTTTCGACGGTCCGCGCGAGATGCTCGGTGAAGACGGCGCGATTGGGAAGACCGGTCAGCGCGTCGTTATAGGCCAGATGGGCGATGCGCGCCGCCGCTTCCTTGCGTTCGGAAATGTCGCGGACGGCGAGGACGCGCAGCTCGGCGCCGTGCCAGGCGAGCGGGCGGAGCAGCAATTCGATGTCGCGGCTCTCGCCGTCCGCGCAGCGCAACCGGCACTCCGTCGGCGCCGCGTCGACGCCCAGCGGCAGGCTCAGCAGATTCACTTCGAGGAGCAGGTCGCCGAGCCTCGGCGGCACGCGGGCGAATTCGTCATAGCCGGCGAGGCGGAGAAAGCTGCGATTCGCGTCGACGATCCTGTCGCCGTCGATCACCACCAGCCCTTCGACCGCGGCATCGGCGAAGGTCCGCAGCCGCCGCGCTTCCTCGACGGCGTTATGGGCGAGCTTGCGGTCGAACAGCACCATCATGAAGCCGATGGCGAGGATGACCAGGGCCATCAGCACGACGCCGATGGTGAGGGTGTGGGAGTCGATCGCCTCCGCCGGCACGCCGAAGCGCGGATCGGGATAGATGGACGCCGCCGCCATGGCGGTGAAATGCAGGCCGCAAATGGCGAGCGTGAACAGCAATGCCGGCCGCCAGGGCAGGATCTGCGCCTTGCGGCGGTGCTCGGCGAGCGCGGCCGCGCTGAGGCCGACGCCGAGCAGGATCGAGACGGCGACCAGGGTGCCGTCCCAGACGAAGCGTCCCGGCAGGTTCACCGCCGACATGCCCAGATAGTGCATCGTGCTGATGCCGGCGCCGACCAGGGCGCCTCCGACCAGGGTCTCCCACCGCCCGCCGCGCAGGGCTACCCACCAGCCGCCGCCGGTGATGACCACCGCCGCGGCGATCGAGAGCAAGGTGAGGCCGAGATCGTAGCCGACCGGCAGATGCGGCTCGTAGGCGAGCATGGCGACGAAATGGGTCGCCCAGATGCCGGTGCCGGCGACGAAGCCGGCAAGCCCGACCCAGGCGAGCCGCCGCGTGGGCGCCCGCCGCGCCTGTTCGAAGATCGAGAAGGCGGTGAAGGAGGCGAGCAGGCAGATGGCGGCGGCGACCAGCACCAGCCGGAAGTCATGCTCCCCCGCGATGCAGGAATAGACCCGCAGCATTGTCCCTCCCAAGCTCGCCGCCGGCTCTGCGCCATCGAGGTGAAAATGGGGTTAATCCTGGGCGGCGTGGCGAGCTCGTCGAGGGCGGCGTCGACAGCTCGAAACGGTCGATTTCCGGTCGCGCGGCGCTTCGGACCTACGGCTATCCGGGGTCGGGCGATCCGAGAAAGGCGTCGGCATCGCGGGCGGTCGCCTGGGGAATCTCTTCCATCGGGACGTGGCCGGCGCCCGGGTAAATCCGCAGCTCGGCGCCGGCGATGCCGCGCTGGAACCCGTACGCGTCCGACAGCGGGATCCATCGATCCAGCTGGCCCCACTGGATGAGAACCGGCACCTTCAGCTCGGCCAGCCGATTCGCCAGCGGCGGATCGGGCGGACCGGTGATCCGCGCCACCAACGCCCCGCGGTTGCCGGCGCGCAGCGTCATCGCCTGGTAGCGAGCGACGACCGCGTCGCTGAGCCGCGAAGGATCGCCGTAGACCGTCTCGAGGTTGCGGCGGATCACGAAGCGCGGCGTGACATGGCGCAATAGCCAGGGGCCCACGAGGGGCGTCCGCGCCAGCTTGAACAGCGGCGGCTCCGGCCATGGCAGGCCGCCGGCGTCGACCAGGATCAGCTTGCGGATCCGTCCCGGGTGCTCGAGCGCGAACATCAGCGCGGTGCGCCCGCCCATCGAGTTGCCGGCGATATCGGCGCGCTCGACGCCGAGCCGATCGAGCAGCGCCGCGACGACGCGGACATATCGCTCGGCCGTGTAGTCGCCATCGGGTGCCGGCCCGGTGAGGCCGAACCCGGGCAGGTCCAGGCGGATCAGCCGCCGCCTGCCGGCGAGCTGCCGGACCCAGCCGTCCCAGGTGTACAGCGACGACCCGAACCCGTGCAGCAGCACCAGCGGCGGTCCCGTCCCCTCGTCGCGATAGTGGATCCGCATTCCCTCAATCTCGGCGAATTGCGATGGCGGCGCTCCATATTCCGGCAGCAGCGCGTCGAGCGGAATGTCGCGCCGCACCATCATCGCGATCGCGATCGCGGTCACCAGCAACAGCGAGGCGAGCGTGATCGCCCCCGCGCGCAGCACGCGCCGCCCCAGCGACCGACCTCCATGCCGTACCGGTTTGTCCTTCGGCATCGTCATTCCTTTCAGAATCGAGCCGCTTTGCCTTTCGCCTCCTGCGCTGCCGCGCGTGAGTGGCGGCTTACCGATGCACGTGACCGAAATACATCATTTCCCAGATGCCTGGGTCGCCGACATCTTCAACCAGCTTGCCGTCGACAAAGCGCTCGAGCTGCGCCTCGACGGTAAAGCACAAGTAGGCGCCACCCCACGGGAGATGATCGCAGCCCGCGAGTACCCGAGCTGTTCCACCACTCACGCGGCCTCGGCAACCTCGTCGCCGGAGCGGCCTTCCTTGAGCGTGTTGGCCCACCAGACGATGTCGTCCAGCATTCGCTTTGCGAAGTCATCGAGGTGGGGATAGTCCGCCATGGATTTGCCCTCGCGCAGTATGCCGATCATCTCGATCATGCCGATATGAACGGTGTGCTTGAGCGAAGACACTTGCTCCTCGGCGAGGATATTCCGCAAATGCTCGACGGCGCGGGCCGCGCCGGTGCCCCCATAGCCGAGGAACGTCGCCGGCTTGCGGTGGATCTCGGAATAGAGATAGTCGAGAGCGTTCTTCAGCACACCGCTGATGCTGTGATTGTATTCGGCGGTGACGAAGATGTAGCCGTCCAGGCTGGCGATCTTCCTCTGCCAGCGCAATGCCGTCTCGTTTTGCGTCGGCGCATAGGCCAGCGCCATCTTTTCCTCGAAGAACGGCATGCGATAGTCGCGCAGATCGACAATCTCGAATTCGGCGTCCTTGCGCTGTTTGGCGATATTGAACAGCCAGTCGGTCGGGATATCCGCGAACCGCCCGGGACGGGTCGTGCTCATGATGATACCGATTTTGGGTCGCTTTTGCATCGTCGCCTCCTAGGCACTTACGATTGGTAAGCGCCGATATGGCGGTAACCGAAGCGGGCGCAAGACGGCACTTTTTCCGCAGTTACTTACCCGCCGGTAAGTGAGATCGCCGGGTCAGTCGGGGGCGAAGGCTGTGCAACCCGGGATTTGCCTCTGGCTCGCCTCGCGCGACTCTTCGATGTCGGTCCGATTCTCCATCACCCACTGGCCGATCGGGGCGAGCGCGAGCTTGAGCGACCGGCCACGGTCGGACAGCTCGTATTCGACGCGCGGCGGTATCGTGGAGTAGGCCGTCCGAATCAGGATCCCGTCATGCTCGAGATTTCGAAGCGTAACGGTTAGCATGCGCTGGGAGATGCCGTTTATCGCCCGGTGCAATTCCCCAAAGCGCATCCGCCGGTCGCCGATCGCCATCAGAAGCAGGATCGTCCATTTGTCGCCGACCCGCGCCAGGATATCTCCGACCCGGCGGCAATCCGAGAGAAGGTGCTGTGGCTCGGTGGTCATGCATCAAACATAGGTCGGTCGCGCCAAATATATAGACCCTCGGCGCATCTGCCCACCACGGATAGCGAGTGTGTCCGCAGCTTCCACGGCGAACGAACCTCCGCAACGGGTCGAAAGCGGCCCTATTAGGGTCGGCCTTCAAGAGTCCGTTTTTCGCTCTCGCCGCCCGAAATCCGCCGGTTTGCTCCCGGCCAGGAGCGGCCGTTCGCGCCATCGAGGGTCCGCTTTCCACCAAGCGAACGCTGCACTCCGGGCGCCGCCGAGCGGGCTTAGCTCCGTTCGCGCACGCTGGCGAAAGTCACCTTCGGCCATTCCTGCCGGAAGCGGCCGAGCTCCCATTCGTTGCGGATGAGGAGGACGGCGGCGCCGTCGACATCCTCGGCGGCGGCGCCGCGATTGGCGGCGAGCAGCCGCTTCAGCTCGTCGGGCGGGCCGCCGACCCAGCGGGCGATCTCCCAGGGCGACGCCTCGAAGCCGAGCTTGAGGCCGTATTCCGCCTCCATCCGGGTGGCGAGCACGTCGAGCTGGAGGGCGCCGACGACGCCGACGATCCAGGCCGAGCCGATCGCCGGCTTGAAGATGCGGATCACGCCTTCCTCGGCAAGGTCCTCCAGCCCCTTGCGCATCTGCTTCGACTTCATCGGATCGTCGAGCCGGATGCGGCGGAGGATCTCCGGCGCGAAATCGGGCAGGCCGGTAAAGGCGATGTCGCCGCGCTCGCTCAACGTATCGCCGACCCTCAGGGTGCCGTGATTGGGGATGCCGACGATGTCGCCGGGGCGCGCCAGTTCCGCGAGCTCGCGGTCGCGGGCGAAGAAGGTGATCGGGCTGCTGATCGTCATCGCCTTGCCGAGGCGCGGGTTGGTGAGCTTCATACCCCGCTTCAGCGCGCCCGAGCAGACCCGCATGAAGGCGACGCGGTCCCGGTGGTTCGGGTCCATATTGGCCTGCACCTTGAAGATGAAGCCGGAGCAGCGCGGCTCGTCCGGCGCGACCGGACCGGCCCGCGCCGGCTGCGGCCCCGGCGGCGGCGCGAACGCGCCCAGGCCGTGGAGCAGGTTCTCGACCCCGACTTCGCGCAGCGCGCTGCCGAAGAAGACCGGGGTGAGGTCGCCGTTCAGGAAGGCGACGAGGTCGAAATCGGGGTAGGCGGCCTGGGCGAGCCCGCCTTCCTCGCGAAGGTGCGCCACCGCGTCGGCCGGAAGCGCCGCGTCGAGCTGAGGGTCGTCGAGGCCCGCCACCGCCACCGCTCCGT
>JAXDOV010000097.1:0-17301 GCA_034668705.1 Sphingomonadales bacterium
GCGGCGAGGGCCAAAGCTTCCGGCTCCGGCGGGTTTGTGCGATCCTTGAGCATCTTCTAGGGATGGGCCGGTGGGACAAAAAATCCTGGTTGTCGAGGACAACGAGCTCAATCTGAAGCTGTTCTGCGACCTGCTGCGCGCGCATGGCTATGCGGCCGAGCCGGTGCGCGACGGCCGCGAAGCGGTGGCCCGCGCCCGCGCCTTCGCGCCCGACCTGATCGTCATGGATATCCAGATGCCCTACATCACCGGGCTCGAGCTGATCGAGCAGATGAAGGCCGATGCCGGGCTCAGGGCGACGCCGATCATGGCGGTCACCGCTTATGCGGCCAAAGGCGACGAGGAACGAATCCGCGACGCCGGCGCCGAAGGCTATGTCTCCAAGCCGATCTCGGTGGTGCGCTTCGTCGAGGCGGTGCGGGCTCTGCTCGCCGCGCCTCGGCCGGAGCCGGCGGAGGAGCTCTCCTCTGCGCCCGAGCCTGAAACGCAGGAAGCGGCCGCGCCGGATGGCGAAGCCGCTTCTGAAGACGAGGTCCGGGATGCCGAACCCGAAGCGGAGGAGGACGGCCCGCAGGAGGAGCCGCCGCCGCTTATTTGATCTTGGCTTCCTTGAAGTCGACGTGCTTGCGCACGACGGGATCGTATTTGCGGAAGGTCATCTTCTCGGTGGTGTTCCGCGGATTCTTCTTCGTCACATAATAGAAGCCGGTATCGGCGGTGCTGACGAGCTTGATCTTGACGGTTGCCGACTTGGCCATGACAGCCTCTTTGATGCGATGGTGGGCGAAAAATAAAAGCGGCGTCCCCGCCGCTCCCGTGCGCCGCCGCCTCTGCCTCGAAAGGGGGCTCCATGTCAAGGTCGGAGCCGGCGCGGCAGCCTCCCCGGCTTTAACGATCCGGTAACCATATCGGCGCATCCTCCTCCCGTTGCACCACGGGGGAAGCCGGACATGCGCGCCGATCACGATGCGATGTTGCTGGTCAGGGCGGATCTCTGCGAGCGGCTGGCCGCCATCCAGGCCTTGTCCAGGCGTATTTCGACTCGCGATTTCACCGAGAATGTGCGTGGGCTGCGGCGGCTGGCGGCCGCTTACGGCCTGATTCCGGTGGTGCGGCTGGCCGAGGCGCTCGAACATGCCGCCGCCGACGGCGCCGCCTGCCCCACCGCCCTCTATCTCGCGCGCCTGCACGACGCGATCGGCTGCGAACGGCTCGACGAGGAAGCGAGCCAGGCGATGATCGCCTCGGTCTCCGTCCGCCTCGGCTGAGTGGAGCCGCTCCTCACCAGCTTCGTCGCCGCCGCCCTCGCCGAATGGGGCGCGAAGACGCAATTCCTCGTCGTGGCTTTGGCCGCGCGCTACCGCCGGCCGCTGCCGATCCTGATCGGAATCGCCCTCGCCGCCATCGCCAACAGCCTGATCGCCGCTTATGCGGGCGCGCTCGTCCATGACCGCGTGCCGCTCCGCGCCTTGTCGCTGCTGACCGCGCTCGCTCTGCTCTTCGCCGGCGCCGAAGGGCTGTTCCCCGCCAGGGCCAAGCCGATGGCGCAGAGCTGGCGGACCGGTCCGTTCGTCACCACTTTCGCCTGCTTCTTCCTGCTCGAATTCGGCGACCGCACCCAGTTCGTCACCGCCGCCATCGCCGCCCGCTTCGACGCCTTCGCCCTTGCCGGCTGCGGCGCCGCGGTCGGCATCCTGCTCTCGACGGTGCCGGCGGCCGCGCTCGGCGAGCGGCTGACCCGGGTGATGCCGGTGCGGGCGATCCGCCTCACGGCCGCCGGCCTGTTCCTGCTCAGCGGCTTCATCACCGCTGTCACCGCTCTGCGTCTCGTTTGAAAACAGGGACTTGGTGAAAAGAGGGGCTTGGCGCCCGCTCGTTTCTCGTTATCCTCTCCCCTCTTCAGACCGGGAAAGGGGGCTTTCCGTGAACTTCTTCTGCCGCCTGGCCGCGCTCGGGATCGCGGCGTCCGTCCAGCTGCCGGCCGCGGCCCAGACCGCGCCCCGGACCTCGCCCCAGACCGCGGCTTCATCCGCGCCGCCGGCTGCCGCCACCGCGCTCATCCCCACCGCGGATCTGGCCGTGCGGTCGCTCATCTCCGGCCCGAAACTGTCGCCCGACGGCAAATGGGTGCTCGCCTTACTGGGCACGGCGACGCCGACGCTCGGCCTCATCTCCACGACGACGCCGGAGATCCGCAAGTTCAGCCTGCCGAAGCAGTCGGATCTCGTCTTCTATCGCTGGGCCGGGAACGGCAGGATCCTGGTCAGCCTCGGCAAGACCGAGCCCTGGGTCAATTCGGATATCTACGCGACCCGGCTCATCGCCTACGACGTCGACGCCCGCACTTCCCGCTTCATCGGCAAGCAGGACGAAGGCCCAAAGGGCGACGACATCCTCTATGTCGATCCCGACGGCCAGTGGATGCTCCTCGCCATCCAGAGGACCATCTTCGACTATCCGTCGGTCTTCCGCGTCGACCTCAACACCGGCAAGATGAGCGAGACGGTCCACCAGCAGCCCGAGATCTTCGACTGGTTCGCCGACAGCCACGGCGTGGTGCGCGGCGGCGTCCGCTTCACCGACAGGAAATGGTCGCTGATCTATCGCCGCGCCGAGGGCGAGTCCTTCCGCCGCGCCGGCAGCGCCCGCTTCGACGACACCAACGCCTCGCTCGGCCTGATGCGTTTCGCCCTCGACAGCGACCAGGGCTTCATCCTCTCGAACAAGAAGACGGGGCGGGACGCGCTCTACCGCTTCGATTTCTCCAAGCTGGAGACGGGCGAGCTCGTCTTCGAAAGCACCACCAACGACATCAGCGACTACAGCCTCAGCCAGGACGGCACACGGCCGCTGGCCGCTTATTACACCGACGACCGCGACCGGGTGGAATGGTTCGACCCGAAGCTGAAGGAGATCCAGGCGGCGCTGGACCAGGCGGTGCCGGGAAAGGAGGCGTGGATCGTCTCCCGAAGCCGCGACGACGAGCTGATGATCGTTCTCGTCACCGGCGCCAACGATCCGGGCGGCTATTATTACTTCAAGCCCGCCGAAGGCACGATGCACCGGATGGCGGCGGTGAACGAGCATCTGCGGGGCCGCATCCTCGCCGCCTCGAAGCCGGTCACCTACAAGGCCCGCGACGGCCTTCTCATCCACGCCTATCTGACCCTGCCGCCCGGGCGCCCGGCCAAGGGCCTGCCGCTCATCGTCATGCCGCATGGCGGGCCCTATGGGGTGCGCGACAATGGCGATTACGACGCCTATGTGCAGCTCCTCGCCAATCGCGGCTATGCGGTGCTCCAGCCCAATTATCGCGGCTCCGACAGCTATGGGCGCGCGTTCGAGGAGAAAGGCGACGGCCAATGGGGCCGCGCCATGCAGGACGATCTCGACGACGGCATGGACTGGCTGGTCCACGAAGGCATCGCCGACGCGAAGCGCGTCTGCCTCGTCGGCGCCTCCTATGGCGGCTATGCGGCCTTGTGGGGGGCGACGCGCAATCCGGAGCGCTATCGCTGCGCGGCGAGCCTCGCCGGAGTCGCCGACGTCGCCCGCCAGCTGCGTTATTCGCGCGACTTCTTCGCCAATGGCAGCGAGCGCCGCCAATGGGAGACCAAGGTCAAGGGACGGTCCGACTTCAAGCTCGGCGACATCTCGCCGCTCGACCATATCACCCAGCTGCGGGTCCCCGTCCTCCTCGCCCACGGCAAGGACGACCAGCGCGTGCCGATCAAGCAGTCGGACCTCTATGCCAGGGCCGCGGCCGCGGCGGGGAAGCCCTACGAATATTACAGCTACGAGAATGAGGGCCACGGCCTCTCCGACCCCGCCCATATCAAGGATTATATGGACCGGCTGGAGGCCTTCCTGAACAAGTACAACCCGGCGGGCTGAGCTCTCTGACGGCCGATCGGACGCGTGCTGTTCCCCGGCGAAAGCCGGGGTCCAGCCTCCCCTCTGGGCCCCGGCCTTCGCCGGGGAACGATCAGAGCATGGCGCCGAGCCGGATCGGATCGAAGAGCGAGGGCATGAAGCTTTCTTGACGGGGACCGGGAGGGCGCCCTAGCGGCTCAGCCTCTCCGATGCAGCAGCCAATTCCTCCGCCCGCCGCGCCGCAAGGCCGCTACGCCTTTCCGGCGCTGATCGCCGGCAATCTGGTGCTGGCGCTCGGGCCGTGGATGGTGCGGCTCGCCGATGTCGGCCCGGTCGCCTCGGGTTTCTGGCGCCTGGGCCTCGCCGTGCCTTTGCTGCTGCTGCTCGCCCGGCATCAGGCGGGGCCGAAGCTCGCGCCGAGCCGCGGCTTCGTCATCCTCCTCTCGCTCGGCGGCCTGTTCTTCGCCGCCGATCTCGCCGCCTGGCATGTCGGCATCGGCATGACCAAGCTCGCCAATGCCAGCCTGTTCGGCAACTCGTCGAGCATCCTCCTCGTCGTCTACGGCTTCCTGCGGCTGAAGCGGCTGCCGCGGCCGGTCCAGGCGCTCGCCATCGCCTGCGCCGCGGCCGGCGCGGCCCTCTTGCTCGGCTCGAGCTGGGAATTGTCGCCCGAGCATTTCACCGGCGACCTCTTCACCCTGCTCGCCGGCCTCTTCTACACTTTCTACCTGATCGTCGTGGACCGGGCGCGCCGGGTGATGAAGCCGATGCCGGTCCTCGCCATCGCCACCACCGCCGGCGCTTTGCCTCTTTTGCTCTTCGCCCTGCTGGTCGGCGACCAGATCGCGCCGCACGACTGGGCGCCGCTCGTCGCCCTCGCTCTGGGCAGCCAGGTGATCGGCCAGGGCCTGCTCGTCTATGCGGTCGGCTATCTGTCGCCGGTGGTGATCGGCCTCGGCCTCCTCTCCCAGCCCGCCGCCGGCGCCCTGATCGGCCGGCTCGTCTATGGCGAGACGATGAGCCTCGCCGACTGGGCGGGCGCGATCCTGATCGGCGGCGCCCTCATCCTCATCCGCCTGCCCGAGCGGGCGCCGCCGCTTGCATCCAAAGCCGCGGAGGATCATTCTTAGCGCATGGCAATCGTGGCGAATCCGGCCGATCCCGCGCCGACCGAAATGACGCTCGACGAGCTGCGCGCCGCGCTGGCGCCGCGCATCGCCCCCAATGCGGTGTTCGACGGGTGGAGCGACAAGGCCCTGGCGATGGCCGCCGCCGAGCTCGGCGTGCCGGCGCCCCGCGCCCGCCTCTGCTTCCCCGGCGGCGCAGCCGAGATGATCGACGCCTGGTTCGACGCGATCGACCGCGCCACCGCCGCCGCCTTCCCGCTCGAGCGGGTCGAGGCGATGAAGATCCGCGAGCGGATCCGCGCGATCGTCATGTTCCGGCTCGAATTGGTCCTGCCGCAGAAGGAGGCTTTGCGCCGGGCGCTCGCCATCCTCGCACAGCCGCAAAATCTGCCCCTCGTCGCCCGGCTCGGCTGGCGCGCCGCCGACCGGATGTGGCGGATTGCCGGCGACCGCGCCACCGACTTCAACCATTACAGCAAGCGCGTCATCCTGTTGGGCGTCTACGGCGCGACCAGCCTCGTCTATCTCGACGACGCCAGCGACGGCCTCGCCGCCACCCGCGCCTTCCTCGACCGCCGCATCGACGACGTCATGCGGTTCGAGAAAGCCAAGGCCGGCTGGCGCGGCAGCCGCGAGCGCCTCCCCTCGCTCAGCCGCTTCCTCGGCCGGCTGCGCTACCCGGCGGTCTAGACGATGAAAGCAGCACAACCCGCGGAAAAGCCGAAATGGCCGCTCTGGCTCGGCCTGTTCGTCGCCTTGGGCTGCGTCGCGACCGTGGGCTATGCATTCTACGAGAGCCTGTGGGGCTGAAGGTGCGCAAGGTCGCCGAGATCGCCAGCTACCACGCCCATGTCTATTTCGATCCCGAGACCGGCCGCGACGACGCTTTGGCGGTCCGCGCCGCGGCGGCCGAGCGCTTCGCGGTCCGCATGGGCACGATCTGGGACCGGCCGGTCGGCCCGCACAGCCGCGCCATGTACCAGATCGCCTTCGCGCCCGGCCTGTTCGCCAGCCTCGTCCCCTGGCTGATGCTCAACAATCGCGGCCTGTCGATCCTCATCCACCCCAACACCATCAACCAGAAGCGCGACCACCTGCTCGACGCCGTGTGGATCGGCCCGCCCCTGCCCCTGGATGGCGAGGTGCTGCCCGAAGACAGCGAGGCGGAGCTGGCCGGTGAAGTGAATACGAGTCCCACCCTCCAACCTTGACGTCATCCCGGCGGAGGCCGGGATCTCAGGCCGCTAAAGGCACTGCAGCTAATCGCGCTGTGATCCCGGCCTCCGCCGGGATGACGCGGGGTGGGCTCGGCTCGGGTAAGCTTATGGCCCAACGGCCTGATCGGTCCCGGCATCGGGTCCGACATAGACGAACGCCCTCGCCCCCGATTCCAGGACCAGCTCCACCCGCGCATAGGCGTCGGTCTCGTAAAGGTCGGTCGCCGCGATCTCGGCGGGCGTGAGGGTGAAGACGATGCCCGGAATCCGATCGGCCGGATCGCCGGTGCGGCGGGCGATCATGTGCACCTCCAGGCCGCTCAGCCCGACCGCCTCCGGCGAGGTGATGACGAGCGGCGCCGGCCGGTAGCCGCGCAACGCATCCGGCCGCCCCTCGAGCAGCCGCCCGTAAGTGGCGCGCTGGACCTCGGGCAGCTGCAGCGTGCCGTAGGAGAAGAGGAGGAGAGCGGGCGTGGGTGCCTCGGACATGGGCCGACCCCGGCCCGCCCCCGGTCAGACGGCGACGGCCGCCCGCGCCGCACCCTTGTCGGCGTAGAGCAGCCCGCCGAGCACCGCCGCCACCAGCACGAGGGCGGGGACGTCGCCGAGCAGATGGCCGTGAAGCTCCGGCGCGCCCATCGACTGGACTGCCATCACCCCCGCGTGGACGAGGCTCGACCAGATGGTGAAGAGGATCAGCGACCGGTTCGCCGCCGGATCGCGCGCGGCGAGGATCAGGAACACCCCCAGCGTCGCATAGACGCCGACGATCATCATGAAATATTGCGAATCCTGCGGCGGGCCCGGATGCCAGGCCCAGCCCGACGGCCAGAACATCGCCAGCGGATAGACGAGACAGAATACCGCCCCGAACAGGACGAGCGCGATCTGCAGCAACTTGTGTTGAGACATGGCCGATTTCCCCTTTGCCCATGCGTCGAAGGGAGGAGGCTAGCTCGTTGCGGGGGCGCAAGCAAATCGCGGGCATTCTCGAACCGCGAACGTCATCCCGGATCATTCGGGTCTTGGCACCCGCGCGCCCTGCTGATCTACGCTGGGGCATGATTCGGCCGCTCCTCTGCCTCGCCTCGCTTGCGCTCGCCGGCTGCGGGGGCGAGGCGCCGACCGCAAACCAGGCGGCGAACCAGGCCGGCAACCAGGCCGTGGGGGCCGATGCGGCGCCGGCACGCTCGTTCAACCCGCCCGTGCCGACGAATCTTCCCGACATCGTCCGCGTCAGGATCGAGACCGACGCCGGCGCCATCATCGTCGCGCTCGACCACCGCCATGCGCCGATCACCACCACCAACTTCATCCGCTATGTCGACGATCATCGCTTCGACGGCACCAGCTTCTACCGCGCGGCGCGCACCCGCGGCGCGCCGAAGGAGGGCTTCATCCAAGGCGGGATCTCCCACAGCGCCCGCCTGATGCTGCCGCCGATCCGGCTCGAGCCGACGACCGAGACCGGCCTGCGCCACCGCGACGGCGCCATCTCCATGGCGCGCGCCAGTCCCGACACCGCGATGGGCGATTTCGTCCTCTGCATCGGCGCGCAGCCGGGCCTCGACGCCCATCCGGGCAAGAAGGGCGACGATAAAGGCTATGCGGCCTTCGGCCATGTGGTCGAGGGCATGGACGTGGCCCGGCGCATCCTCGCCGCGCCCACCGTCCCGCAGCAGGGCAGCGGGCCGATGAGCGGCGAGCACCTCGTGACGCCGGTGCGGATCCTCCGGGTGACGCGGGCGGGGTAGGCGGGCGATCCGCGCCTGCCCGGAATCAGCCGAGCAGGCTGCTGAGCAGATCGGGGTGGAAGCCCCAGCCGGCGAAGCCGCAAATCCCCATGAACAGGCCGAACGCGCCGAACGCCCAGCCGCCGATCAGCAGCCAGAAGCTCTCGGCCAAGGCGGCAACGGCGGTGATCGAGATGGCGGTCGCGATCGCCGCCTCGCTCGCATCGAATTGATCGTCGTGGATGTTGAGCGCGTCATATTGCGCGGAATAGCCGCGCGCCTGGGCGGCGAGTTTCGGCGCTTCGCGTTCGTAGCGGGCGATATTGGCGTCGAAGGCCGCCAAAGCGGCGACGGCCTGCGGCGAGGGGTGCGCGCCGGTCAGGATGGCGATCTCGGTTCGCGCGCCCTCGGCGACATGGGTCTTGGTGCGCGTCGCCTGATATTCGCCCCAGCGGTCGATCGCATTGGCCTGCGCCTGCGCCATCGCCTGGACGATATTGCCGTCCTTGATGTTGGAGACGCCCATGAACACGGAGAGGATGACAACGGTGATCGCGACCAGCCGATTGAGACGCTTGTCCTTGGCCTCGGCGCTGACTTCGATTTCCATGGTCACTCCTTCCGCTTGCGCCGGCCCAACGCGCCGGCCTGCCCCAATGATGTCGCGCTCAATGGACGCGCTCCCAGGTGACCGTCCAGTCCCGGACGCCGGGGGGCAAAGGCGGCGCCGGGCGCAACACCAGACGGTCTCCGGACAGGGTGAAGAAGCGCTTGCGGTCGGTTCCCGTCCGGTTGGGCGACACATCCAGCTCGACATGGTGGAGCACGAACCCTCCGGCCTCGTCGACGGAATAGATTCCGCAATAGGCGACCATATTGTCGGGGATCGCACGCGCTTCGGCGTCGGTGGGCCGGTCGGCAACGGCCCATCGGGATCGCTCGCGATTGGCAAGCAGCGCGCAAACCTGCCCGGTCGCGCTGTACATGATATAGCCGCCGGCATGCGCGCCGACATTCGGATCCGGCCGCTCGGTCCCGTCCGCCATCCGCTGGGTGGCTGCAACCAGGCGCCAGGTGCCGACGAGTTGGGCAGCCGCGTTCCGCGCCGTCGAGGCCGAAGCCTGGCCGGCGAACAGCAGCATCGCGACGGCCAGCATCCGCATCTTCATGTCGCCCCCTTGCCGCACGCTTGGCTTTGCCCGGCCTCGTGCCTTCAGTGCGATAATAGCCCGGCGGCTCTTGCCGGTTCAATGCTTCCAGGATCGGGCGCCGCCCCTTTTCCGCTTCGCGCAACGCCACGGACCGTTCCAATTACGAGCGGCAGGATGCGCTTCATTCGATCGACGATGTCAAAGAGCCGTCCGGAAATGCTGCGCCCCGCACTCGGAAAGTTCGGAAAGTTCGCACCCCCAACGGGCGAAAAATCTCCCCCTTATCGTACGAGTATGTCGACCCTGACGGTGCCGCTCCTCTGTCATTGCGCGCCCCGCCTCCTCGGAAGGCGCCCGATAGTTCTTGTTATGTTCCACCGCAGACCGGGGACGGTTTTGCAAGTTTGGGCCGGCGGTGGGTGGCCGAAATTACAAGCCGTCGAACGCTTCGAGGATTGGGCACGGCCCCTTGCGGCCGGAGGCGCAGATGGCACGGAGCCGCTCGAGCGCGGTGCGCGAGGCTTCAAGCTCGGCGATGCGGGCGTCGAGGGCCGAGAGGCGCTCGCTCGCCAGCTCGCGAACGCGGGCGCGATCGTCGGTGCGGTCGAGCGCCAGCAGCTCCCCTATCCCCTCGAGCGTGAAGCCCGCCGCCTGGGCGCGGCGGATGAAGCGCAGACGGCGCACATCCTCCTCGTCATAGCGCCGGACGCCGCCGGCGTTGGCAGGCACGTCGAGCAGCCCGCGGCGCTGATAGTAGCGCACCGTCTCGACGCCGACCCCGGCCGCCGCGCCGAGGCGGGCGATGGTGAGCGGGACCTTCTTCGGCGCCTCTCCGGCGGCTTCGTTCCGGATGCGATCTTTCATGCTTGACTCCGTACCACGGTACGGAGGGTAGAAGCCGATTCGCTACAAGGCAAGCCAAGGAGAAAGACCATGACGAAGACCGAGACCGCCAAGCCCGCCTGCACCTGCAAGACCGGCGGCTGCCGCTGCAATCCCTGCACCTGCAAGAATTGCGGCTGCTGATAAGGGACGGGCCGCGCCCGTGACGACGCGGCCCTGTCCCTCCGCGAGGGCTAGAATCCGGACATTTCAAACTACGCCGGCCAGATCCTAACCGGGCAACTCGCTCTGCCGCGCCGCCTCGAGTTGGGGCACGACTTCCTCCAAATAGCGGCGCGCGTCGCCGCGGGTGCGCACCGGCTGGAACAGGGTCATGGCGGCGACGGGTCCTTCCAGTTCCCGATGCGCCTTGCGGGCAACGAACAGGTAGCCCTGAAGCTTGTCGCCGTCCGGGATCAATTCGTCGTCTGGCGGCCCCGGTGGCCCATCTAGCTCGATCGCGGTGAGAGACACCGGTGTTTCAGCGAGCAGCGACGGTGTGTCGCTGCTCGCGCGCGCCGACCCCTGGAGAAGTCCGAGCATGTCCCGCGCCTGCCCGTCGCGCTGCGTCAGGGGCGCAAGACCGAAGAGCCGCTCCACCGTCGCCAGCACGGAAGCATGATCATAGAGAGTGTGATCGACCACCCCTTTCGCGATCCAGGGCGAGACGACCACCGCAGGAACCCGCACTCCATAGACGGAGAAATCGAAATCGTGCGGGTTCTGGTGCGGGCCCGTGCCGTCCCCTGGCGGGGGCGCGCCGTGGGCGGGAATGCCGCAGTCGTAGAAGCCGCCATGTTCGTCATAGGTTATGATGAGCAGGCTGCTCTCCCAGATCGGAGAGTTGCGGATGGCATTGTAGACCTGTGCGACCAGCCGATCGCCCGCCGCCAGCCCATCCATCGGGTGCTGGGAGGAGCCGCCGCGATACGTGTCGGAAACGATGTCGCCATAAGCGGGTTCGATGAAGGTGTAGCGGGCGACATAATTGTTCGCCAGGTCGTGCGCGAAATTGCTGAGACCGTGAACTTCCGAAAAATTGATTCCCTTGAGCGCCGCCACTTGGGGAATGCGGCCGACCAGCGGTCCGACATCATCCTTGTACAGGCGATAATTGCCCGCGCCGACTCGATCGAAGATCGATCCCGCGGGATATTTGAAGCCGCTCAAGGCCTCCCACTTGGCGATTTCCGCAAGACCCGGCCCCTCGACCATCCCGTCCGAAGAGGCGCCATGCACGAAGAAGCGGTTGGGCCAGGTCGGCCCGGGGAGGGACGAATAATATTGGTCGCAGAGCGCGAACTCGGCTGCCAGCGTATAGAGCGCCGGCGCGTCGTTCGGCGTGTCGATGCCGAACATGACCTTGCCGCGCTCTGCCGGCGGCAGCGGCTGCTTGGGTTGCGAGGGGCCCGACCGCACGCTGGTTTTGGCATAGTCGGCGACGAAGCCGATATTTGTTCGCGCGGGATAGGGACTCGTCTTGCTGCAATCCGCCCCCGGCCCGGCGAGCTGGGTCAAGACGTGGCAGAAGCCGTGCGACGGGTCGCTCGGCATCACCGCAGGCGCACCGCCCTGGAAATGGTAAGTCACGCCGTCGACGCTGTTGGTGTCAGCGGTCGTGGCCGCGTGGATGCCGTTGATGCCCGACAGCGCGAACATGTGATCGAAAGACCTGTTTTCGAGCATCAGGACGAAAACATGCTGAATCGCATTCAGAGCATCTGTGTTGGGCATGTGCGTAGGCCTTAGCTGACGGGTTCCGGGCGACTCGGTGAGACGACGCTTCGATACAGATACTTGATCGACTTTGGAGTTGGTTGCGAGGTTCGACTATGATGGATGTGTCCCGCGAAGGACTCCGGGCACGGTCTCGCCTGCGACGCCGTCGCGGGCCGGGCCTGGACGATCGAGACGGCCACGGGCGCCTCCTCAGATCCGGTTGGAGCTGAACGGCTTCATCAGCCTGATCGGCGTTCCGTTGATCGCTGTCAGCTGCCCGCTCCAAGCCTCCTTATAGAGGGTGATGAGATCGGACCGGTCGCCGTCGGTGAGACGGCTGTCGGAGCCGTAGTTCATGATCGTGAACGTGTCCTGGTGACCGTAGAGCTGGGCAGGAAACGCCCTCTCCCTCACCAGCGCGAAGAAGTGCCGAAGGCCGAAAATATGGCCCAGCTCGTGGAGCAGCGTCTCCTTCTGCTCCTGATGATCCTGCGTGAACATTTTTGGATAGATGAGCAGCTCATGCTGGCCTTGATCGGGAAAGAAGGAGCTTGCGAGAACGCAGCCGGCGGCCGAGCAGTCGTCGCTGTTGCGAACGGCGATCTCGAAGTCCCAGGCTTCGTCCTTTTCGCTGAAGCGGATCGGGCAAGCATTGCCCCAATCCACCAGCGCCTCCGCGAGAAGCGCGCGAATCGCGGCTTTGGCCGCTTCTGGATCACGGAAGGAGCCAAGCGACTGTTCCTGGAATCGCCAGCGCAAGGTGACGTTTCGATCCCAGAGGGGGATGAACCCACCCGTGGCGTCGACGACGAGCTCGGTGACCGATCTCTGGCGCGGCATCGCATGGCCGAGCGTGTCGGTCTTGCAGACATGACCGTTTCCGAAGACGTAAACTTCCGGTTCGCCCTCGACGGCCTGTTCGTCATTGCGCCGCGCGAAGGGGTTGTTGTCGGTCATGGGCTTTCTCCCGCCTTGAATCTGCCGGGAGAATAGCGATCGAAAGCGCGGCCGGCCGTGACGGCCGTCACGCTCCTCGCGTGCCGGGCAGCCGACCGCGGCGCTGATAATAACGGACCGTCTCGACGCCGACCCCGGCCGCCGCGCCGAGGCGGGCGATGGTGAGCGGGACCTTCTTCGGCGCCGCTCCGACGGCTTCGTTCCGGACGCGATCTTTCATGCTTTACTCCGTACCACGGTACGGAGGGTAGAAGGTGATTCGCCACGAGGCAAGCCAAGGAGAATGACCATGACGAAGACCGAAAACGCCAAGCCCGCCTGCACCTGCAAGAATTGCGGCTGCTGAACGGAACGGGCCGTGTCCGGAAGGGCGCGGCCCGGTTTCGGTCGGGGAATCCAAATTAGGTGTTGTGCCCCCGGAAATGCTGTTCCCGGGAAAACCAAGCAGGTGATGGTGCCAGCGTACCTGACCTTGGTCTTAGGAATGTTGTCCGGCAGCCCTACAGGCTGGCTGTGGACGAGTCAAAAGGCGCCCCCTAAAGGCCAGTTGAGCCTACGCCCCATTAATTTTGCTCCCCATGTTCTTGGTGTTCTATCGATGATAGTGACGAATAGAGCTTGTGGGAGGCGACACATGGCAAGGACCCCGCGCAACGGAAACCGAGGCCAAGAGCGTGTGTTTTTGGCTATTGTCGACTCGCTCAGACGAAATCCGCCCTATCTACTGATCTTCGGCGTGATATTTCTGACATATCTGGTCTGCGTCGCCCTCATCGCGACGGGGTCAGAACAGCCCGGCTACCGCGCGGAAATGGGGCTAGCTGTCCTTTTTCTCGAAACGATCGTCGCCGTGGCTGTAATTCGCATCGTTGAAGCGCAGAGTTCTCGAATCGAGAGGATAGAGACGCTGGAGGCCGCGCTGACGGAGCGAGAGCGAAAAATGGCAGAGCTTTCAAAAGCCCTTGCTGAAGCAGATAAGGTGGATATCAACATCGACCATCACGAATTAAAATCGTGTCTTTTAGCCACCGTGGATAATATTAGGCGCGCATTGCTGTACATAAACCCGAGTTTTCATGACGAAATGATCTACGAAGTCGCTGGCTTTCAAAAGGCGTCGGGACGCTGGGCAATAGGTACACTCCAGACCGATTCCGCCAACTACGAGAGAATCCTTAGACATTTCTATAGAAACGCGAGACGATCTATATTTGCGACTTCAAACCAGGAATACATGGAATTCTGGGCTCAAGTGCAAAGCAGTGGAAGTATAATTAAGGCACATCGAGAAGCCTTTCAGAAAAATCAAGCAGTCGTGACCCGCGTTTTTATGTTTTCCACGGTCAATCAGATCGCGGCAGAGCATCTCGCAATTATGCGAAACCATTCTCGTGAGGCATTCATTACTGCAAAGGTGTTTATTGCAGACGAGAACGAGGCTTTTGCCGCAAATTTGATCAAAGATTTTGTTATCGTTGATCGCGGCCTGCCCAGCCAGGCAATCGGTATTACAAGTTCATTCGAGCCGGGAGCCATGGGGGCCCGGTGGGTTTTCGATGCCGACGCCGATGTTGAGCGGGCTGCGGAATTCATCGACGGAAGCAGCGTCTCGCTGGATGAGCTTGAGGAGAGACTTGCATAGCGCAGCAGCGTCGACACAAACGTCGCAGTTAGAGGCGAGCGGGCGGCCGGCCATGACGAAGACCGGAAACGCCAAGGCCCGCCTGCACCTGCAAGACCGGCGGCTGCCGCTGCAATCCCTGCATCTGAAAGAATTGCGGCTGCTGATAAGGGACGGGCCGCGTCCGAGAGGGCGCGGCCCGGTTTGTGCCGCTGCAAGCTGGCATTACGTAGTGTCGGGAATTCCGGATTCCCCGCGACTCGACTGACAAAGCTAGGCAGCTTTGGAAGCTGGCGCTCCTCGAAGGAGGCCCTCCGTGCTGAGGTCTTCGTCGATATCGGGCCAATGGATCCCTAAGCCTCCACCCGCCAGCTCCCAGTGATCCCGCTGCTCAGGCGTCGCGGCTAGGAGCCGCGGATACCATGCGAGGGGGGCGGAAATGGTTCGACCGTCCATCAAATCAACCGTGAGGCTGTGGTCACTGCAGCGAACGTTGGCTACGCGCTCGTCAGTCACCCTCACCGAAAAATTCATGCCAAGCCTCCAGAAGCGTCGCCTCGTGCTCCGTGACGAGTCCCAGTATGGCATTGATCTCGTGCGGACGGAAGCCGCTGCCCTTGGCGAGGTGCACAGGAGCCAGCCACGCCTTCAGGGTCGCTTCGGCTTTGTCGACGTGAACATGAGGCGGCTCGTTGGGCTCATGGCTGTAGAAGTAGAAGCGGTAGCCATCTTGGCGGAGAACAGTGGGCATTACGGTCGGGCTCTTTGCTGACGAGCCCACAGCCTGTGGCCAAGTCGAAGCGGGCTCAAGCGATTAAATTTTCCGAAGACTTCTGCTCTATCTGTAAGTGCTTGCGTTGATTGACAGATCTGCGCGACGTTTTCCAACTTTGGACACAGCCGGGATGCCGTTTGTCCGCCTGTCAAAGCCGAGGTAGGCGCGGTAAAAGAATAGGGAATAGCTGGGGTTATCGCGTGGCCGATGACGCAACACCACGTGCGACATCGGCAATCCATCCCACCCGAATGTGCCGCAATAGCGCCGCCAGTGACGCTGCACGGTTTTGATTGGGCTCGCAGAATCGGCAGGCGACGGAAACAGGTACGGCGACTCCAATCCGTCGGCGCGATGGCGATCTTCGATTAATCCGAGAATCCTGGCGCTTTCGGACCCCAAGCGCTGACGACACTCATACCAGAGTTTTCGCTGATTCGGCACAAATGGGAACCAGGTTCCATCTACAATGTCCGACCATCGAGCACGTAGAACCTGCTGCAGTTTGGCTCCGGTATCGAAGTAGAGTCGGATTGCCAGAGCTGGCTGCCAGCAAGGGTCGGCTTCCAGTGCTTGAAAGAACCGCTCGTAAGTCAGCCGCCGTGATCTGCAGGATCGGCGGATATGGCGGCGCCTTGCGCAAGTCTAGATGGCGGGCGCACCTCCGCTGAATCGATTCCAGCTTCCAATGAAGCGGGCCGAATTCGCCGGCAGCCTGCTTGAAAACGGCGCCCACGAATGCGCGCAGGACCTTCACGTTCCCGTAGCTGATAGCCCGATTTGATACCGCATCCGCCAGCTGCCTCACGGGCACATTACGAAACATAGCGTCGAGAACGGCCTGAGGGATGTGGTCGCCCACAAGAATCCGGATGTTGTCGAGGTAAGGGTGATCGCTCGAGCGACGGCTGAGCTCCCTCAGGCGGCGCTCGATCGCATTGCCGATCGTTGTTGCGAGTATCTTCATCTTGCGCCGTCGCCATGCCCGATCGCGTAGATCCGCCGACGTCGGCTCGCCTCGGTGCAAAGCGATGCGGTCCCCGGCCCAGAATCTCGCAGCTTCTAAGAAGTGGCCGAGGGGCTTGTCCCAAGCGCGTTCCCAAGGGAAATACGGGTAGTCCCGATCGGGTCGGAATGTCTCACGTACAAGGATCCCGAACTGGTCGCGCAGTCGGATCGCGTATGCCGTGCTGCCACCCTTCTTCCCCGCCCATGCCCGGATTCCAAAGTACTTCAGGTGGTTGTCGGCGAACCAAATCTCCCCTTGGGCAGGTGGATCGATGCCGTCGACCAGCTCAGTGGTGAGGTATGCCGTGGGCATATCAATCCACCGGGACGTAGATCTCGCCGCCGCGCTCCCGGAATTGCTCGCTCATTACAGCCATGCCGGCTTCGGTTTCTTGAACAGCGAGGAACGTCTCCGCGCCTGAATTTTGCTTCGCCGCGAAATCCCTCACCTCCTGGGTGATCTTCATGCTGCAGAATTTCGGCCCGCACATCGAGCAGAAATGCGCCGTCTTCGCGCCTTCCGCCGGCAGGGTCTGGTCGTGATATTGCTCGGCGGTGTCGGGATCGAGCGACAGGTTGAACTGGTCGCGCCAGCGGAATTCGAAGCGGGCGCGTGACAGCGCATCGTCGCGCAGCTTCGCCGCCGGGTGGCCCTTCGCCAGATCGGCGGCGTGGGCGGCGAGCTTGTAGGTGACGACGCCGACCTTGACGTCGTCGCGGTCGGGGAGGCCGAGATGCTCCTTCGGCGTCACGTAGCAGAGCATCGCCGTGCCGAACCAGCCGATCATCGCCGCGCCGATCGCGCTGGTGATATGGTCGTAGCCCGGCGCGATGTCGGTGGTGAGCGGCCCCAAGGTGTAGAAGGGCGCCTCGCCGCAGGCCTCGAGCTGCTTGTCCATGTTGGCCTTGATCTTGTGCATCGGCACGTGGCCGGGGCCCTCGATCATCACCTGGACGTCGTGCCGCCAGGCGATCTGGGTCAGCTCGCCCAGGGTCGCCAGCTCGGCGAACTGCGCCTCGTCATTGGCGTCCGCGATCGAGCCGGGGCGGAGGCCGTCGCCGAGGCTGAAGGCGATGTCATAGGCCTTCATGATCTCGCAGATCTCCTCGAAGCGCGTGTAGAGGAAGCTCTCCTTGTGGTGGGAGAGGCACCATTTCGCCATGATCGAGCCGCCGCGGCTGACGATGCCGGTGACGCGCTTCGCCGTCATCGGGATGAAGGGCAGGCGGACGCCGGC
>JAXDOV010000098.1:0-4555 GCA_034668705.1 Sphingomonadales bacterium
TGCCGCCCTACGACGTCACGGTCGCGACCTCGTCGCGCGGGGTCCATGACGGCATGCGCGCCTTCACCGCCATCGGCGCGGGGCTGGTGGTGGTGATGCTGATCCTCAGCATCTTCGTCGGGCGCGCCTTCAGCCGCGTCCTGCTCGCCCCGCTGCGCGCCATCCGCGATACCGCGGAGCGCATCGGCTCCGACAATCTGGCGGAGCGCATCCCGCTCGGCCGCGTCCAGGACGAGGTCGGCGAGCTGACGGAGCTGCTGAACCGCATGTTCGACCGGATCGAGAGCGCCTTCGGCCAGATGCAGCGGTTCAGCGAGGAGGTCAGCCACGAGCTCAAGACCCCGCTGGCGCTGATCCGGCTCCATTCGGAATCGGTCGCCAAGGCCGGCGGCCGGCACAGCGACGCCGCCTTCGAGCAGATCGAGGAGATCGACCGGCTCAACAATTTCATCGACCAGATGCTGTTCCTCTCGCGGGCCGAGGCGAATGCGATCCGCTTCGATCTGACCGTGCAGGATCCGGCGCCGTTCCTCGAAGCCTATGCACACGATGCGGCCGCGCTGGCCGAGCATGGCGGCCACCGGTTCGAGCTGGTGATGAAGGGTCGGGGACGGGTGGCGATCGAGCGGAGCTGGCTGCGCCAGGTGCTGTTCAACCTGCTCGGCAACGCGCTTCACGCCTCGCCTCCCGGCACCCTCGTCACCCTCACGTCGCGCTTCGAAGGCGCTCGCTGGCGCCTCAGCGTCGAGGACGAAGGCCCCGGGCTGACCCGCGCCCAATGCCGCCAGGTCTTCGACCGCTTCGTCCGCCTCGGCCCGGCGCGGATCGGCGACCGCGGCGCCGGCCTCGGCCTCTCCATCGCGCGCAGCATCGTCACCCTTCACCGCGGCTCGATCAGAGCGGAGCCGCGCAAGCCGCACGGGCTGCGCGTGATCGTCGAGCTGCCCGCGCTGGAGGGCGAGGGCGGCGCGCCGGCGCCAGAGCTGGAGGCCGAAGCGGCCTGAACGACGTGAGCGCGCGGGCGGCTCCCGCCCTGCGATTCCGGCTCCCGCTCCCTCCGGAAAAATATCCCCGAAACGGATTTATCCGGGGCCGTGCGCCTGCATGTGACAGGTTGGCGACAGGAAGCGCTCCTAGCCCTGGATCAAATTATAGGGGAGAGGATCATGCCCACCAGCAACCGGCCGCGCGCGCGGCTCCGCACTCGCGCCGTCCTGCTGGCCGCGGGCGCGTCTTTATTCGCATTCCCAGCCTATGCGCAGCCGCCGGCACCCGTATTGCCGCCGCCCGCGACGCCGCCGGCCGCCGATCCCGCCAGCGTCCAGGCCGCCGCCGAGGGCACCCAGCCCGGCGCCGCGCCCGCGGCCGCCGATCAGACCGTCGATGCCGCGGAGCAGAGCGGCGAAATCGTCGTCCGCGGCCGCTTCGTGAACACCGGCGCGAGCAGCGCCACCAAGCTCGACATTCCGGTGCTCGATACCCCGTTCAGCGTCGACGCCTATAACGGCAACTTCCTCAAGGCGATCGAGACCCAGAACGTCTCCGACCTCTACCGCTACATGACCGGCATCCAGCGCGCCGGCAACACGGGCTACGACATCACCTTCCGCGGCTTCAAGACCTCGGGCAACGACCGCAACGCGATCCTCACCGACGGCCTTCCAGGCCTCTCCGTGCGCTTCGGATCGCCGCCGACGGTGGGCACCGACCATATCGAGCTGGTCAAGGGCGCCACCTCGGTGCTCTACGGCCAGGCGCAGCCGGGCGGCTTCATCAATATCGTCACCAAGAAGCCGCTCTTCCATTCGTTCAACGAGATCGGGGTGCGCGGCACCGCCGGCATCGGTCCGTTCGGCCGCCAGCTCGGCGGCACCGTCTCGGTCGATTCGACGGGGCCGATCACCAACTGGCTGGCCTATCGCGTCGTCGGCGAAATCGGCTCGACCCGCGGCTTCCGCAAGAATTCGTACGAGCATCCGATCTATTTCGCGCCGATGCTGACCTTCAAGCTCGACGATCGCACCCGCCTCACCGTTCAGGGCGAGTATCGCCGCGTGAAGACGCATTACGACACCTATCTGGTCTCGCCGAACGCCGATGCCAGCCTGATCGCGCCGATCGACACCGTCTATCAGGAGCCGAACGATTATCTGGTCGAGCGCGGCCTCACGGCGAACGTCTTTCTCACCCACGACTTCAGCGACAACGTGAAGTTCAATCTCGGCTACCGCTACGTCGACCATAAGGACACGCAGGAGAATTTCGACGTCAACGGGTTCAAGACGACGGCGCCCCTGACCACGCTCACCCGCCGCGCCCGCGGTCAGGAGAACAAGCGCACCTACAGCTTCGTCGACGCCAATTTCACCGCCAAGTTCGACACGTTCGGCATTCACCATACGATGCTGTTCGGCGGCGGCGGCGGCAAGGAGACCGCGAGCCTCGACCGCACCCAATTCTACAATTGCGTGGCCCCGGCCTGCACGTCGCTCGATATCGACATCTATCATCCGGTGCTTGGCGTGGCGCCCCCGCTCAGCTCGTTTCCGCTCGACACGAGCGCCACGCTGGCGAACCTGACCTGGCGCTACACGACGCAGAACTCGATCGGCCTCTATGCATCCGACCTGGTGGCGATCACGCGCTGGCTGAAGGTGATGGGGGGGATACGCTATGCGCATGAGCAACAGACCATCCAGGATCTGCGCAAGCCTGCCGGCATCACCCACAAATATGACGAGAAGACCCTGCCGCTCGCCGGCCTGATCATCGAGCCGACCCGCCAGATCAGCTTCTATGCCAGCTACAGCACCTCCTATGTGCCACAGGCCGCGGCGTCGCAGGACGTGTACGGCTTCAATCCGTTCAAGCCGACCTTCGCCAAATCCTATGAAATCGGCTTCAAGACGGATTTGCTCCGGCACCGGCTGAGCCTCAACGGCGCCTGGTTCAACATCCTCAAGAACGACGTGCTCAACACTTTCACCTGCCCGACGCAGGCGGCGCTCAACACCGGCGCCGCCAACGGCACCTTCCCCGCGCCCCCGCCGAATGCGCCCCGGGACGCCAAGGGATTGTTGATCCCCGCGAGCGGAACCTGCTCGACCCAGATCGGCGCCGAGCGCTCTCGCGGCGTCGAGCTCGAGCTCAACGCTACCCCGATCCCCGGCTGGACGATCACGGGCGGCTATGCGCACACCAAGGCGCGGATCACGCGCTCCAGCGCCGCCTATCAGGTCGGTGCGCGCGAGACCAACTCGCCCGACGATGCGCTCAACTTCTGGACCCGCTACGACATCCAGAACGGAGCGCTCGCCAATCTCGGCTTCGGCCTCGGCGTCTCCTATATCGGCAAGCGAGCCGGCCTGCTGCCGAGCAAGCCGGTCGACCCGCGGCCGGAGAACGGTACGCTGCCGCTCAAGGCCTATACCACGGTCGACGTCGGCATCTATTACAAGCCCGTCGAGACTCTCGACTTCACGCTCAAGGTCACCAATTTGTTCGATGCGCGCTACATCGAGAGCGCGGGCTTCACCGGCGACATCAACCTGGTGCCAGGGACGCCCCGTTTCGCGACTCTGACCGGGCGCTTCCGCTTCTAGGGCATTGCAAGCGGACCGCGCGGGGGCCGGGGCGCAATACGCTCCGGCCCTTTTCGTTTGAGCTTTTCGTGCACGGACCGAATCACCCAGGGGTGTCTTAATCCAGCACCCATCGACCGATCATGACGCGCACAAAAAGTGGCGCGGTCCCCGCAGGCACCGCACCCCTTCCCGTCAACGCATCCCTACATCGTCGCGAGCTTGGCCAGCTCTTCCGAAACCACCGACGGCATCAGCGGCAGGTAGACGCCGTCGGCGGCGACCTGCTGCTGGCCCTCGCGGCTCAGCACCGCCTTCAGGAATTCGCGCACCTTCGGCTCGAGCGGAACGCCGGGCCGCTTGTTGACGTAGATGTAGACGTAGCGGCTGAGCGGGTAGCTGTGGTTGTAGACGTTCGGCACGGTCGGCGCGACGCACGGCCCGCGCGGCTCGCTGGCGAGCGGCACCACCTTGGTGTTCGGCCTCAGATTGGCGAGCAGGGCGTAGGTCAGGCCGCCGGGATGCTGCTCCATGTCCTCCGCCGCGACGTTGAAGGCATGGGTGAAGCCGCGCCCTTTGACGAACTCGATGCCGTCGCGATAATCGCCCATCTTCATTACCTGGATCTTGAAATACCATTCGATCCCGTTGGGCGATTTCAGGCCGTAAAGATGGATCGGCCGGTTCGCCCAGGCGCCGGTGAGGCCGAGCTGGCCCCAATTGGTGATGTCGGGCCCGCTGCGGCGGCGGGTCGACGAATAGATCGAATCGAGCTGCTGCAGGGTCAGGCAGCGGATCGGATTGTCCTTGTCGACCATGATGATGCTGGCCGCCGTCTTGCCGAGCGAGCCGGCGCTGCCGGTGGCGACGCGGAAGGCGACCGGGCGATAGCCGTATTTGTCGACGAAGCCCTTCTCCTCGGCGGGAAGCAGCTCGCGGCCGACCGGGGCGAGGTGGGCGGTGCCGGCGGTGAG
>JAXDOV010000099.1:0-28056 GCA_034668705.1 Sphingomonadales bacterium
GAGGTGGCGACGAACTCGACGGCCACCGGCCGGTCGCCGTCGGTGAGGATGCCGGCGAAATTCTGGTGCTCGTCGCCGGTCAGCACGACGATATTGTCGAGCCCGCGCATCCGCGCCAGCAGCCGCCGGCGCGGCGCCTCATAGCCGGCCCAGCTGTCCATGTTGAGGATCGGGGCCGGCCCGTTTTCGATCCGCCGGTCCAGCGCCATCATCATCACCTGCTGGGCGATGCAGCTCCACCGTGCCTGCGGCCGCGCCAGATTCCCGACCAGCCACGCTTCCTCCTCGGCGTTCAGCACCGCCGCGCGCGGATCGGCCAGAGCGGGGCAGGGCGGCACGAACGCGTCGCCGCAGGGATGGCCGGTCCGATATTGCCGCGTGTCGAGGAAGTCGAAGGAGACGAGGTCGCCGTAACGGGCCCCGCGCCACGCCCTGATCGAGGCGCCCTGGGGGAACAGGGCGCGACGGACCGGCATATGCTCGTACCAGGCCTGGAAGGCGGCGGCGCGGCGGGTGCGGAACAGTTCGGGCGGGGTGTCGGTCGTGTCGCTGTCGCCGGCCCAATTGTCGCGCACCTCATGGTCGTCGAAAGTGGCGAACCAGGCATGGGCGGCATGGGCGCGCTGGAGGTCGGGATCGGTCTTGTACTGGGCGTAGCGCCGCCGATAGTCGGTGAGGTCGTAGCAGCGCTGGCCGGCATGGCGGCGGACCGGAGTCACGATCTCGCCGCTGTGGCTGGTCTCGATGCCGCTCGCCCAGCCTTCGTAGATATAGTCGCCATAATGGTAGACGAAGGCGAGATCCTCCTCCGCGACGTGGCGATAGGCGGCGTAGAAGCCGTCCTCGTAATGCTGGCAGCCGGCGACGCCGAAGCGCAGCGCCTGCGGGCTGGCGGCGGCGGCGGGCAGGGTCCGCGCTCGCCCGACGACGCTCTTCTCGCCGCCGGCCCGGAAACGGTACCAATAGAGCCGGTCCGGCAGCAGCCCGGCCAGCTCGACATGGACGCTGTGGGCGAGCTCCGGCCGCGCCATCTCCTCGCCATGGGCGACGACGGCGTGGAACTGCTCGTCCGTCGCCACTTCCCAGGTCACCGGCATCCGCGCCATCGCCAGGCCGCCATGCGGCTCCAGCGGCTCCGGCGCGAGCCGGGTCCAGATCACGAAGCCGTCCGGCGCGGGGTCGCCGGCGGCGACGCCGAGGCTGAACGGGAAGGCGGTGTAACCGCCGCTTTGGGCGTGGAGGATGGGAGCTCGGAGGAGGGCGGGAGCGCCGACGGCCGCCGCGGCGGCGCCGGTGACGAACTGGCGGCGGGTGATCATCGGGCGCTTGTCTCTTGCATCCGTTACCGTGGCGAGACGCCTGCGGCGCTCTGCCGCTCAATTGCCTCCGGACCGGCTAAGCACAGCCGCCGGCGGTGGACCAGCCCCGCTTTGGCGGGCGGGCCGCGACCGGTCAGCGCGACGCAATCGGCTGGGCGAGGATCCGCTCGCCTCCGGCCTGCACCAGGCGATAGGGGCGATCGAAGGCGAGAGCCTGCCAGTTCGAATAGCTCCCGTCGCAGCGGATCATGCGCTCTTTCGATCCCGAATAGCTCTGGGTCCAGACCTGGCCGGCACGGAGCGTGATGTCGTCGGCGACGGCGCTGCCCGCCCGCCTGATCCTGCAGCCGATCAGATGACCGACGTCGTTGGTAACCGACAAAGCGTGCTGCTGAGCATGAGACGCCGTCGGCAAGAGCAGGAGCGAAGCCGCTCCGAGACAGGCTGCGCCGCAGGATTTGATCGTCATGTCGTCCTCCCCACTTATGGAAGGAGCGAAGCCGCCGGCAGGCGAGTCTCCGCACCGACCGACATTCATTATGATCCCAAGCGCGGCCGGGCGCCAGCCACTGCTTTGTTGTTGGAAATTGCTTCAGACGTTGAAGCGGAACAGCATCACATCTCCATCCTGGACGACATAATCCTTGCCCTCGGAGCGCAGCCTGCCCGCTTCGCGCGCGCGCGCCTCGCCGCCAAAGGCGACGTAATCGTCATAGGCGATGGTCTCGGCGCGGATGAAGCCGCGTTCGAAGTCGGTGTGGATGACTCCGGCGGCCTGCGGCGCTTTCGCGCCTTTGCCGACCGTCCAGGCGCGCGATTCCTTCGGGCCGGCGGTGAAGAAGGTGATGAGGTGGAGGAGATCGTAGCCGGCGCGGATGACGCGGGTGAGGCCGGTCTCGGCGAGCCCGAGGTCCTTGAGGAATTCGGGGCGGTCGGCCGCGTCCATGGTCGCGATCTCCGCCTCGATCGCCGCCGAGATCACCACCGCCTTCGCGCCTTCCGCCGCCGCTTTCGCGAACACCCGGGCGCTGAGGGCGTTGCCCGCGGCCGCGTCGCCCTCGTCGACGTTGCAGACGTAGAGGACGGGCTTGGCGGTGAGCAACTGGGCGCGCTCCAGCGCCCTCTTCTCTTCCTCGTCCTTCGGCCGGGTGAGCCGCGCCGGCTTCGAGGCGCGGAGCAGGTCCAGCGCCTGGCCGAGGACGGAGGCCTGGACCTTCGCCTCCTTGTCGCCCTGCTGCGCTTTCTTGACCAGATTGGGGACGCGCTTCTCGAGGCTGTCGAGATCGGCCAGCATCAGCTCGGTCTCGACCGTCTCGGCGTCGGCGACGGGATCGACCCGTCCTTCGACATGGGTGACGTCGCCGCCCTCGAAGCAGCGCAGGACGTGGACGATCGCGTCGACCTCGCGGATGTTGCCGAGGAACTGGTTGCCGAGCCCCTCGCCCTTCGAGGCGCCGCGGACGAGGCCGGCAATGTCGACGAATTCGAGCTGGGTCTCGATCTCCTGCGCCGATTTGGCGATCTCGCGGATCCGGTCCAGCCGCGGGTCGGGCACGGCGACGCGGCCGACATTGGGCTCGATCGTGCAGAAGGGATAATTGGCCGCCTGCGCCGCCGCCGTCTCGGTCAGCGCGTTGAACAGAGTGGACTTGCCGACATTCGGCAGCCCGACGATCCCGCAGCGAAAACCCATTTTTACTCCGTGAGGTGAAAGGCGCCGGCGTCCGGCGGCGCAGCTTCGCGGGCAATTAGCGGCTGGCGCGCCCGATTGCCAGTTCCGCACCGACCGGCCGCTCGACAGGCCCGAAACGGCTCCATAGGGTGGCCGCCGATCCGAGGGAAAGCGCCGACATGAAGCTCCGCCTTATTTGCCTGCCTCTGCTCCTGCTGACGGTCGCCGCGGCGCCGCCGCCGGCGCCGCCCGCCGCTCCGCCCACCGCCGAGCAGGTGCTGAGGAACAGCGAGGAGCAGGACGGGCTGCTCGCGGTCCATGTCGACCGCAAGGGAGGGCGCGTCCTGCTGTCGCTGCCGGCGCCGGACGCGGCGGGGATTTCCGGCCGCTTCATCTATCTGACCACGCTCGAGACCGGACTGGGCTCGGCGCCGATCGGCCTCGACCGCGCCCAGTCGACCGGGTCGCGGCTGCTCGTCTTCCGCCGCATCGGCAAGAAGATCGTCGCCGAGATCGAGAATCCCCGCTTCCGCGCCAGCGGCGCCTCCGCCGCCGAGCAGGAGGGCGTGCGCCAATCCTTCGCCACCTCCACCATCTGGATGGGCGACGTCGCCGCCGAGCAGCCGGACGGGCGGCTGCTGGTGGACATTTCGACCTTCCTCACCCGCGACGACGTCAACATCGCCGGCGCGCTGAAGCAGGGCGGCGGCGGCGAGTTCCGCCTGGTGCCCGAGCTCAGCGTCGCCGACACCAATTTCGTCCGCGTCTTCCCCGACAATATCGAGATGGAGGGGCGGCTGACCTTCGTCTCCGCCCAGCCGACCGCCGAGGTCAACAATATCGCCCCGGTCGACGGCAATCTCAGCTTCACCATCCGCCATTCGCTGATCCGGCTGCCGGAGCCGGGCTACGTCCCGCGCCGCTTCGATCCGCGTGCCGGCACGTTCGGCACGCAGGTGGTCGATTTCGCCCAGCCGCTGGGCAGCCCGATCGTCTACGAGCTCGCCAATCGCTTCCGGCTGGAAAAGACCGACCCCGGAGCGGCGCGCTCGGCGGTGAAGAAGCCGATCACCTTCTACGTCGACCGGGCGGCGCCGGAGCCGATCCGCGCCGCGCTGAGGGAGGGCGTTTCCTGGTGGGCGCAGGCCTTCGAGGCGGCGGGCTATGTCGACGCCTTCCGGGTCGAGATCCTGCCCGAAGGCGCCGACCCGCTCGACATACGCTACAACGTCGTCAACTGGGTCAACCGCGCCACTCGCGGCTGGTCCTACGGCCAGGCGATCGCCGATCCCCGCACCGGCGAGATCATCAAGGGCATTGTGCTGCTCGGCTCGCTCCGCATCCGCCAGGACATGATCATCTATCAGGCCCTGGTCGGCGCCGCCCGCACCGGCACCGGCGGACCCAATGATCCAATCCGGGTCGCGCTCGCCCGCATCCGCCAATTGGGCGCGCATGAGGTCGGCCATGCGCTGGGCTTCGCCCATAATTTCGCCGCCAGCAGCCAGGGCCGCACCTCGGTGATGGACTATCCGGCGCCGCGCATCGGCCTTGCCGGCGGCGCGCCCGATCTGTCGGACGCCTATGGCGCCGGCATCGGCCGCTGGGACGATTTCCTCGTCGACTGGCTCTACGGCGCGCGCGGCGATGCGGAAGGGCAGGCGAAGATGGCGACGGCGCTGGGGCAGGGGCTTCGCTTCGTCGCCGACGACGATGCGCGGCCGGCGGATTCCGCCCATCCCCAGGGCAGCTTGTGGGACGATGCCGCCGATCCGGCTGCCGAGCTGGAGCGGATGATGCAGGTCCGCGCCGCGGCGATCGCGCGCTTCGGGCCGGAGGCTTTGACCCCCGGCGCGCCGCTCGCCGACCTTCGCCGCGCCTTCGTGCCGATCTGGCTGCTCCACCGTTACCAGCTCGAGGCGGCGGCGAAGCTGCTCGGCGGCGTCGACTTCGCTTATTCGCTGCGCGGCGGCGGGCGCGACGACATGCGGCCGGTGCCGCCGGCGGCGCAGCGGCGCGCGCTCGACGCCCTGCTGGCGACGCTCAGCCCGGCGGCGCTGACCGTGCCGGCGGCCCTGGTGCCGCGTCTCTCCGCCGGCTGGTCCGGAGAGGCGGACCGCCAGGCCCAGATCGAGATTTTCCCGACCGCGGGCGGGCCGGTCTTCGATCCGCTGGCGGCGACCGAGCTCGGCGCCGCGGCGACTCTCGCCGACCTGCTGGCGCCCGCGCGGCTCAACCGGCTGGAGATCCAGAACCAGGCCGATCCGCAATCGCCCGGCGCCGGCGAGGTGATCGACCGGCTGCTCGCCCGCCTGCTCGCCTTTCCGGGGCTCGATCCTTCCCATGCGGCCGTCCAGCGCCGGATCTCGACCACCGGCATCCTCGCCCTTGCCCGCCTCCAGCGCGATACCTCCCTGTCGCCGACTTTGGCGCTCGCTCTGTCGGATCGCCTCAACCGTCTCGGCGCCCAACTCGTGCGCACCGCCGGTACCGGCGTCCAGGCGGAGTGGAGCCGCGGCCTCGGCCGGCTGCTCGGCGACCGCGAGGCGCTGGACAAGGCCGCCGCCGATCCCCGCCGTCTTCCCCGCGTCCCGCCCGGCATGCCGATCGGCGAGGGCGAGGATTGGGGCGGCCTCTAGCCGGCGTCCTGCAAGCGCAGCGCCACCTCGTTCATGAACCTTGCGTCGTCGCCCTTCGCCAGCCAGGGGGCCTCGGCGGCGATGGCGCCGAGCAGGTCGGCGAGGCGGTCGGTCTCGGCTTTGGCGTAATTGCCGAGGACGTGATGGGTCACCTTGTCCTTGTGGCCGGGATGGCCGATGCCGATGCGGACGCGGCGGAAGGCGTTGCCGAGATGCGCCTCGACCGAGCGCAGGCCGTTATGGCCGGCGGTGCCGCCGCCGAGCTTCACCTTGACCTTGAACGGGGCGAGATCGAGCTCGTCGTGGAAGACGGTGACGTCGCCAATGTCCTTCTTGAAGAAGTCCATCGCGGCGCGGACCGAGCGGCCGCTGTCGTTCATGTAGGTGGCGGGCTTCAGCAGCAGGATCCGCTCGCCGCCGATCCTGCCCTGCTGCGCCCAGCCCTGGAACGCCTTCTTCGGCGGCTCGAAGCCGTGCGTTTCGGCGATGGCGTCGATCGCCATGAAGCCGACATTGTGCCGGTGCATCGCGTAACGCGCGCCGGGGTTGCCGAGGCCGACCCAGATCTGCACGGGCACCAGCTCCCCCCAATCCTCGACTTCCGGAGCGGCGAGCGGCTGGCCCGGCACTTCGACGGCGCGCGCGCCGAACAAGCCGCCGAGCCAGCCCAGGAAGGACATCAGCCTTCTTGCGCGTCGTCGCCCTGGTCTTCGCCGACCACAGGCACGTCGGGCGCGGCCGCTTCGGCGGCCGCCTCGGCCGCGCTGTCCTCGGCCTCCATCTTCATGCCGGACGACGGCACCATCGTCGCGATGGTGAAGTCGCGGTCGGTGATCGCCGACGTGGCGCCTTCCGGCAGCGTCACCTGGCTGAAGTGGAGCGAATCGCCGATGTCGAGGCCGGACAGGTCGATCTCGATCTCGTCGGGGATGCCGGCCGCGTCGCAGACCAGCTCGAGCTCGTGGCGGACGGCGTTGAGGACGCCGCCGCGCTTGATGCCGCGCGAGCGGTCCTCGCCGACGAAGCGGATCGGCACGTTCACCGTGACCGTGCTGTGCTCGGCGATGCGCAGGAAATCGACATGCAAAGGCCGGTCGGTCACCGGGTGGAACTGAACATCCTTCGGCAGGGTGCGGGACTGGCCGCCGGCGACGTCGATCATCACGACCGAGTTCATGAAGTGGCCGGTCGAAAGCATCTTCACCAGCGCCTTCTCCTCGACGTGGATCGAGAGGGGCTCCTGCTTCTGGCCGTAGATCACGGCGGGGACGCGGCCTGTCCGACGCACGGCACGGGAGGCTCCCTTGCCAGCCCGTTCGCGCGTCTCGGCCGACAGCGTAAGCTGTTCGCTCATATGCATGTCTCCAAAACTTGGGTTAGAAATACGCCCGCGCTCACGCCTCCAGGGATGACCATGAACGGGGAGCGGCGCCTGTAGCCGAGGGGCGGCGGTTTCGCAACCTTCGCGCAAGGACGATTGATCCCGCGGCCGAAAAGGAGGAAGCTCCCGCCGCCGCATGACGCGGCCAATGGGGGAGTAGCCATGGAATATATGTTCATGCCGCTCAGGCGGTACGCCGATTTTTCCGGCCGTTCGCGCCGGATGGAATATTGGATGTGGATTCTGTTCATTGTCCTGCTTGATATCGCTTTCTGGGTGCTGCTGATGATGATCGGCGGGGCTGCGCTGATGACCGGCGATCCCCGATCGGCCATGGCCGCCGGGGGCGGCATGATGATCGTCGGCGCTCTGTTCTCCCTGGTCATGCTCGCCCTGATCATTCCCGGCATTGCGGTGGCCGTACGGCGCCTTCACGACACCAACCGGACCGGCTGGTGGGTGCTCGCGCCCCTCGTCGGCTATTGCATCGCCTTCCTCGGAGGCGCGATGGCCGCATCCGGCAGTTCCATGGGCGGTCTGCTGGTGACGCTCGGCATGCTCATCGCTTTGGGTCTGGGCCTCACCCTGCTCGTCTTCATGTTCCTCGAAGGCACCAAGGGACCCAATCGCTACGGCGCCGATCCCAAGGGCGGCGTCGACGCGGCGGTCTTCGCCTGAATCTCGTGGAGCGGGCGCCACGCCCGCTCCACCCTTCACGACCGCCGGAACCAAGCGCCGGGCCGGCAGTTCTGCCGAAGGTTAACTTCCGTTAACCTTCGAGCATGCGAAAGGTCGTGAATGACGCCTGTGACGCGACGAGGGGCCAGGGCTTCGGCTGAATCGCCCCCCGAAAAGATCGCCGCCACCGCTTCATTCCGAACCTCCTTCGAGAGGCGTCACGCCTGACGGCGCGGCGAACATTGCCGAGGGCCCTGCCGTCGCGGCGGGGCCTCGCCTGCCTCTCGGCCTTTTGCCCTGATCCCCGGGAGATATTGTGATGCCGCTTAGCCGCAGCCGTACGAGTTTTGCGTCCACCCGCTCGCTATTCGCGCCCGAAACCGCGGCCGCCGCGAGCGGGTTCGTGTTCGACCTCACCGGCAAGACGGCGGCCTTCCTGAAGCTGACCGCGGCGCTTCCCCAGGACGGGATCGGCGACATAAAGCCTCCGGCCCCTGTCGCCCTTATCGTCACGAGCGACAATCAACCCGACAGCATCGGCGGCAATGCGACGCTGACGGTCGACGCGCCCCACACGATTTCGACGATCGACACGATCGGAGACCAGGATTTCTTCAAGGTCGATCTGGTGGCGGGACATTCCTACGAAATCGGGATGTACGGCTATGCCGGGGGGCCGAACGCGGTGCCGCTGCCGGATTCCTATATCGAGCTTTACGATTCGACGGGCCATCTGATCGTCAGCGCCGACGGCGGCGCCAACACGCCCGCCAATGCGGTCAATTCCGGCTTCGACGCGCTGCTGACCTTCAATGCGCAGGTGACCGGCACTTATTATGTCAACGCCCGCGCCTTCGACAACAGCCCCGCGGACGGCAGCTCGACCGGCGAAGGCGTCGGCGACTACGAGCTTTTCGCGCGCGAGATCAACCCGAACGACCCGAGCATCTACCATCCCTATTACGACGTAAACAGCCCGCTCTACGCGATCGACTGGGGGACCCAGGTCAACAAGGTCAACCAGTCGGCCCGCAACCCCGACGGCAATGAGGGCACCCGCAATACCGGCAATCCGCAGGGGACGCCCGTTTATACCAGCGCCCTCGACATCCCGGCGCTCGCCGCGGCCCAGGGCGTGAACATCACCGGCAAGAACGTCGTCACCATCTACTTCGCCAAGGCCGGCGACGTGTTCGTCTCGAACGACCCGACCAACCCGGGCCTGCCGCCCGCGACGATCACCGCCGTCGGCGTCCAGGCGTTCGAGCATACCGCCGTGATGACGGCGCTGCACGAGTTCGAGAAGGTCGCCGACATCGTCTATCTCGAGGTCGACGACAGGGCGAAGGCGGACTTCATCTATACCAGCTACCAGGGCACGCCGGGGCCGGGCATCTCCCTGCTCGGCTCGATGAGCCCGCCGGACGAGTCGGACGAGGGCCTCGCCCAGTTCAATTCGGGCGACTATCGCTGGAATGCGACCGACCTCCAGCAGGGCGGCTTCTCCTACACGACCTTGATCCACGAATTCGGCCACGGCCACGGCCTCGCCCATCCGCATGACAATGGCGGTCATTCCGGCATCATGCGCGGGGTCCAGCCGGAAGGGACCGGCGTCGCCGATTACACGACCGGCGACTACAATCTGAATCAGGGCGTCTTCACGATGATGTCCTATGAGGACGGCTGGCAGAGCTCGCCCTACGGCAATGCGCCGACCAGCGGCGGCTACGGCTATCTCGGCAGCCTGATGGCGTTCGACATCGCCGCCATCCAGGACAAATACGGCGTCAACGAGGATTGGGCGACGGGCAACGACGTCTACATGCTGAAGGACGTCAACGCGATCGGCACCTATTTCAGCTCGATCTGGGATGCGGGCGGGACCGACGAGATCCAATATGTCGGCACCAGGGACACGACGATCGACCTGCGGCCTGCATCGCTGCAATATGAATATGGCGGCGGCGGCTGGGTGTCCTACGCCTATGGCATCTACGGTGGCTTCACGATTGCCAACGGCGTCACCATCGAAAACGCCACCACCGATGCCGGCAACGATATTCTGATCGGCAACGCCGCGAACAACGTCATGAAATCGGGCGCGGGCGCCGATTTCATCAAGCTCCAGCAGGGCGGCGACGACATCGCCTTCGCCGGCGACGGCAACGACGTCATCCTGTTCGGCGCGGCGCTGACCAGCGCGGATCAGGTGGACGGCGGTACCGGCAGGGACCAGATCGCGATCCAGGGCGATTACTGGACGCTGCCGCTGACGCTGGGCGTCAATGTCGTCAACACCGAGTCGCTGGCGATCCTGCCCGGCTCCGACACCCGCTTCGGCGACCCCGGCACCAACTCCTACGACTACAACGTCACGATGGTGGACCAGAATGTCGCGGCCGGCGTGCAGTTCATCGTCGACGCCAACCGACTACGCGCGGGGGAGGACTTCACCTTCGACGGCTCGGCCGAGCGCGACGGCAGCTTCTTCATCTATGGCGGCGGCGGCACCGACACTCTGACCGGCGGCCTTGGCAACGACGTTTTCTATTTCGGCGAGGGCGGCCAGTTCGGCGCCTCCGACCATGTCGACGGCGGCCCGGGCGGCACCGACCAGCTCGGCCTTCGCGGCAATTACACCATCGCCTTCGGCGCCACCCAGCTGGTCGGCATCGAGAATATCGGCATGGTGTCGGCAAGCGATACGCGGTTCGGCGCGCTCGGCACCATTTACAATTACGATCTCACCATGAACGACGGCAACGTCGGCGCCGGCCAGCAGATGACGGTGGACGCGGCGTCGCTACGTTCGACCGAGACCTTGACGTTCAATGGCTCGGCCGAGCTCGACGGCAGCTTCCGCGTCTTCGGCGGCGCCGGCAATGACAGCATCACCGGCAGCCTCGGCAACGACATCCTCTCCGGCGGCCTCGGCCACGACACGCTGACCGGCAATGGCGGCAACGACCTCTTCCTCTACCGCAACCTCGCCGAATCGACCTTCGCGGGGCGTGACGGCATCCAGGACTTCTCGCTCAACGACGTCATCGATCTGTCGAAGATCGACGCCAACAGCCTGATCGCCGGCGACCAGGCCTTCAGCTTCATCGGCACCTCCGCCTTCGGCAACCATGCCGGCGAGCTCCGGTTCGAGAATTCGTCCGGTCCGATCTGGCTGGTGCAGGGCGACGTCGACGGCAACGGCGAGTCGGACTTCGAGCTGCTGGTCACCGTCAGCGACGGCCACACGATCACCTCCGCAGACTTCCACCTCTAGCGGGGCATAAATTGCGCGGATTGCGCCGGGCCGCTATCCTGGGCTAGCAGCCGGGCCGTGCCCCCGTGGCGGAATTGGTAGACGCGCTCGACTCAAAATCGAGTTCCGCAAGGAGTGCCGGTTCGACTCCGGCCGGGGGCACCATTATTTGACCTGCACGCGATATTTGACGGTGAAGCTCGAATTGGCCGCCATCGTGCCTTGGGGCGAGAACTTCACGCCCTTGACGGTGCCGTCATAGCCCGCCGCGGGCGTGTAGCCGTAGGTCGCGCCGTTGTTGGAATAGGTGACGTTGGCGGCGGCGAGGGTGACCCCGCTCGATCCGGCCGTCAGATAGAACGGGTCCGCGCCGGGCAGGCTGGTGTCGAAATCGGCATTGTAGAAGCTGGCCGAAGCGGGGAGCGTGTCGGTCAGGACGATGGTCGAGGCGTCGACCGGGCTGCCGCCATTGTTGGTGACGGTGATCGTATAGACGACGTCCGAACCCGGCGCGTTGAAGCGGGCCGCGCCGGTCGTGCCGAGCGGCGCCGACGTCTTCGCCGTCGAGACGCTCGGCATCGGGCAGAAGCTGATCGCGGAGACGCCGAACGCCTGCTGGCCGGTATTCGATTCGCCGGCGCTGAAAGGATAATTGCCGTAGCGGATGGTGACCGAGGTCACCGGCTGGGCGAAGCTGATGGCGATGTCGCCGAAATTGGAATTGTTGTTCGCGCTCGCGCCGGTGCCGACCGCTTGCTGCGCGGTCAGATTGTAGGGGGCGCCGGTGGGGCCGAGGGTCAGCGACGAACTGCCGGCGGTGCCGCCGGTCGTGTTGTTGGTGCCGAACGGCGTCGTCATCACCGGCGTGTAGGTCGAGGCGCCGTTCGCCCCGGTCACCATCAGCCAGTCGCGATATTGGTCGTTCGCATAGTCGATGTCGTGAACGGTGAGCGAGAGGTCGCGGATCGGCGTCGCGAAGGTGAAGGTGGTGAGGATCACCCGCGTCGCGCCCGCGATGCTCGCGGTGCGGCCGCTGAACGTGCCGCCGATCATCAGGGTCCGGCCGCCCGTGCCGGTGGTGAGAAGCGTGCTGATCGCCGGCATCTGCGCCCCGCCGACCACGCTGCTGGTGAGCCCGTTGGTGGAGAAGCTGGTGGTGAAATTCTGGTTCGCGCCGCCGCTGGTCGAGGCCGTGTACGTATAGCTGTTGGCGTAATTCAGGGTCGCCGCGGCCTGGTTCGAGAAGGAGAAATTGTAGGTGTTGGCGGCGCTGCAGCTCGCCGCCGCGGGCGCGGCCCACGGCGCCAGCAAGGCGGCCAGCGCGAGGAAGCGGAGGCGCATCGTCACGGGCGGCCGATCCCGAGCCCGGCGAGGCTCAACTGGTCGAACTTGAACCGCATCGTCGCGTACGGACCGGCGCGCGTATAGCGGCTCTGCTCGAAATCGCGGTCATGGAAGCCGATGAGGTTCCAGCCGAGCGAGATCCAGCCATTGTCGAACGGCTTGAGGCCGAGGCTGGGGCCGATTGCATAGCCGAAGGAGCGCGCGCCCGCGCCCTCGCGCACGCTGGCGGCGAGCGAGAGATCGACGCTCTTGCCGAGATCGAGGCGGAGATCGAGGCCGACCAGATTGCTCCAGCCGCCGACATCGTCGTTCGTGCCAAGCTTGCTCCCCACGTAGCGCGACCCCCAGAAGATCGAAATCTCCCTGCCGCCGTCCGGGGCGTAATTGATCGAAAGGGAATTGACCACACGGCGCGAGCGGGCGTCGCCGCTGATCGTGAAGGGGGCGCCGATCGGGCCCGGCTGGCCGGCGACGGCGCCCTGCACCATGTCCTCGCGCAGGTCGAGCTTCTCGAGCCAGGACCAGGCGCTGCCGGCAGGCCGGTGGGCCCAGCTCAGCTGCAGATTGGCGGTGCGGGTTTCCTGGCCGCCTTTGCCTTTGGCGGTGAACCAGTCGAGGGCGCCGCCTACGGCGCTGCCGTCGCCGATCTGGCGGAGCGCAGCGGCGGTGACGCCGTAGCGGTCGCCCGCGCCGCCGGCGCGATATTCGGCGCGGCCGGTGACGCTCCACAGCCGCGCGCGGTAGGTGGCGCCGGCGGTCACGGCGGTGAAATCCTCGGTGAGGCCGCCATTGCCGACGAAGCCGCCGCTCGCCACCGGATGGAGCGGGTTCAGCACCTTCGACGGATCGATCCCGGTCAGGGTCTTGTTGGAATCGAGCGAGACGTCGGCCGACCAATGCCTGCCGAGCGCGACCGACTGCGACAGACCGAAGGCGGCGAAGCTGCGCGGGCCGTATTCGGCGATGTTCTGCATGTTGCCGGTCACCGCGATCTTCGCGCCGGCCCAGGGCTGGAGGTCGAAGCCGATCCGGGCGGTGCGGGCGTCGATCTGGTCGCCTTTGGCGATCTCATAGGCGCCGACCAGCTGGATGCCGCTGGCCACCGCATAGCGGGCGGTGAAGCGATGCTGGGCCGGGAAATCGACGCTGCCCTCATCGCCGCCGATCGGGATCTCGGTCTGGGCGTCGAGCTCGAGCTTGTTCTTCATCAGCCTTTTCGTCGCGCCGAGCTGGAGCAGGGTCGAGCGGGCAAAGCCGCCATTGGCGAGCCGGTCGTCGGCGAAGGTGAGGCCGGCGCGCGCCGAGAAATCGCGGCCGCGATATTCGAGCAGCGCCCTGGCGGCGACGCGGCGGGCGTCGCTCGCCAGATAATCCTCGATCCAGCCGCTGCCGGTCAGCGACAGAGCGTCGAGCAGCTTCACCCGGCCGTCGAAGCCGATCTTGCGGGTGCCGTTCTCGGCGCCGCTCAGCTGGCCGAGGCCGAAGCCCGCCTGCTGCTGGCGCGCATAAGCGAGCAGGTCGTAGCGCGGCCCGTGATGCTCGGCTTCGACCAGCCAGGCGGTCGCCGTGCCGGCCGCCGTCGCCGCCGCGCCGGTCGCCGCCTGGTTGCGGCTCACCGCGGCTTCGGCGCGGATTTCGGTCGACGCGTCCGGCCGGTAGCGCAGATCGGCGCCGGCGAGATCGGTGCTGCCCTGGTCGGTGGCATCGTGGAGGCCGGTGGCGGCGACCTGCAATTTCTGGTCGCGAGTCCGCCAGCTCGCCCGGCCGCCGGCGTTGAGATGGGTGCGGGCGATTCCGTCCACTTCATATTCGGCGACGATGAATTGCGGGTCGAGCTCCGAATTGCGGCTGAGGATCGGCTCCCGGAAGCGGAGCGTGCCGGCCGCATAGTCGATCTCGTAATCGACATAGCGGGTGAGCAGCCGCGTCTCGACGATCCGGTTCGAACGCAAGCGGTCGCGCACCTCGATCGCGATGCGCTCGCTGTTCGGCAGGATGTTGCGGGCGCCGAGCGCATAGAGGCCGGACAGACCGTTGCCCTGGATATCGTCGCGGCGGTGGGTGCCGGGGGCGTCGGCGGCGAAGGCGAGGGCGGAGACCCGCGCCGAGCGATATTCCGCCTTGGCGCCGGTAAAGGCGCGGACGTAGCGGGCGAGCTGCGGCTCGTCGATGCCGGTCTGGTAATCGCCGAACAGGGCATAGAATTGCGGCCGCTCGAGCTTGAGATAGAGCTTCTTCATCGACGCCGCGTCGTAGCGCCGCTCGCTGCGATCGGCGTAGATCGTGTAATAGCTGTTCGGATCGATCGCGCCCGCGAAGCGCGTCTCCTCCTTCTTCTTGTCGCTGTCATAAGCGAGCGTCAGCAGCCATTTGCCGCGGATCCGGCCCTTGGCGTAGAGGGCGAGACGGCCGTCGGTCAGCATTTTGCCATGCTCGGCGCCGAGCGCCTCAAGCCGGTTGTCGAGGCGGTTATAGCCGATCGTGCCCTCGGCGAGGCCGACGATCGTCCACGGCCGCTGGCCCGGGTCCAGCCAGGCGTCGAGCCGCTGCTCGCGGCTGGTCGCGCCGTCGCGGAAGGTGAAGCGGAGGCTGACCGAGCCCGAGGCGGTGGTCGGCTCGAGCTCGACATAAGCGATGCCGTCGTCGCCCTGGACGTGCCAGAAAGGCCGGGCACGTTCGAGGCCGGCGAGCTGCCGCGCCTGCTGGGCGTCGGCCTCGACGGCGGGATAATAAGGCTCCGGCACCGCGAAATCGCCGACCAGGCCGTGGCGCACCGGACGGCCGTCGCGGTCGGTCAGGCGGACGGCGAAGACCGGCCGGGTGACGCCGTCCGCGACCAGCGAGGAGCGGTCGCGCAGCAGCTCGGCATGCATCGGGCTGGCGCCGTAACGGACGGTCCGGTGGAGGGTCCCGGCGAGCGTGCCGTCGGCATTGCGGATCTCGGCGCTGAGCTCGGTCGCGCCGGTCTCCAGCGGGATGCCGCGCCAGATGCTGACCGCGAAGCTGCCGTCGCCGCTCTTGTTCTCGCCGTCATAGGCGACGGCGTCGACCGGGCGGCCGCCGGAGAAGAGCTTCACATTCTGCCCGGTCAGATGCTTGATCGCGACGCGGACGATCGGCGCCCGGGGATTGTGGTCGGGCGCGGGGAACAGCCAGCCGATGCCCGGCTGCTGGCCCTCGGTCCAGTCGCGCTCGGCGCCGGCGGCGGCGGCATCGCTCGCCGGCGCCGGACGGGCCCGCGCCGCCCCCGCCTCGCCCGGCGCGGCGCGCGGTGCCCGGGCCGGGGCGGGCGCGGCGTGGAAGTCGATCCTTTTGAGGTCGCCGCCGCGCCCGTCGACGAAGCGCGAAAAGGCGCGGCCGCCCGAGCGCGTGTCCGGCGCGCAGTCGACGGCGGCGCGGTCGATGGGGAGACTGGTATCGTCCATCTGCACGACATGGGTGCCCGAAGTGACGCCCTCGAAATGATAGCGGCCTTCTCCGTCGGTGACGGCGTAGCTGCCGTCCTCGATCATGATCCTGACGCCGGCAAGGCCGCGAGCGCCTGCCGTGCAGCCGTCGCTCACGCGCCCTTCGATGGTGACGCGGTCGGCGATGGCGTCGCGGCGGATGCGGACGGTCGCGTCGGCGGTGTTGCTGGTCGCGCCCTTGTCGTCATGGCCCTGGATGCGGTTGACCGCCTCGCCGTCCTTCGCCGAGCCGAGCACCTCCATGCCGTAGGAGACGGAAGCCGATCGGCCGGGGCCGACGGGCGGCACGTCGACGTCGAAGCTGCGGCCGTCGGGGGCGAAGCGCGCCGTCGCCGGCCGGCTGTCGACCCTGAGCGTGCCGGCGCGCAGCCGCATCTCCGCCGGAAAGCGATCGGTGAGGGTGATCGCGCTCGTCACCACCCTCGGATCGGGATTGCGCACGACGACGGAGTAGACGATCGTGTCGCCGGGAGCCGCTTCGCCCTTGTCGGCCTTCTTCGACAGGTCGATCGGCTTGCCGATCTTGTCGAGCGGGATCGCCACCCAGACGCCGGCCGGGCCGGTCACGGCAAAAGCCGCCCCGTAGGAGGCGGTGTCGATCTGATACGGAGCGCCGTCGGGGCCGACCAGCAGGGCGAGCTCCGCCGGACTTCGCTCCGAAGGGGCATGATAGCCGGCCGGAGCCTCGACCACCATCCGGTAGCGGCCCGCCCGCACCCGCGGGAAGCGATAGCCGCCGGCGCCATTGTCGTAGCCGGCGCCGCTGCTGTCGCTGACCTTGGCGCCGCTCACCACCGTCGACGGAAATTGGGCGTCGCCATTGTCGCCGAACACCTCGGCCGGCGCACCGGTCGACTGGTCGACCAGGGTGACCTTGGCGCCGTTGATTGGCGAACCATCGATGCTATCGAAAACGATCCCATCTGGATCAAAGAGCACGCCAAGCTCGACCGTGGCGATGGGCGTCTGGTTGCCTGTCTTCAGGCTCTCGACCAGGATCTTGTCGCCGGGGACGACCCCCAGGTGGCAGTCGCCGGGAGGCGAGTTGCCCGGCACCGTCTGGATGTAGCCGGCGAACTTGCCGGTGTCGGGTCCGGTCTCGGTGACGGTGAGCGTCTCGCGGTCGCCGCTCTTGGCGAGGATCACGCCGGTGACGGTGTCGACGCGGGTCGGGTCGAGATTGCCGGCCGCGTAATCGAGCAGGAAGAAGAGCGGCTCGCCGGCGCGGACCTGCGTCGCCGGCGTCACGATCGCCGGAGCGAGCGCTTCGTTGCGCCAGGCGGTCGCGAGGGCGACGGGCACCGGCCCGGCGGCGCCGGCACAGATCGGAGCGGGCGCGCTCAGCGCCTCGGTGCCGGGGCCGCCGCCGAAATGATAGGCGGTGAGGGAGAAGCTTGAATTGCTGCCGGTGTCGACGACGATGTCGACTCGATTCGATGACAGCCGGAGGCGTTCGCCGCCTTCGTCCCATTCGATCTGGGCGATGTTGGAGACGGTGCGAACCGACTCGACGCCTGCCGCGCCCGCGGGCGCGAGCGTCGCGAGCGCGAGGAGCGCCGCTCCGAGGGCGCGGGACAGCGCCCCGAAAGATCGGGTCAGACGGACCATGTTCGGGGGGAGGAGGGGAAGACGCACCGCGCCGACCCCTCCTCCGTCCGCCTCAGTTCACGGTGACGCGAAACACCAGAGTCCGGGTGACCCCGGCCGCGATGTTGCTGAGCGTTCCCGCGACCGCGCCGCTCCCGAAGCTGCCGCCGGCGACGCCGTCGGCATTGCAGGTCGCGCCGGTGACGGTTCCGTCCACCTTGATGCCGAAGGCCGCCATATAGGTGGTCGTGACCGGCAGCGTATCGGCGAGGCTGACGTTGGTCGCGGTCGCGCTGCCCGCCGCATTGGCGACGGCGATGCAATATTCGACCACGGCGCCCGGTATCATCTTCGGATTGGTGGTGCCGTTGACCGGATCGCTGACGATCGTGCTGGTCTTGATCGCCGTCAGCGCCGCCGCCAGGACGGTATAATCGTCGTCGGCGAAGGCGGCGCCGTCGCCGGCGACGTTGCCGCCCGCATTGGTGTCGGCGAAGACCGTATCCATGCCCGCCGTATTGGCGCCGGCCGTCTGGGTGACGGTCGCGCCGAGCGAGCCGGCCGCGGTCGCTTCCGCCGCCGTGGCGGTGAGGCGGACGTCGGCGACGTCGCCGGTGGAACGGCCGAGCGGCACGTCGGCGACGACGAACACGGTGACGCTGGCATCGGCCGCGATCTGGTCGAGATAGGTGACCTGCGCGTCGGTGCCGGCATCGTAGCTGCCGTTGCTGTTGGTATCGACGTAGATCTTGACGTTGCCGAGGTTGAAATTATCGGTCCCGCCATGGGCGGCGGTGCCGCCGGCCGCCTGGCTCGCCGCCAGCGCGAAGTCGAGCGTCGCGTTGGACGCGTTGGTGACGGAGAAAGCCGTCACCGCCGCGATCTGGCCCGGCGAAACGCTGGTCGTCGTCGAGCCGACTTCCGCCACCGCCAGATTGATCTTGCGATCAACGGTGAAGCTGTCGCTGGCGCTCAGCTGGGTCTGGGCGACGCCGCCGACCTTGAAGTCGACGGCGACGGTGTTGGTGATGGTCGTACCCGCGGCCGTTCCCGCCGCCGAAGCGGGGGAGGCCGCGAAGCCCGCTACCGCCAGCACGCTGGCGGAAGCGAGCAATCGCTTCGTTCTGGTCATCTTGCATTCCGATCAGTCCGTTGGTGCCGAATCCCCCCCGCCGGCGCCGAAGCGGGTGCGAGGCTATTTCACAACGCCTCTGAAACTGACGGATCCGGCCGCGCCGGCCGGGATCGGCCGGGCGAAAACCCATTTGACATGGGTGACGTCGGCCGGCGTCGCGGCACGCGGCGCGCCGTTCGGCCGCGCGACCCGAAGCGAGGCGAGAGGGCCCCAGCTCCGGCCGCCGTCGACGGAAAAGAGAGCGCCCTCGCTCTCGCCGCCGGCGAAGGCGACCGAGGCGGGGATCGGATCGGTGATGGTGAAGCCCGTCGCCGGCTCGGCGCCGACGTTGCGATAGGCGAGCTCGAAGACCAGCTTGTCGCCGGGGGTGACGATGCCCGGCGCCTCACGCACCGTCACCGGCTTGCCGGCCGGCCCCGGCCTGACGCGCTCGACGAAGACATGGCTCGCGAGGGAGACATGGTCGGGGCCGGCCGCGAAGGCGGCGGCGGGAGCGCTCAAGGCGAGCAGGGCGATCCAGATCCTCATCGCGAATCCTTTCCTCAATTGATCTTGACCTTGAAGGTGACGGTGCGGGTCGCGCCGGAGGCGAGCGTGCCCAGGCTCACCGCGACGCCGGTGACGGCGAAGCTGCCGGCATCGCCGTCGGCGGCGTCGGTCAGGGCGCTGCCGTCGAGGGTGAGCGAGCCGGCCTTGTAGGACGTGCCGCTCGGGATGGTGTCGGTGACCTTGAGATTGGCGAGGCTGCCGGTGCCGCTGACGGTCGTGGCGAGCGTGTAGGTGATGATCGAGCCCGGCACCTGGCTGGTGCCGCCGAACGGATCGGCGATCGCCGCGCTCTTGAGGAAGGCGACCGACGCCTTCGAGACCTTGTACCAGCCTTCGGCTTCGCTCTTGCCGCCGGTCGCGCCGACGACGGCATTGCCGCCGCCCTGGCCGAGCCCGGCGAAGCTGGTCCCGGGCGTGCCGGTGCCGGTCTTCGAGACGGCGGTGAGCTGGGCGCGGCCGCGATGGCCGTCGGCGGCGGCCAGCGGCAAAGCCGAGAGGACGAAGATCGTGGCCGACTGGTCCGGCGCGAGCTGCGGGTCGTTGACCCCGGGCAGGTAGACCGTGTCGACGCCGGGATCGTAGGCGCCGTTGCCGTTGGTATCGAGGACGATCGCGCCGATCGCCGGGTCGAAATCGTCGCCGCCCAGATTGGCGATCGTGCCGAGCGTATAGCCCTCGTCGCCATTGCCGCCATTGGTGATGGTAAAGCTCAGCACCTGGCCGGTCGCGCCGGCGGCGCCGGTCACGTCGGCAGGATCGCGCCAGGCGACGGTGACGTCGATCAGCTCATCGACCTTGAGGGTGACGACGTTCGACTGGACGGTGCCCGAGCCGCCGCCCGGCAGGTCGTAAGTGGCGGTGGCGACGTTGCTGATGGTCGTGCCGGCGGCGGTGCCGGCGGCTTCGGCGGGCGCCGCAAACGCGGCGGCCGAAGCGGCGGTGGCCGCGGCAAGCAGAGCATTTTTCACGAACGCCGATGATTCGGCGCCCGGAGACTGGTAACGCATTGAAGCCCCCCACGAGCTGTTTCGCCGCACTCTTTGCCCGGCGGGGGGATAAGGATTAGTTAATGGCACGTTAGCCATTGACGTGGAACGAAAATCTACTTGGCCGGGGAGCAGGAATGAGGAGGTTGCAGGGAGACGAGCCGGCCAAGGAGGTGGAGGCGCCGCCGGAGGTGCATGCCGAGCCGCAGCAGCAGATCGCCGAGACGCAGGTGACGGCCTATCGGCGCGACCGGCTGCTGGCGGCCCTGACCCTGATCGCCGGCGCCGGCCTCACCCTCGCGCTGCCCTTCGCGCTGCGCGCCGGCGCCGAATTCTTCATGCCGGTGACGGCGGCGCTGGTGATCGCCATCGCTTTGGTGCCGATGCTCGAATGGCTGGAGCGGCGGGGGCTTCCCTCCACGCTTTCCGCCTTCATCTGCGTCGTCATCTTCCTCGGCGTCGCCAACATCGCCGTCGCGTCGATCGTGCTTCCGGCCACCGATTGGGTGCGGCTGCTGCCGGAGAGGATCGGCCGCATCCGCGAGACGCTGGCGCCGGTGATGCGGGTCTATTCGCAGCTCCAGCGCTTCTTCGACGACGTGCTGAAGCAGTTCAGCTCCGCCCACCACGCCACCCGCACCGTCGCCGTCGAGACTCCGAACTCGCTGGTCGACATCATCGCCACCTCGGCGCCGCTGGCGGCGGTGCAGATGTTCTTCGCGGTGCTGGTCATCTTCTTCTTCCTTTCCGGCTGGACCCGGATGCGCCGGCGCACGATCAGCGCCCGCACCAGCTTCGACGGCGCCATGACCACCGCCCGCGCCATCCAGCAGATGGTCGATGCGACCTCGACCTATCTCGGCACGATCACCCTGGTGAACATCATCCTCGGCCTCGTCGTCGCCTTCGTCCTGTGGCTGCTCGGCATGCCGACGCCGATGATGTGGGGCGGCATCGTCACCGTGCTCAACTACATCCCCTATCTCGGCCCGATCACTTCGGCGCTGCTACTCTCCGTGGGCGGGCTGATGACGTTCAACCACCCCTGGTACGCCTTCCTGCCGGCCGCCTGCTTCATCGGCCTGCACCTGGTCGAATCGAACGTGATCACGCCGTCGATCGTCGGCCGCCGGCTGACCATCAACCCGCTGCTGATCCTCGTCGCCCTGAGCTTCTGGGCCTGGGTCTGGGGCACGACCGGCGCCTTGCTCGCCGTGCCGCTGCTGATCATCGTCAAGACCGTGCTGGACGCCGCCGGCCGGCCCGACATCGCCGGCTTCCTGTTCGAGGAAGGGACGCTGACCGGCCCGCCGCCGGAGGAGCACGGCACCTGACGGCGCCAGCCACGCGGCTCGAGCAAAAAGCGGCTTAGGGAATTATTAACCCCCATTTCGGTAGTAAATCCTCCGTCGGGCCGAGCATCCATCCTGGGCGCGACAACCTCGTAAGAAGGCCCCGGCGCCGTGGGGGACGCCGGGGCCTTTTTATTGCCCAAAGCCGATTTGAAACGGATCCGCGACCTGCCTTGGCCTTGCTTGACAGGGTCTGGACCAGCGCCTAGTTCGCCGGCCTCGCGCGGGTGTAGCTCAGTTGGTTAGAGCGCCGGCCTGTCACGCCGGAGGTCGCGGGTTCAAGTCCCGTCACTCGCGCCATTTTCCCCACAAACGGGTTCGATCCGCCGCGCAATTCGAAGGCGCGCCGACGGCAGGCCGGCCTATTTTTCCATCCAGCGCAGCAGTGGCTTCACCGGCAGGATCCAGACCAGGCCCGCCGTGACGAAGAACAAGGCGCGGACCGGCCAGGCCATGCCGGGCAGGAGGTCCGCCACCGTCGCGACCAGCCAGGCCCAGACGGCGATCAGCAGCAGGATCAGGAAGATTCCGGCCGGCTTCCGCCAGCTCGGCTTCACCGGCATGGGATCCACTCCTTCGGCGTGGCGATGGCGTCGAGCCGGACGTCCCAGGGATCGGCCGGGATCGGGAGATCGAGGATCTGCGGCTCCCAGGCGAGGCCGATGGCGAGGGCCTGGCCGGCTTCGCGGAGATGGGCCAGCGCCCGGTCGTAATGGCCCTTGCCGTGGCCGATGCGCGTGCCGCTGCGGTCGGCGGCGACGAGCGGGACCAGGACGATGTCGGGCGCCAGCGCCTCGGCCGAGGCCGGCGGCTGTATCACTCCCCAGGGGCTCGGCTCGCGCGCCGGCGCCTCGCGGAACATCATCCGCGAATCGCGGTCGAGGAACCAGGGCAGGACGGCGCGCCGGTCCGTTGCGAGCGGCGCGACCATGGCGCTCGGGCTGATCTCGTCCCTCAGCGGATGGTAGAAAGCGACGATCCGCGCGCCGGCAAGATGGGGCAGGACGATGTCGGCGAGATCGCGCTCGAGCGCGGCGCGAAGCTCCGGGCTCAGCGAGCGCGCATAATCGCGCCGCCGGGCGAGCGCCTCGGCGCGCAGCGCGCTCTTCGCGACTTGGAGGGGTGACGGGACCGCCATGGCCGTTTGCTCGAATATCCTCTGACGCCAGAACGTCAGGTGGGGGCCATATAGGCCGGACCAGGGCCCGGCTAGGGACAGCCCCCTGGATGTCTTACGCCTCAGGGATTTTCAGGAGCTCGTACCGGGCAGTACCCGTCAAGTACCTATTTAGGGTCTGCGCCGGGCTTGCGCAACGCGCGCGATCCCGGCGACGCGATCGGAAGGAAAATCACGCGTCGGTGCCACCCGCCTCAAGCCGTTGCGCCAGCCGCTCCATACGGTCGGCAAGGCGCTCGAGCGCGTCGGCGACGCGCGGGTCGGGCGCGGCTTCGGGCGGCGGCGGATTGCCGGCGCGGTGCTCCTTGATCTCGTCCGCGAGCAGCAGCGAGGCGAAGAGGAGCTGGCGGACCTCGCTGAGGCTGCCGAGCGCCTCGATCGCCTGCTGCGCCTTGCGGTCGACGATCGCGGCGACCGAGCGGAGATGCTCCTCCTCCCCGTCGCGGCAGGCGACCGAGTAGCGGCGGGCGGCGATCTCGACGTCGACCGTCGCCATCAGCCGGTCTCCCCGGACGCGATCAGCCGGTCGATCTGGACGATGGCGCTTTCGAGCCGGACCCGCAGCGCATTGTTGGCCTCTTCGAGCGCGGCGGCGCGGCCGTCATCGGCGGAGGCGTTCGCCGGGGCGGGAGACGTCGCGGCGGCTTCGATCCGGGCCAGCGCCCGATCGATGCGTCCGACCAGATCGATCACCCTCTCGTCCCCCATGGATTTCCGCATAGCATGGGTCGCTCGGGGAAGGAAATGTGCCCGGGGAAGGGCCGCGCCGGCCCTGTTCCGCTCTGCTCCGCCTGGCGGCGGTGGAGCCGGATAGCGGCCCGAAACGGGTACAATACGGTATTGCGGACGCGAATCCCGGCGGGATAGGGGCGCTCCGGGCAATATTGTGATGTCGTGGTCGCGCAAATTGCCGGGAGCCCTGCTCCCGGCCTGTTTTTTCCTTTTCGCCCTGATGACGGCGGCGAGCAAGCTCGTGCCCGTGCAGCCGAGACCGGTGCCGGCGCGGCTCGCCGAGGATTGGAAGCCGCAGCTCGCCGGCGTCAGGACGGTCGACGACGCCCTCCGCATCCTGCCCTCCTACATCGCGCGCGAGCGGGGGTCGCGCGAGGCGCGTACCGCCGCCGGCATCGACCATTTCGTCCGCGACCGCTTCTTTCATGGCCCGTCGCTGCTCAACTACCGGCACAATTGGCTGGCCGCGGCGGCCGGCTCATTCTGGATCGACCTGCGCATGCCGGTCCTGCCCGACGAGATCCTGCACCATCGCCGGGCGATCTGCAGCCAGCAGGCGATCGTCTTCATGGAGCTGCTGAAGCGCTCCGGCATGGACTATGCGTCGGTGCTGGTGAGCTGGCCGACTGCCGATGGAAAAGCGGCAGGCCATTTCGCGGTGGCGGCGCGGGTCGACGGCCATTGGCGCTATTTCGACCCCGACCAGGAGGCCCGGCAGATCGGCGTGCCGGTCGAATCGGTGATCGATGGGAGCGCACTCCCCCGTCTCTACGGCGGCAAGCCGGCCTTGCTCGAGCAGATGCGCTATGCCGCGGCGCACCGGCAGATCCGTCTCGCCCATGTCGACCTCTATCCGGCGCCCCGTGGCGGCCTCTTCCAGCAGGTGACGAGATGGCTCAGCGCCTATGGCTGGCTGGTCTTCGGTCTGCTGGCGCTCGCCCAGCTCGCGACGCTGCGGCGCCGGCAAGAGCTTCGCGCGCCCATCGCCTTGCCGGTCTGAGCCCGCGCGCCGTCCAGGCCGGTTGACGCACGCGCCTCCGCCGATAAAGGGAGCGGCGGGCATCAGCCCGATCCTCTCGCCGATCCAGGGAGCCTATGGCCGTCGAACCGCGACTGCTCGCCAACGCCATCCGCGCCCTCGCCATGGACGCGGTGCAGGCCGCCAATTCCGGCCATCCCGGCATGCCGATGGGCATGGCCGACGTCGCCACCACGCTGTTCACCGAATATCTGAAGCACGATCCGGCCGATCCGGCCTGGCCGGACCGGGACCGCTTCATCCTCTCCGCCGGTCACGGCTCAATGCTGATCTACGCCTTGCTCCACCTGACCGGCTACGCGCATCCGACAATGGACGAGATCAGCCGCTTCCGGCAGCTGAACAGCCCCTGCGCCGGGCACCCCGAAAACTTCATGCTGTCGGGAATCGAAGCGACGACGGGGCCGCTCGGCCAGGGCTTCGGCATGGCGGTGGGCATGGCGGTCGCGGAGCGGCATCTGAATGCGGTGTTCGGCGACGATCTCGTCGACCATCGTACCTGGGTGATCGCCGGTGACGGCGACCTCATGGAGGGAGTCAACCACGAGGCGGCGGGGCTTGCCGGCCATTTGCGGCTCGGGCGACTGATCGTCTTCTGGGACAATAACCGGATCACGATCGACGGCTCGACGGACCTTTCCCGGTCGGAGGACGTGCTCGGCCGCTATCGCGCCGCGGAATGGCACACCGTCTCGTGCGACGGCCACGATGTCACCGACGTCCGCCGTGCGATCGATGAAGCGCTGGCCGATCCGCGGCCGTCGCTGATCGACTGCCGGACGATCATCGGCTGGGGGGCGCCGAACAAGCAGGGGACGTCCGCCACGCACGGCGCCGCGCTCGGCGCAGAGGAAGTGGCGGCCGCCCGCAAGCAGCTCGTCTGGGACAGCGAACCGTTCGAGATTCCTGAGCCGATCCTCTCCGCCTGGCGCGAAGCGGGGCGGCGGAGCGCGGGGGCGCATGAGGAGTGGCGGACGCGCCTCGCCGCGAGTCCGGAGCGGGACGAGTTCGTCCGCCGGATGGAAGGGCGGCTGCCGGAGGGGATGGCGCAGAGCGACTATCTCGACCAGCTCGCCGCCCATCCGCAGAACATCGCCACCCGCAAGGCCTCGGAGCTGGCGCTGGAGGCGATCAACGCCATACTGCCGGAGACGATCGGCGGCTCGGCGGATCTTACGGGGTCGAACAACACCAAGACGAAGTCTCAGAATCCTCTAACCAGAGAGGATTATTCCGGCCGCTATATCTATTACGGAATCCGCGAGTTCGGAATGGCCTGCGCAATGAATGGAATGGCGCTGCACGGCGGCATCATTCCTTATGGAGGAACCTTCCTGGTTTTCTCCGATTATTGCCGGCCGGCCATCCGCCTCGCCGCCCTGCAGCAGATCCGGGTCGTCTTCGTGATGACCCACGATTCGATCGGGCTCGGCGAGGACGGCCCGACCCATCAGCCGATCGAGCATCTGACCAGCCTGAGACTGATCCCGGGCCTCGACGTCTACCGGCCGGCGGATGCGGTCGAGACCGCGGAATGCTGGGCGCTGGCGCTGCAGCGGCGCGACGGCCCGTCTTTGCTCGCGCTCACCCGCCAGAATCTGCCGCAGCTCCGGCTCGAGCGGAGCGAGGAGAATCTTTGCGGCCGCGGCGCCTATCGGTTGCGCGCGGCGAAGGCGGCGCGGCGCGCTGTGCTGATCGGCACCGGCTCGGAGGTCGAGCTGGCCGTCGCCGTCGCCGACGCGCTGGAAGCGCAGGGGATCGGCGCCGATATCGTGTCGATGCCCTGCTGGAGCCGGTTCGAGGCGCAGGCGGAAGCCTATCGGCGCGACCTGCTGCCGCGGGACGCGCTCAAGGTGTCGATCGAGGCCGGCGCCACCTTGGGCTGGGAGCGTCACGTCGGGCCGGACGGGCTCAGCATCGGCCTCGACCGGTTCGGCGCCTCGGCGCCGGCGGAGGATCTTTTCAGGCGCTTCGGCTTCACCGCCGAGGCGATCGTGCCGCAGGTCCTTGCGGCGCTCACATCACGAGGAGAGTGACATGGCGACGAGGGTTGCGATCAACGGTTTCGGGCGGATCGGCCGCCTGGTGGCGCGGGCCTTGCTCCAGCGGCAGGACAGCGGGCTGGAGCTGGTCTCGATCAACGATCTGGCCGACGCGAAATCCAACGCCTTGCTGTTCAAGCGCGATTCCGTCCACGGCACCTATCCCGGCGAGGTCCGCGCCGACGGCAACGATCTGATCATCGACGGCAGACGCATCCACGTCACCGCCGAACGCGATCCCGCCAAGCTCCCGCATGGCGCCAACAACGTGGATCTGGCACTCGAATGCACCGGTTTTTTCACCGATAAGGATAAAGCTTCGGCGCATCTCACGGCCGGCGCGAAGAAGGTGCTGATCTCCGCTCCGGCCAAGGGCGCCGACCTGACGGTGGTGTTCGGCGTCAATGACGACAAGCTTCGGGCCGAGCATCTGATCGTCTCGAACGCCTCCTGCACGACCAACTGCCTCGCCCCGGTCGCCAAGGTGCTGAACGACACGATCGGCATCGAGCGCGGCCTGATGACGACGATCCATTCCTATACGAACGACCAGAAGATCCTCGACCAGATCCATCCGGACATGCGCCGCGCCCGCGCCGCCGCCATGTCGATGATCCCGACCACGACCGGCGCCGCGCGTGCTGTCGGCGAGGTGCTGCCCGAGCTGAAGGGCAAGCTGGACGGCTCGGCGGTGCGGGTGCCGACGCCGAACGTCAGCATGGTCGACCTCGTCTTCACGCCGAAGCGCGACACCGATGTCGAGGAAGTGAACGGCGCCCTGCGCGCCGCGTCCGAGAGCGGCCGCCTCAAGGGAATCCTTCAATACATCACCGAGCCCCTCGTTTCGATCGACTTCAACCACGACCCCCATTCGTCGAGCGTCGACAGCCTCGAGACGGCGGTGCTGGAGGGCAAGCTGGTGCGCGTCCTTTCCTGGTACGACAATGAATGGGGCTTCTCGAACCGCATGGTCGACACGGCCGGCGCGATGGGCAAGTTGCTCTGATCATGCGCTCCCTCCGGACGAGGCCGGCCTCATGACGTCCTTCCGCACTCTGGACGATCTTGGGGAGGTGCGCGGCAAGAGGGCGCTCGTTCGCGTCGATCTCAACGTGCCGATGGCGGATGGCGAGGTGACCGACGACACCCGCCTCAGGGCGACGCTGCCGACGGTGACGGAGCTGGCCGACCGCGGCGCGATCGTCCTCCTGCTCGCCCATTTCGGCCGCCCGAAAGGAGAGCGGCGCGACGACATGTCGCTCCGCCGGATCGTCCCCGCCTATGAACGCGTGCTCGGGCGGCCGGTGCATTTCATCCCCGACTGCAAGGCGCCGGAAGCGGAAGCGGCAGTCGCCGGCCTGAAGCCGGGCGACGTCGCCATCCTCGAAAATACCCGCTTCCACCAAGGCGAGGAGAAGAACGATCCCGAGCTCGCCCGGGCGATGGCCGCGCTCGGCGATCTCTACGTCGACGACGCCTTCTCCGCCGCCCACCGCGCCCACGCCTCGACCGAAGCGATCGCCCACATTCTCCCCGCTTACGCCGGCCGGGCGATGGAGGCCGAGCTGAAGGCGCTCGAAAAGGCGCTCGGCAACCCGGAGCGGCCGGTGGCGGCGGTGGTCGGCGGTGCCAAGGTCTCCTCGAAGCTCGAAGTGCTGCGCCACCTCGTCGCCAAGGTCGACCATCTCATCATCGGCG